>JBCDGG010000117.1:0-17986 GCA_038757905.1 Pseudomonadota bacterium | reverse complement strand
CTAACCGTCTGCGTTCTTTGCACTCCGGCCCTCGGATGGGAGGCGCGCAGTTCGGATATCTGCGACATCGTGCATTCCGGCCCGGAGGGCGACGTGCGGGTCACGTTCGATCCCGCGGCGTCGCTCTATGAGATCACGGTGACCCGGCCCGCCCCCTGGCCGGGGGCTCCCGTGTTCGCGATCCAGTTCGGCAATACGGGCCTCACGATCTCGACGAACAGGCATCGGTTGAGCGCCGGCAACACAGCCCTCAGCGTCTCTGACACGGGGTTCGGCAACGTGCTTCTGGGCTTGGAAAGCGCCGGAACCGCGACGGCCCTGTCGGGCGATGCCTCGGCCATGTTCGACCTGACCGGCGCGCCCGAGGCCGTGGCCGCATTCCGGGCCTGCACCACGGCGCCGTCTGTCTGACACCGGCCGGACCCCACCGGCGGCATTGTCAGCACTGCTTCACATCCGGCTTGGCCAGGCCATGCACCGGGCGGCATCCTAGCGGCGCCGCGCCCGCGCGTAGAGCAGCTGCACAAACCGCTCTACGCCGATGAGACAACAGGCGGCCACGGCCCAGGGCCGCGGCCGCTCCGCGTTCAGTTCGCCTCGGCGATCCGCCCGTCCAGATAGGGCGTGTAGGGCGTGTTCTCGGCGAGGTAGTCGGCGACGACCATCTCGAGGCCCGGCCCGAAGTCGTAGGCGTTCATGCCGTTGCTGGCAAAGACGCCGTAGCCGTCTCCGCCCTTGCGCATGAAGTTGTTGGACACCACGCCATAGACCTTCTCGGAGGCGATCTGCGTCCAGGCCCCGTCTTCCATGACCTCGACCGCGCGTACCCGGTTGCCGGGTTCACCGGCGGGATCCCACGTGTAGCGCAGCCCGGCGACCTGCGGGAACCGGCCCGCGCCATCTTCCACCTGGCTCACACCGTTCTCCAGCGCGGCGACGACGTCATCCCCCGTCAACTGGAAGGTGGCGAGTGTGTTCTGGAACGGCAGAACGGTCAGGACCTCGCCCATGGTGATCTCGCCCCCGTCGATGGAGGCCCGAAGCCCGCCCCCGTTCTGGATGGCAATCTGGACGCCCTGATCGCGGACACGCTCCAACATGGCATCGGCCACAAGGTTGCCCATGTGACACTCGCGAGCCCGGCAGGAGGCGCGGTCGCCGTCGATCACATCCGAAGCTTCCGAAACCACCTCGGCCATCGTCGCGCGGATCGGGCCCGCCAGTTCCTGCACGCGGGCGTCGACGCCGGCATCCTTCTCCACGTCCGGGCCGACAAGGATGGCGTCGCCCTCGGCGTAGGACACGTTGCCGTCATCGTCGAAGGTCAGCACCAAATGCCCGACATACTTGGAGTAGGCGTACGCGTGCACGATCGGCACCAGCGTTCCGTCCTCCTGGCTGGCATAGGTCGGATAGGCGCCCGCCCGGTCCGGGTCGGTGGCCGAAAGATAGGTGTGCGAGTGCCCGCCGACGATCGCGTCGAGGCCCGGCACGGCTTCGGCGATGCGGATGTCATCGGGCAGGCCGACATGGGTCAGGGCGATGATCTTGTCCACCCCGTCCGCCGTCAGCTCCTCCACCTGGGCGGCGATGCTCTCGATCTCGTCCTGGAAGATGATGTCGGGGCCCGGGCTCGACAGTTCAGCCGTGTCGCTGGCCACGGCGGAGACGAGGCCGATGCGCTCCCCTCCGACCTCCAGCACGAGGGTGGAGCCGACCTTGCCGCCAAGCTCCTCGGACTGGGACAGATCGAGGCTGCCGGAGATCACCGGGGCGTCCACCGCGTCGACGAACTCAGCAAGCTTCACCGGGCCCAGGTTGAACTCGTGATTGCCAAGCGACATCGCGTCGAACCCCATGGCATTCATGAACTCCGCGGCCGCAGATCCCTGATAGGTCGTAAAGAACAGCGACCCCTGGAATTGGTCGCCCGCGTCGAGCACCAGCACGTTCTCATCCGCAAGCTCGGCGCGTTTCTGGTCGAGCAGCGTCTTCACCCGCGCAACGCCACCGAAGCACTCGCCTGCCGCATCGTCCTCGGCCGAACAGGTGGAATCGAAGCGGTTGATGGGCTCGATCCGGCTGTGGAGGTCGTTGATGTGCAGGATGTGCAGCGTGTATTCGGCCGAAGCCATTCCCGCTGACAGCGCGACTGCGGCACTTGTGGTCAGTATCCGCGCAAGCATGGGGCATCTCCCTGATCATTATGGTTGGGTGTGGCGCCACGTTGCGCCGCCGACGCGCGGAGGTCAAACCCTCCGATGGGCGGGGCGCATCCCGGAGCGGGACGCGGCCACCGGCGGGCCTGTCGTTGGGCCCGTCGCCGGGCCTCATCGCCCTTCGACCCGCCTTGACCACCGCGTCGGACCGGTGCATGGGGCCTATGTGCTCGTGTTTAAGATTTTCCGACGCCCCGAATGGGATGCGCTCACGGAAGCCGGCCGCACCGCCGGCGCGCCGATCGACGTGCAGGATGGCTATATCCATCTGTCCACGACCGAACAGGTGACCGAGACCGCCGCCAAGCACTTTGCCGGCGAAAGCGATCTGGTGCTGGTGGCCGTCTCCGCCGACAGTCTCGGGCCGGACCTGCGGTGGGAGCCGTCGCGCGGCGGGGCGCTCTTTCCGCATCTCTATCGCGACCTGACGCTCGACGACGTGGTGTGGGACAAGTCGCTGCCACTGGGCGCGACGGGCCATATCTTCCCCGAGGGTGTCGTTTGACGGGATTCGCGGCGCCTGGGCCCCCCTCTTGAGCGTGCTGGAACGCGGGGCCCTGGCCGCACTGCGGCTGGTGGATCCCGAAACGGCGCATGGGCTGGCGCTGCGGGCGCTGCGGGCGGGGCTCGTTGCGCTGTCGGGGCCGGTCACCTCGCCGCACCTTGCGACCAATCTCGCCGGGCTCGCTTTGCCCAACCCGGTGGGGCTCGCGGCAGGCTTCGACAAGAACGCAACCGCGTTGTCGGCCCTCGCCAGGGCGGGCTTCGGCTTTCTGGAGGCCGGCGCGATCACCCCGCGCCCGCAGGAGGGCAACCCGCGCCCCCGGCTTTACCGCCTGCCGCTGGATCGCGGGGCGATCAACCGCTTCGGCTTCAACAATGACGGGATGGAGGCCGCCGCCCGGCGCCTGGCCTCGCGACCCAAGGCCGCCGTGATCGGGCTCAATCTCGGGGCCAACAAGGACAGCGCCGACCGCGCCGCGGACTTCGCGACCGTCCTCGCCCGGCTGGGCCCCATGGTGGATTTCGCGACGGTCAACGTGTCCTCGCCCAACACCGAAGCGCTACGCGACCTGCAGGGGCCGGCGGCGCTGCGGTCGCTCCTCGATGGCGTGCTGGCCGCGCGGGCCGAGTTGGCGCGCCCCATCCCGGTGTTCCTCAAGATCGCGCCGGACCTCAGCGATGCCGAGATCGCCGAGATCGCCACAACGGCCGTGGAAGCCGGCGTCCACGGCATCGTGGCCACGAACACCACATTGGCCCGCGACGGCCTGAAGAGCGGCTGGAAACGACAGGCGGGCGGCCTGTCCGGCGCGCCGCTTTTTGCACGGTCGACGGCGGTGCTCGGGCGCCTTTATTCCGAGACCGGGGGCGTCCTGCCCCTGATCGGCGTGGGCGGGGTGTCGACGGCCGAGGAGGCGCTCGCCAAGATCGAGGCCGGCGCCACGGCGGTGCAGCTCTACACCGCGCTCGCCTATGACGGGATCGGACTGGCCGCCCGCATCGCGCGCGACCTCGACGGCCTTCTGCAGGCCCGCGGCTATGGCTCGGTCGCGGATGCAACGGGTGCGGCCCATCGCAGCTGATCGGCGCAATCGGGGCTGGCCTGAGCGCCCGTCATCTGTAGGAATTGGCGAGCCAGGGGCGCGAAGCGCGGGGGTAGGCCATGGAATTCACAACAGCCGTCGCTGTTTACGGCAAGCTCGACATGCCGGCCTTGAGCGTCCTGTGGACGCTCGTCCTGCTGCTGGGCCTGCTGCCCACCGCCGCGGTTCTGGGATGGTGGCTGGGGCGGACGCGCCGCCGCCAGCGCCTTGAGGCGGGCCTGGAAATCGACATGGTCGTGGGCGAGACGACGCTGGGCGCGATCCTCGCGATCCTCGGCCTGCTCCTCGCTTTCAGCTTCGGTAACGCGCTGAACTTCTTCGAGGTTAAGAAGTCGCGGCTGGTCGATGAGTCGGCCGCAATCGGAACTGCCTTTCTGCGAGCGGACTACCTCACCGACCCGGCGCGCACGGAGCTGCAGGTCGCGCTTCTGGACTATGCGGAGACGCGCGTGGTGCCGCGCAACTCAGGGATCGAATCCTCCGAGAGCGCCCTGGCCTTCCTGGACCGGACGTTGCAGGCGCAGGCCAAGCTGTGGCCCCTGACGCTGGAGGCCACCGCCGATCCGACGCCCCCCGCGATCAAGACCTTCGTCGCCGGAGCGATGAACGAGGTCATAGATCTCCACCTCTACCGCGTCGTCACCATTGCGGAGCCGGTGTCGGACTTTGCCTACGCCATGATGCTGGCGACCGCGCTCGCGGCGCTGTTTCTGCTGGGCGATCGCGCCGGGATGCTCGGGCGGGCCCTGACATGGCGCACCTTCGTCCTGTCGGGGTTTCTGACGGTCGTGATGATCACCATCGTGGATCTTCAGCGCAGCAATGCCGGGCTGATCGTGATCGACCAGACGCCGATCAACGCCACGATCTTCGACATGCGCGCAGCGCTCGACGGGCGCTTGCCCTAGGCGCGCCGCGCGGCCCGCTCCAGCGCCGGGTAGCGCAGACCCAGGGTCACCCCGCGTGCGAGGAAGGAGATGATCATAGCCGCCCACAGGCCGTGATTGCCGAGCCCGGGCGTCAAGACGATCACCGCAAGGGCGTAGATCGCCGCCGACAGGATCATCATGTTGCGCATGTCGCGCGCCCGGGTGGCCCCGATGAAAACCCCATCGAGCATATAGGCCCAGACGCCGACAACCGGCGCGGCGACGACCCAGGGCTGATACAGACGGGCCGCCGCGCGCACGTCCTCGGCCGTCGTCATGGCGTCGATCAGGACCGAGCCAAAGAGCGCGAAGGCCGCGGACAGCGCCGTCATCAGGGCCAGCGCCCAAAGCCCCGTAAGGCGCGCACCGCGCCGCAGCGCGCGCACGGCGCCCGCTCCGAAAGCGCGCGCCACGAGCGCCTCCGCCGCGAAGGCGAAGCCGTCCAGGATGTGGGCGGAGAGCTGCAGGAACTGCATCAGCACCTGATTGGCGGCCAGCGTCACATCTCCGAAATCGGCCGCGAGAAAGAGAAACGACAGATAGATCGCCTGTACCAGCAGGGACCGGATCAGGATGTCGCGGTTGACCGAGGCCATCAGGCGCAAGGCCGTGCGGTCGAAGATCCGCGTCCAGTCGCGCCAGCCGGGCCGCGCGAAGGCCGCGCGGCACAGCCAGAGCGCCAGCGCCGCGCCCGAGACCTCAGCGATGAGCGTGGCCACGGCGACCCCGTCCACCCCCCAGCCGAAGCCGATCACGAACAACAGATCGAGGCCGATGTTGATGCCGTTCATCACCACCTGAATCGCCAGCACGGCGCGCGTTCGCTCTTGCGCGATCAACCAGCCGGTGAGCCCGAGTGTGGCAATCGCGAAGGGTGCCGACCAGATCCGGATGGCCAGGTAGCTCTGGGCGAGGCCCTCGACCTCCGCGCTTGCCGGGGACAGCGCCAGCGCGGCGGTGAAGAGCGGCGCCTGCAGGAGGATCAGCAGGAGGCCGGCGGCCCCCGCGATCAACAGAACGCGCACCAGGATCGCGGAAACCTCCGCTTCGTCGCGCCGGCCGAGCGCCTGCCCGGCGAGGCCGGTCGTCCCCATCCGCAGAAATCCGAAGATCCAGTAGAGCGCGGAGAGGATCATCGCCCCGATGCCGACCGCCCCGATCGGCGCCGCCGCCCCCATCTGCCCCACCACGCCGGTATCGACGATCCCGAGCAGGGGGACCGTGGCATTCGATACGACGATGGGAAGGGCGATGCCCAGAACGCGGCGGTGGGTCACATCCGCGCCGTCATCCGCCCCGGGGCCGGACCGGTTGCGCGGCGCGTGCCGGAGATCCGACACCGGGGTCAGGCCGTATCGGGCATCAGAAAGTGGCCCGTGGCCGCGGCGAACAGCCGGTCTCGGTGATCCTGCCACGCCTCGACATGAACCGACGCGTAGCGCCGGCCGCGCCGGTTGACGCGCGCCCGCGCATAGGCATCGCGCGGCAGGCCCGAGCGCAGATAATCCACCGTGAAGTCGATTGTCTTGGGCAGGCGCGGCAGCTCAACCGTGTCATCGGCCAGACGGCCGTTTTCCATCTCGTCCCAAAGCCAGCTCCAGCTCAGGCCGATCAGGGCCGTCACCTCAAGAAACGACGCCGTCACCCCGCCATGGATCGCGGGCACCTGCGGATTGCCGATCAGATGGTCGGAAAAGCGCAGCACACCGGTAAGCTCGTCCCCCCGCCGATCGAACGAGATGCCCAGGAACTGCGAATAGGGCACGCCCTCGACAAGGCGCTTGAGCGCCCTGTCACGCCGCTCCTTCACCACTTGGACGGGTTCCGGTTTGGGCCGTCCGCTCATGGCGCCCGCGCACCCTTGCGCTCGAACGTGAACGCACCGGTCGCCGTGGCGACGGGCGTGCCTTCCTCCTCGTCGCGCGCGACGGCGCGCATGAAGGCGACCGAGCGGGCCACATGATAGCATTCCGCCGTCGCCATGATGCGTTGCCCCGGGCGCGCGGCGCGCATGTAGTCGATCCGCAGATCGAGCGTCGCCGTGGCTGCGGCCCCATCGGGATGGGCCATCACGGCGGCGCCCCCGCAGGTGTCCATCAGGGCGGAGACGGCGCCGCCGTGGATCACGCCGGTGGCCGGATCGCCCACGAGCTTCTCGGAGTAAGGCATCGAGATCTGCGCAAACCCGTCGCCGATCTGCTCCAGCCGCATCCCCACATCGTTCGAGAACGGGATCGCCTCGATGAACTGGCGCGCGATCCGGACGATATCGGGATGGGCGGGGGACTGGCCGGCCTCCGCAGCGCCAGTGGGGGTAGGTCTCGGGCGGTACTTGTCGGTCATTTGCCACGCTTCGTCGTTGCGCCCCTTATCGGCTGCGCGGAGGCGGGCGGCAAGGTCCCGCGCGCCCGCCCGACGGCCGCCGCCTGCCTTTCGCAATCACGCATTGCAGTCTCGGCATGTGTTGCCGCATACCATTGATGCGTTACCTTTAAAGCCTGGGAGGGTACCGATGGCTGACCAGCGCCTGACCTTCAAGGAGATGTGCGCCAAGTTCGAGGTGACGCCGCGGACCTTGCGTTACTATGAGTATATCGAGCTGCTGTTTCCCGAACGGGACGGGCGCTCGCGTTTCTATGGACCGCGGGAGATCGCCCGCATGACGCTGATCCTGCGCGGGCGGCGCTGGGGGTTCTCGCTCGAAGAAATCCGGCAATGGCTGGAGATGTACGAGAAGGCCGGCACGCAAGCGCAGCTCAAAGCCTTCATCGAACTGGCGGACCGGCAGCTGGCCGCGCTGGCCCGTCAGAAGACAGAAATCGAGGACGCCATCACGGACCTCGAGAAGATGCGTTCGGAGACCGAAGCCAATCTGGAGTGATTCAGCTTCCGCCAATTCGGCGCTTGACTGTCACGCAGATACGTGACAGAAAACGTCGTATAAGTTGCTGATATAAAATAATAAAATTTCAATTTCGGCGCTGCTTTCGAAACCTTCGGTATGTTTTTGGTTCGTGACGCAGCGTTCCGTTTACGGTTACGTCAGCCGATCTTGTATGGTCCGGTCCGAGCCGTCATCTCCCGTCCGCAACGTAACCTGGAGATGACACAATGACGGAGAGCCTGATGACCATCCGCGAGATGTGCGACGCTTTTGAAGTGACGCCGCGCACCCTGCGGTTCTACGAACAAAAGGAGCTGTTGGCACCGATACGGCAAGGCACGAAACGCCTGTTCACCCGTCGGGATCGTGCGCGTCTGACGCTGATCCTGCGCGGCAAGCGCTTCGGTTTCTCGCTGGAAGAGATCCGCCAGCTTCTCGACCTCTATTATGTCGGCGACCAGCAGGTCACGCAGCTGACCCGCACCCACGAGGTCGCCACAACACATCTGACCCACCTGGAGCGCCAGCGCGCAGAACTCGACGGTGCCATCGCCGAGCTCAAGGAGCAGCTGGTCTGGGTGGAAAACAAGCTCAGCGATCTCAGCGCACCGGCTCCCCGAGCCGCCAACGGCTGAGCCCCGACCAGACCAACAGGAGACCGCCGGATGCCCACATACACCGCGCCCGTGAAAGATATCCAATTCGTCCTGCACGACGTCCTCGAGGCCGACCAGCAGGACATTCCCGGCTATGCCGAGATGGAAGCGGACTTCACGACGGCCGTGTTGGGCGAAGCCGCGAAGATCTCCGAAGAGGTGCTCGCCCCGCTGAACACCGTGGGCGACGAACAGGGCTGCCGGCTGGAAAACGGTGTGGTGCGCACACCGGACGGCTTCAAAGCGGCCTACGACCAAATCGCCGAAGGCGGCTGGATCGGTCTTGACGCCGATCCCGAATTCGGCGGTCAAGGCATGCCATACCTTCTCAACACGGCGGTGGGCGAGATGTTCGTCTCCGCCAATATGGCACTCAACATGTTCTGGGGCCTGACGCATGGGGCCTATTCGGCCATCGCCGCGCATGGCTCCGACGACCAGAAGCAAACCTACCTGCCCAACATGATCTCGGGCGCGTGGGGCGGAACGATGAACCTGACGGAGCCGCATTGCGGAACGGACCTTGGCCTGATCCGGACCAAGGCCGATCCGCAGGAAGACGGCACCTACAAGATCTCCGGCCAGAAGATCTGGATCTCGGCCGGCGAGCACGACATGGTCGACAACATCGTGCACCTTGTCCTGGCCAAGATCCCTGGCGGCCCGGACGGCGTGAAGGGGATCTCGCTCTTCATCGTGCCGAAGTTTCTTGTGAATGCAGACGGCTCGCTCGGCGCGCGCAACACGCTGTCCTGCGGCGGCCTGGAAAAGAAGATGGGGATTCACGGCAACGCGACCTGCGTGATGAACTATGACGGCGCGACGGGCTATCTCATCGGCGAGATGCACAAGGGCATGCGCGCCATGTTCACCATGATGAACGAAGCGCGGATCGGCGTGGGGCTGCAAGGCTATGCCCAGGGCGCCGTCGCCTATCAGAATGCGCTGGGCTTCGCGCGCGACCGGCTGCAGGGCCGCGACATCACCGGCGAGAAGAACCCCAACGGCCCCGCGGATCCGATCATCGTCCATCCGGACGTGCGCCGGAACCTGATGCAGCAGAAAAGCTTCGTGGAGGGCGCGCGGGCCTTCGCCTTCTGGGGAGCGGAACTGATCGACCGGTCCGCACGCGGGCAAGACGATGCCGCGGAGGAGATGATTTCGCTGCTCACCCCGGTGATCAAGGGCTTCCTGTCCGACAAGGGATTCGAGACCACCGTCCTTGCGCAGCAGACGCTCGGCGGCTCCGGCTTCACCAAGGAATGGGGGCTGGAGCAGTTCGTCCGGGATGCGCGGATCACCATGATCTACGAGGGCACCAACGGCATTCAGTCGCTGGATCTCGTCGGGCGCAAACTGCCGCAGAATGGCGGCAAGGCCATCATGGCCTTCTTCGATCTGGTGAAGGCCTTCCTGAAGGACAATGCCGAGAACGAAACGCTGAGCGACGGCTTCCTTGAGCCGCTGAAGACGGCTTCGAAGGATCTGCAGGCGGCGGCGATGTACTTCGTCCAGAGCGGGATGAAGAACCCCAACAATGCACTGTCGGGCAGCTACGACTTCATGCACCTGTTCGGCCATGTCTGCCTTGGCCTGATGTGGGCCCGCATGGCCAAGGCTGCCGCAGCAAAGCTGGCGCGGGGCGACGGGGATGCCGAGTTCCTGAAAGCGAAGATCGAGACGGGCCGGTTCTACATGGCGCGGCAGCTTCCCGCCACGAAGATGCACCTTGCCCGCATCGAAAGCGGCGCCGATCCGGTCATGACGCTCGACGCGGCCAACTTCTAGAACGCCTGACAGCCCGCCCGGCAGCGCGAAGCGATACCCGGAGAGGTGTGCGCGGGGCAATGCCATGCGCCCTCAGGCGATGCACCAGGGTGCGGGCGATCTGCGTTGGCGAGGGGCTGCCCCCCGAGCGGCGTGCCTCTAGCAGGTCACGGTAGGGATGCGCCGGAAGGCATCGTAGACGTTCTGGATTTCGGGCAGGGCCAGAAGCGCGTCGCGGTCGAACGATTGCGGCGGTTCGGGGGACCTGTTCTTGAAAGGTATCGTGACCTCTGCCCCGATCCGGTCCTCCTGCCAGGCCTTGAGGTTATCGAGATCCTCGTACCGCCAATACAGGGCGGGCGCGACTTCGTCCGCCGGTGAGATACAGAAATTCACCGAAATGCCGACGCGGGCGCGCTCGCTGCTCTGCGCGATCCATTCCCCCACAAATGCCTCGAACGAAATGTCGCCGGTGAACCGGGCACGATTGGGATGGCCAGGTTGGCGGAGCGCACGCCTCTGACGGTAACGGTACCAGCTGTGCAGCGTGTCCAGCGGATCGCGAACGACCGTGACGTAATCGCACCCGGCGTTGTCGAAGGTCTCTCCAAAGAGCGCCTTGACGGCGAAATAGTTCAGATGCTTCCAGTTCGGCGTCTTGCCCACCCGCACCTCGCAATGGGGGTCGAGCGCGTGTTCGAGCGCCGTTGTCCCGGTCTTGGGGTTGCAGAGGAAGACAAAGCGATGCTCGAAGGAGGCAAGCACGGTGAAGCACGGCCCGAACCGGTGATACCGTGCGACCCTAGTGCCAAGCCGACCGGCGGCACAAGGGCGCGCGGAGAGCGCCGGATTGCCGCGCGGCCCAACAGAGGTGGCCCCGCTCAGGCCGAAAACGGACACGTGATGGGATTGCGGCCGGGCGTGACCCTTCGGGCCGCAGCGTCACGAATGCGGACCTGCGCCGCCGGGGGTATCACTGATCCCCGAATCCGGTTGAATGTAACCGCTTTTCAGAACGGATAGATCGCGTCGTGTACGGCCCGCCCGACCGGCTCGAACGACGCGGTGGACAGATGTTCGGACGGCACACCGACATGGCCGGCCCCGAAGCACAGGAAGGACCCCGATGACCGACGCCTTTATTTATGATGCGCTCCGCAGTCCGCGCGGAAAGGGCCGCAAGGATGGCGCCTTGCACGAAGTCACGGCCGTGCGGCTGTCGGCCCAGATCCTGAACGCGGTAAAGGCCCGCAACGGGCTCGACGGGCATGCCGTCGAAGACGTGATCTGGGGCAATGTCACCCAGGTCGGCGAGCAGGGCGGCTGCCTCGCCCGCACGGCGGTGCTGGCCTCCGATCTCGACGAGGCGATCCCGGGCCTTGCGATCAACCGGTTCTGCGCGAGCGGTCTCGAAGCGGTGAACCTGGCCGCCAATCAGGTGCGCGGAGGCGGCGGGCATGGCTACATCGCAGGCGGTGTCGAGATGATGGGCCGCGTGGCCATGGGCTCCGACGGCGCGGCGATTGCCGTCGACCCCAGTGTCGCGATGGACACCTACTTCGTCCCGCAAGGCATCTCGGCCGATATCATCGCCACGGAATACGGCTTCAGCCGCGATGACGTCGACGCATTTGCCGTCGAATCCCAGAAGCGGGCGCAGGCCGCCTGGGACGACAAGCGATTCGAGAAGTCCATCGTGACCGTGACGGATCAGAACGGTCTGCCGATCCTCGATCACGACGAATACATGCGCCCCGGAACGGACATGCAAGCGCTCGGCGCGCTGGCGCCGTCGTTTCAGGCGATGGGCGAAGTTATGCCGGGTTTCGATGCGGTGGCGCTGATGAAGTACCCCCATCTGGAGAGGATCCGGCACGTCCACCACGCGGGCAACTCGTCAGGGATCGTGGATGGCGCCGCGGCGCTGCTGATCGGCGACAAAGCGTTTGGCGAGGCGAACGGGCTAACCCCGCGCGCGCGCATCAAGGCCTCGGCCAAGATCGGCACAGACCCGACCATCATGCTGACCGGCCCCGTCCCAGTGACCGAGAAGATCCTCGCCGAGACCGGAATGGCCATTTCGGACATCGACCTTTTTGAGGTGAACGAGGCGTTCTCCTCCGTCGTGCTGCGGTTCATGCAGGCCTTCGACGTGGATCACGCCAAGCTCAATGTGAACGGCGGCGCGATTGCAATGGGCCACCCGCTGGGCGCCACCGGCGCCATGATCATCGGCACGCTGCTCGACGAGATGGAGCGCGCCGACAAGGAAACCGGCCTGGCAACGCTGTGCGTGGCCTCCGGTATGGGCGCGGCCACCGTGCTCGAACGCGTTTGAGGGAGGCGACGAACATGGCCGATTTTGCATATGACGTAGACGCGGACGGCGTCGCCACCATCACATGGGATGTGCTGGACAAGTCGATGAACGTGCTCAGCCTGGACGGTTGGGACGAGATCGAGGCCCACATCGATAGCACCCTTGCCGACGATTCCGTAAAGGGCATTGTCATCACTTCCGGCAAGGACAGCTTCGCCGGAGGCATGGACCTCAACGTGATCGCGAAGATGAAGGACGCCGCGGGAGAAACGCCCGCGCAGGGGCTCTTCGACGGGCTGATGCGCTGCCACGGCATCCTGCGCAAGATCGAGCGCGCCGGCATGGACCCCAAGACGCTCAAGGGCGGCAAGCCGATTGCCACGGCCCTGCCCGGCACCGCGCTCGGCATCGGGCTGGAGATCCCGCTGGCCACCCATCGCATCTTCTGTGCCGACGCACCGAAGGCCAAGATCGGCCTGCCGGAGATCATGGTGGGCATTTTCCCCGGCATGGGCGGCACGACGCGCCTTGTGCGCAAGATGGGCGCGGTGGCCGCGGCGCCGTTTCTGCTCGAAGGCAAGTTGAGCGATCCCAAGAAGGCGAAGGCGGCCGGCCTGATCGACGAGGTCGTCGACGATCCGGTGGCCGCCGCCAAGGCCTGGGTTCTGCAGGCCAAGGACGCGGATCTGGTAAAGCCCTGGGACGCCAAGGGATACAAGATGCCCGGCGGCGCCCCCTACCACCCGGCGGGCTTCATGAACTTCGTCGGGGCCTCCGCGATGGTCAACGGCAAGACCAAAGGCGTCTACCCGGCCGCGAAAGCCCTGCTGTCGGCCGTCTACGAAGGCGCTCTCGTGCCCTTCGATACCGCGCTGAAGATCGAGGCGCGCTGGTTCACCAACGTCCTGATGAACCCATCCTCCGAGGCGATGATCCGGTCTCTGTTCATAAACAAGGAAGCCCTGGAAAAGGGCGCGAACCGCCCGGCGGTCGCCGATGCAAAGGTCTCCAAGGTCGGCGTCCTTGGGGCGGGCATGATGGGAGCGGGCATCGCGCTCGTCTCCGCGCAGGCGGGGATCGACGTGGTCCTCCTCGACCAGTCCAGAGAGGCCGCCGAGCGCGGCAAGGCCCACACCGCCGATTACGCCGCGAAGGGCGTGAAGCGCGGCAAGGTCTCGGCGAACAAGGCCGACGCGATGGTCGCCCGGATCGCGGCGACGGACGACGTCGCCGACCTCGCCGGGTGCGACCTGATCGTCGAAGCGGTGTTCGAGGATATCGCCGTCAAGGCGGAGATTACGAAACGGGTCGAGGCCGTCGTCGGCCCGGACTGCATCTTTGCCACCAACACCTCGACCTTGCCGATCACGGAGCTTGCCAAGGCTTCGGCGCGGCCGGAGCAGTTCATCGGCATCCACTTCTTCTCCCCGGTGGAGAAGATGCTGCTGGTGGAGATCATCAAGGGCGCGGCATCCGGAGACCTGGCCGTGGCCAAGTCGCTGGACTTCGTGCGGCAGATCAAGAAGACGCCCATCGTCGTCAACGACGCGCGCTTCTTCTATGCCAACCGCTGCATCCTGCCCTACGGAAACGAAGGGATCCGCATGGTCAGCGAGGGCGTCGCCCCTGCCCTGATCGAGAACGCGGCCAAACTCGTGGGAATGCCCTTGGGCCCGCTGCAGTTGATCGACGAAACCTCCGTCGAGCTGGCACAGCGGATCGCGGCGGTGACCGAGGCGGCGATGGGCGAGGCCTATCCCGACCGCGAGGCGAAAGACGTGGTGGACCGGCTGGCAGCGGCGGGCCGTATGGGCCGCAAGGCCAATGCGGGCTTCTACGATTACACCGAGGCGGGCAAGCGCACCGGCCTCGCCACCGTTCTGGCGGAGTGGTATCCGGTCGCCGCAGCGCAGCCGGACCTCATCGAGGTGCAGCACAGGCTGCTCTTTGCCCAGGTGCTGGAGGCCGTGCGCGCCTTCGAAGACGGTGTCCTGACCGACATTCGCGAGGGCGATGTCGGCGCCATTCTGGGCTGGGGCTTTGCGCCATGGTCCGGCGGGCCGTTCTCGTGGCTCGACATGCTGGGCACGCCCTATGCCGCGGCGCGCTGCGACGAACTCGCCGCGACCTATGGGGAGAGGTTTGCCTGCCCGGCCCTGCTGCGGGAAATGGCTGCCAAGGGATCCACGTTCTACGGCCGCTTCGGAACAGGTCAGGCCGCGCAGGCGGCCTGATCCGACCGGTCGGACGCGCGGGGGCGGCCGCTCTGCGCACGCATGCCCCTCCTCCGAGCCCAAGCGGAGGCAGAAGGCGGCGGGATTCGGGGCGGGCCTTATGGCCCGCCTGACGATGGCGCGGATGGTCTGTCCTTCGGGATAGCAATCCTGGCACCGGCGCCGCCGCGTCCACCTTCGATGGCCGATCCAAATGGGTGATTTGGAGATGCCCGCCAAGGCATCGTTTCGTCGCGTGGCTTGGCCCCATTTCTTGGGACGCTGGTGGGATCCACCGCCGACAAGTCGCCAATCCCTTTTGCCACCGTAGAGGCGACCCGGGCCGCTATGTCGCTGAAGAACGCCCGGACCTCGCTCGCCCGGTCAGATCCGTCAGGCCGAGAGCGGTGCGGCGGCCGGCACTTCCCGGTCCAGCTCCGTGGCCTGCAGAAGCCAGCGCGCCTCGGCTAAGGGCAGCACCGGATAGGGCGTCGCCGGGCCAAACACCGCATCGTCCAGCGTTGCGGGGCTGGCGGTGCGCGCGCCTTCGCAATGCAGCAACGCCTGCCCATCCGCATAGACGATCTGTTCGTCGTCGAAGATCAGCGAGACCGCGCCCACGGGCGTTTCGCTTAGCATCGAGGACACGTCCGGCAGTTCCGACATCGCCGTGGCGGGCAACAGCGCGAAGGGATCGCCATAGAGACGCTCGGCGATGTCGCTTTCCAGCAGAATGGGCTGTCCGGGCAGCAGCATGAGCGTCGAGCCATTGCCGGCCACACCGGGCGCGAGCACGACGAGCGGTTGTGCCACCGCCTTGCCCGCGCTGGGGCCTGGGCAGAGCCGCCGGCTGACGGAGCGCACGGGTTTCGGCCCGTTGTCGAAGGTCATCACCGCCTCGCCGGCGCAGATCGTCTCCGCCCGGCGCCAGCCCTCGTTCGTTGCAATGCGCGTTCCGGCGACGATCCCCCGGGCGCCCGCGCTCTCCGCGCGAGTTGGCGCGTGATCGCGAACCGTCCGCCGCGCGGGGCGGGCCGTACCGCCCTTCATCCAGTTCAGCATGATCGTCCCACCGTGAAACGGTTCCCTTGCAGCCGACCGCTTGGTTAACCGTCTATAGGGGATATTGGGTGGTTCTGGGGTTCGCCTGTGGCGAAAGCACGGCAGCGTTTCCGGAAGAGAAACGGTGCGGCGGGCCAACGGGACTGTCCCGCAGGCTGGGGCGGGCCGCGCAACAGAAAGGCCGACGCCCGAGGGCATCGGCCTGAGATCGGTCGCGCAAGGCGCGCTCAGTGGTGCATGAACACCGGCAGCGACGCGCTTTCGAGAACGTCGCGTGTCGCCCCGCCCAGCAGCGCCTCACGGAAGCGGGAATGCCCGTAGGCCCCCATCACCAAGAGATCCGCCTCGCGGTCCGAACAATGCCGGATGAGGACATCGGCGATCTTGGGCATCGTCGCCGAGACCACCGCAACCTCCGGCCGCGCCCCGTGACGCGACAGCATCTGGCTAAGATAGCCGCCCGGATCGGAGCGATCCGCCGAATGGCGCGGGGGGTCGACGATCACGATATTGGTCAGGTTCGCCGCCACGATCAGCGGCAAGGCCGCCCGGATCGCCCCCATCGCCTCGGCGCTCTGGTTCCAGGCAACGACCACGCGTTCCGGCGCCTTCGGCAACTGCCCTTCCGGCAACACCAGAACCGGGACGTTCCCGGAGAACAGAGCCGCCTCAAGCACGGCCTCGTCCGCCGTCGTCCGGCCATCGCCGTAGGGCTTCGGCAACACGACGACATCGGAGAACCGCGCATGCCCGCCGACCAGGTGCTGTATCGTCCCGATCTGAGCGACACCGGTGACGACCGACCATCGGACGGCACGCCCCTCCAGCACCTGACGCACGGCGGCTTCGGTCGCCGCAGCTTCCTCGCGTGCCCGGTCTATCGCCTGTTGCTCGATCATGGCGTTCGCGCCGGCGTAGTAGTAACCCGGCGTCGTCTCGTCCACGCCGAGAGCAAGGACTTCGAGATGCGCGTCACACTGCTCGGCCATGGCAACAGCGCCATCGAGGGCAGAGCCCTCCACAGTCCCGCCCATCGTGACCGTCAGAATCGATTTGTATGCCATTACGTCTGCCCTTCCTCGGCTAACACCGTGACCGGAGTATAGGGACAGCCGCGTCAATCTGCCTTGATGCAAGCCAACATTCTGGGCCCGTTTCGTTGACACAGATCAAGGCCCTCATCCCCCAAGACGGCCCATAGAAATGACATGGTAAGCGCCCTGGCGTGCGATTTTCGACGTCCGGGTGCGCATAACACTGAAGATGGGACAACCGTAATGTGGGATTATACCAAGATCGCACTGTTGGGCATCGTAGCGATTTGCGCGGCCATCGCGGCCAACTACGCGCGGGACATCGCCTACCTTGTGCACGCGCTCATCATCATGGGTGTCGCCGCCGGACTGTTCGTCTGGTACCTGCGCGGCATCGATGAAAGCCATGGCGAACTCAGAGACGTAAGCGGCGAATACATGGACGATGTCGTCCGTGCCGGCGTGATCGCGACCGCGCTCTGGGGTGTCGTCGGCTTCCTAGCGGGCACATTCATCGCATTCCAACTTGCCTTCCCGGTACTGAACTTCGACTGGTCACAGGGCTACCTGAACTTTGGCCGTCTCCGGCCGCTGCACACCTCGGCGGTGATTTTCGCGTTCGGCGGCAACGCGTTGATCGCCTGCTCGTTCTACATCGTGCAGCGCACCTGCGCGGCCCGCCTCTGGGGCGGTAACCTCGCGTGGTTCGTGTTCTGGGGCTACAACCTGTTCATCGTGCTGGCAGCCACCGGGTATGTGCTGGGCGGAACCCAGTCGAAGGAATACGCCGAACCCGAATGGTACGTGGACATCTGGCTGACCGTTGTGTGGGTGGCGTTCCTGGCGGTGTTCCTTGGCACGCTCCTGAAGCGCAAGGAAAAGCACATCTACGTCGCCAACTGGTTCCTGCTGTCGTTCATCGTGACGGTGGCGATGCTGCATCTGGTGAACAACCTCAGCATCCCGGTGTCCATCTTCGGTTCGAAGTCGGTGCAGGTCTTCTCGGGCGTGCAGGACGCGATGGTGCAGTGGTGGTACGGCCACAACGCCGTGGGCTTCTTCCTGACGGCCGGTTTCCTGGGCATGATGTATTACTTCGTGCCGAAGCAGGCCGAACGCCCCGTCTTTAGCTACAAGCTGTCGATCATCCACTTCTGGGCGCTGATCTTCCTGTATATCTGGGCCGGTCCGCACCACCTGCACTACACCGCGCTGCCCGATTGGGCCTCGACCCTCGGCATGGTGTTCTCGGTGATCCTGTGGATGCCCTCCTGGGGTGGCATGATCAACGGCCT
>JBCDGG010000116.1:0-17999 GCA_038757905.1 Pseudomonadota bacterium | reverse complement strand
GTGCGGGTCTGTGACTATGCGACTGTGGGCTCCAGCGAACTGGCCGAATATGTTCTGGCTGGGCTCGACGGCAGGAACGCTTGCCTCATGGCGAACCATGGGATTGTCGCGACCGGTTTGGGGCTCGAACAGGCTCTGTGGCGCACCGGCGAACTCGAAGCCGTCGCGCGCCACTATCATCTTGCCCGGCAGATTGGCGAGCCGGTACTTTTGAAAGAGGAAGAAATTGCTGACACCCATCGGGTCTTTGCGGGATACGGCTTACGGGGCAATGAGGACACGCGGGACTCTACGGGTCGGGGGCTGATTTAGTGGCCCGCTTGCGCCGAATTCGCTAAAGCGCCCAGCCATAGCGCTTCAAACAAGTCACAGGTTTGAAGAGTATGCCCACTGTCTAGATCCGGACCACTTATCTGCCACGTCTCTAGGCGCTTTCGCGCGGTGTTTGCTCTAGTCGTTTTTCTTCTAAAGATCGGTCGCCCGGGCGGCGCACGCCCCAACCAGGGGGTGGCATCCGGTTCCCCGGATGCGTCGGGTCGTCCCCCCAAATTGCTTGGTAGGTGTCCACAGCCATTCCGCGGCGCTGCATATGGATGAAGACGCCCAGGAGAAGAGGCCACCAGAGCGCAAGCGCAAGCCACATCCACACTGGGGCGTTGGCCTTCCATAGCCCAAGAAGAATGACCCCGCTTGCAAGCACGAGAACTCCGTATCCCAAGGATTTGTGCAACGCTTCGAACGCGCGTCTCCAGGTGGTCATATCGTAGTGATGTCCGCGGGGGCTGCCATCGGGTGCGAGGGCCGTCGGGCCGCCCTTGGAACCACGGCAAAAGCCCAGAAGAACCTGCAGCGTCGCGCCAAAAATAACTGCGTAGCCAAGCCACCCATGGATGTCGACGCGCGAGGGGTCACCGGGAAAAATCAAGGCAAGGCCGATCAAGGATAACGCGAAAACACTCGTCTGAGCGATCCAATGGCACCGCCACCAAAGCTGATTGTCAAGTTCGCGGGGCCAGTCCTGTCCCGGGAGGATTTTGAAGAACCGTGCAGCAATGATCGCCAAGGGAGCCAGCACGCCCCAAGCCAGCACCATCGCTCGACCGTGCCAGGACACCGCAAAGCCAACCATATGGGCGCGGTCCGGGTCTATGGGCGAAGCGAGCCATTCCCACATCGCTCATCCCTTAACCGCGCCGGCGGTCATGCCTGTGATGATCTGGCGGCTCGCCAAGAGGGTGAAGATGATTGGGGGTATCGCGAGCAGCATCCCCGTGGCCATGATGACTCCCCATTCCACGTTAAACTCGGACATGTTGTTCACGATGAGGATGGGGACCGTTTTCGTGTCTCGATCGCTGAGTGCGGAGGCCAGAAGATACTCGTTCCACGCGATGCGGAAAGTGAAGATGGCCGCCGCCGCGAGTCCGGGTTTGATCAGCGGCAGAACGATCCGGAAGAACACCTGAAAGGGGCCCGCCCCGTCGACCCGCGCGGCCTCCTCCAGCGAGCGGGGTACCTGCACGATGAAGCTCTGCAGGATCCAGATCACGAAAGGCAGGTTCATGGCGACATAGATCAGGATGATCCCGGAATGGGTTCCTGCAAGGCAGACATCGCCGCGCCCGCCGAACGCCTCGCGGATCGCGCCGCCGATCAGCCCGTCGCGGTCGAGGCAGAACTCGTTGTTCCAGAGGCCGAACACCGGCACCAGCAGCACTGCGGGCGGCACCATCCGCACCATCAGCGTGGTCAGGGAGACCGTATCGCGCCCCATAAAGCGGAACCGCACCAGCGCATAGGCCGCCATACAGCCTATCACCAGGGTCAGAAACGTCGAGATCAGAGCGATGATCAGCGAGTTGATGAAGGCCCCGCCGAACTTCAGCGAGCAGAAATCCAGGTGCTCGGGCTCGTACCAGAGCACGTCGCACAGCGCAGTTTCATAGTTCTGGATCGTCGGCAGGAACAACAGGCCCGTGGTGCCGTCGATAATGTCCACGTCCAGTTTGAACGAGTTGAGGAACATCAGGCAGATCGGGCCGACCGCCATGAAGATCAACGCCACCAGCACGGCGTAGAAAGCGGGGTTCTGACGGGTCTGGGTCACGGGTTCAGCCCTCTTCCTGAATCTGTCGGGCCAGCCGTGCGGCGCGGGCCTCCTGCAGCCGGGTGATGGCGAACATGACCACAGTCAGGGCCAGGAGCAGGATCAGCAGGTAATTGGACATGGCCGCCGCCACGCCCAGCTCGCGGAACTCGGTGGCCGTGCGGGAGATGCGCAAGGCGAGGATTTCGGTCGACAGACCGGGCCCCCCGTTTGTCATCACGAGGATCACCTCGAGCACCTTGAAAGCGTCGATCAGGCGCAAGAGGGCCGTCACGATCAGCACCGGCATCATCAGGGGCAGTTTGATATAGATGATCTGCTGCCACGGGGTGGCGCCATCGATGCGCGCGGCCTCAATCGCGGAGCGGGGCAGCGACTGGAGTGCGGCCAGCGACAGGATGAAGATGAACGGCGTCCATTGCCAGATATCCGCGATGATGATCGAGGTCAGCGCATAGTCGCCCAGCCAGTCGACCCTGGGCAGGCCGATACTCTCCAGAAACCGGTTAAATGTCCCGATGGTCGGATGATACATGTACCGCCACATCAGGCCCACGACCACGGGCGCGATCATCATCGGCAGGATGAACATTGTCCGCAGAACCGACATGCCGCGAATGTCGCGGTCCAGAAGCAGCGCCAATCCGACACCGAGCAGCATCTCGACGGACACCACGAAGAACGCGAACCGCAACGTGACGCTCAGGCTTTCGTGGAAGTTCGGGTCCGACCACAGGAAGATGTAGTTCTTGAGGCCGACAAACTCCGCTTCGCCGATGGACTGGCTCGGGTTCCAGTCCCGAAACGACCCCCAAACCATGTAGCCCAGGGGATACAGCAGGGCGATGGTCATGATGACAGCCGCAGGGGCCATGAACATGTAAGGCGTCATGCGGTTTGCATTGGCGATGCGCATGCCGGGAACCTTTTGTCCGCGTGAAGTGTGATCCGGTTGAGCCGGGACGCGCGCATCGCGCGTCCCGGCGGGGAGGATCGGCCTATTGCTGCCAGGTGTAGTAGCCGGCCTCTTCCATGACGGCTTTGGTCCGCTCGGCCACACCATCCAGGGCTTCCTGGATATCCAGATCTTCGGTCAGCACCTTGGACAGGGTCGTGCCGATATCGGCGTTGATCTTGCCCCAGACGGGAATGATCGGGCGCCAGTCGGGATCGGCGTACTTCAACGCCTCACCAAAGGTGGCCGAGAAGGGAAACTTCTCGTTCAGGCCCGGATCCTGATAGGTGGAGAAGCGCGACGGGTTGCCCCCCTGCATCGCGACCATCAGGTCACCCTCCTTGGAGGTCAGCCATTGCATCAGCAGGAAGGCGGCCTCTTTGTTTTCGGCGTTCTTGGGGATCGCAATGCCGAAACCGCCGGTCTGGCTGCCACGCCGCACGCCCTTGGGGTGCATGGCATAGCCGACTTTGCCGACAACCTTGGACCGGTCCGGGTTCTCGAACCCGGGCATGAAGGCGATGGAATCCATGAACATGGCCGCATCGCCATTGGAGAACGCGTTGGCCGCCTCGGCGGGCCCGAAGCTCATGGCGCCTTCCGGGCCGCAATCCACGATGGTCTTCAGGGCATTTGCGGCCTCGACACCCGCGGCATTGTTGATGATCGGGTTCCACTGATCATCGAAGATCCGACCGCCAAGCGGCGCGAGATGCAGCAGGAACGCATGGCTGGCCTGGTGACCGGAGGCCGCGCGTGAGGCCATGCCGCCCATGCCGGGCTCAACTTCCGGGATCTTGCAGGCCGCCTCCAGAAGCTGGTCATAGGTTTCCGGCTCCGCAATGCCGTGCTTCTCGAAGATGTCCTTCCGGTAGGCCAGAACGGAGGTTTCCGACCCGAACGGAATACCAAAGAGCGACCCCGTCGGCCCCGGCAGATAGCCTTTGGTCCCGCCCGCCACGCCGATATTCTGGACGTAGCCGTCAATCAGGTCATCCGCGTCATAGCTCGGATCGGCCAGCTTGGGGTTCATGAAGTACTTGGCGAGGTTTTCCAGCTGGTCTGCATAGACGTAGTCGGCCTTGGAGAACACCACATAGGCGATCAGGTCATACTCGCCTTCGTCCTGCGCAAGTTCGAGCGTCTGGCGCTCGCGCATCTTCAGGTAGGGGAGCTGGTCGACCTCCACCTCGATGCCGGTTTGCTTGGTGAACTCGGGCAGCACCTTCATCACTGCGTCGTAATGGGGATGCGCGGGAAAGTTCACGATCAGCGTTTCACCCGCATACTCATCATAAGGTCCGGCCGACGCCGCGGCCGCCAGCGCCGAAACGGCGCCCAGGCCGGCCATCTTGAATTTGTTCAGCATCAGTATTCCTCCCTGTGCACTTTCTTCGGCGCCTAAAGCGCCGTTTCGTCGTTGCGGTCGAACAGATGAATGCCCTCTGGCCGGACCGCGAACCTCAGTGATTCCCCGAGGGCGACCGGGGTTTCGGATTTCAGCTCCACCGTCACCTTCTCCGGCCCGCAGGTGCACAACAGCACCGATTGCGCGCCCACGTATTCCGAAACGACGACCCGCAGATCGAACGACGCCCCGTCTGCGGCAGCCGCATCGTAGTTGAGGTCGGACGGACGGATGCCCAAGATCACCGCGCCGGATTTCGACGCGAGCGTCGCGGCCCGGTCTGCCGGGATCGCGATGCTGAACCCGTCGCCCTGCGCGAAGAGCGTCCCGCCCTCCTCGACCAGATCGGCATCCAGAAAGTTCATCGGCGGCGAGCCCAGAAAGCCCGCGACGAACTTGTTCGCCGGGCGCTTGAACAGCTCCTCGGGCGAGCCCTGCTGCTGGATGTACCCGCCATGCATCACCACGATGCGGTCGGCGAGCGTCATGGCTTCGATCTGATCGTGGGTCACGTAGATCATGTTCTTTTTGACGCGCTGCCGCATCACGGCCAGCTCAGCGCGCATCTGCCCGCGCAGTTTGGCGTCGAGGTTCGACAGGGGTTCGTCGAACAGGAAGATCTCGCTGTCCTTGGCGAGGGCGCGTGCCATCGCAACCCGCTGCCGTTGACCGCCCGACAGGGCGCCCGGCTTGCTATGCAGAAAGTCCGTCAGCCCGACGGTGGCGGCAACCTCGCGCACCTTGGTGTCGATCTCGGCCTTCGGGCGCTTTTGCAGGCGCAGCGCGAAGGAGATGTTCCGCGCGACATCCATATGGGGGTAGAGCGCGTAGTCCTGAAACACCATGGCAAGGCCGCGATCCTTCGGGTCGAGGTGGCTCACCGGCTTGCCGCCGATGAAGATCTCGCCGTCCGACACGGCCTCGAGCCCCGCGATCATGCGCAGGGTCGTCGACTTGCCGCAGCCCGATGGCCCGACGAGGACGGTGAACTCGCTGTCCGCCATGTCGAGGTCGATCCCGTGCAAGACCTCCACGGCGCCATAGCGCTTCACCAGCGTCTGTAGACGAATCTCGGGCATCGACCCTCCCCTTCGATACGCGCCGAGTATTCGGTATACATTACCACAAGTAAATATACAAAGTTGCTGCCATGCGCGAAAAGGTGTACGTTTCCCGGACCTGGGGGTTTGGAAACGGAATGGCGATCAACGTAAATCGTAGGGACGACAGGCAGCGGCAGTCCGCCGCTCAGAGGATCGAGCAGGCGCTTGTCGATGAGATCAGCGTCGGCGCGCTCGTTGCGGGGCAACGGCTGGACGAGGCCGGGCTTGCCGACCGGTTCGGGGCCTCGCGCACGCCGGTGCGGGAGGCGCTGACGCGGCTGACGGCGCAGGGCGTTCTGGTGCAGGGGGAACGGCGCGGCGTCTTCGTGGCCGAGTACAATCGCGAAGAGCTTAGCCAAATCTTTGAAGCCATGCATGAAATCGAGGCGACATGCGCCCGGATTGCGGCCCAGCGGCTGACCCTGTTGTCGCGGTCGGAGATCGTCGCGGCCCAGGCGGACTGCGTCGCGTCGGCGGAGGCGGGCGACCGTGTCGCCTATCTTCGGGCCAATGAAGCGTTTCACCAGGCGATCTATGCGGCCACCGGCAACCCCTACATTGCCGAAATCGCATCGGAGTTTCGCCGTCGCACCGGGCCGTTCCGGGCCCGCAAATTCGCCACGCGGGACGATCTTCTGGCCTCCGCGCAGAGCCATGAAGACCTGATCCGCGACATTTTTTCCGAGGATTCGGCGACCGCCTCGGAAAGCATGCGCAGCCACATGACGGCGAGTTTCATCGAGACGCTCAAGGTTAATTTGCCGGGCGATTCGCGGAGATAGCGCTTGCAAATCTCCGTTGATTCGCATTTTTGTATACAGAGTTGGAATTCAGTATACGGAGCTGGCTATGGGCGTCGCCGAGACGAAGATCTACCCCATCAACACAGGATGGCTGCATGGTGACCTCGGCACCTACATCTTCTGGAAGGGGCCGGCCGGGAAGAAGAAGTGGCAGCCGGTGTTCTGTCACTATGTCGACACCGGCGAGCACAAGATCCTGATCGACACCGGCCTGCCCGACCAGGAGCGGGCCAGCAAGTACCACCACAATTGCGAAAAGCGCGGCTGCCTGCAGGTCCATGAGCACCTCGAACAGAAGCTCGGCGTGCATCCGGACGAGATCGACGCCGTCGTCTTCACCCATCTGCACTGGGATCACGTGCAGAACATGAAAGAGTTCCGCAACGCCCGGTACATCGCCCCCAAGGGCGAGATCGAAATGGCGTTCAACCCCCTGCCGCTCTACTACCGCACCTATGAATCCGGCATTCTCGGCATCGAACCGGCCTATGCCGGATGTGTGTTCGAGGCCGTCGCGGACGAGTGCGAGGTTCTGCCCGGGATCACGATGTTCCACACGCCCGGACACTCCGTCGGGCATATGGCGGTGACCGTGGCCACCAGCGCGGGCGATATCGTCGTCTGTGGCGACGCGATCTTCGAAGAACGCAATCTGGAGCCGAACCCGGCCGAAAAGTGGCGCTATTGGGTACCTGCCCGCTTCGTAAACTCTTGGGAAGGCTGGAAATCCGTCGAGGAATTGGACAAGCGTGCCGATTACGTTCTGCCCTGTCACGATTACGACGCCAATGCGCGGTCCGACGTCTTCCCCTATGACGGCATGCCGATGCGACGGCGGCGGCAGGTGATCCCGGGCTTCCAGTTCTACTTCGGCGATATGCCCGCGTGCGCCGCGCAGCGCGAAACACCGGCAATGAAGCCGGAGGAGGTGGACGCGTATCTCGCCTCTCTAGCCAGGCCCGAGGATATGGCGGATTGATGCGCCATGACCCGGGCCATCGAGACGCTGCAGGAGGTGGCGGCTGACTACGAGGCCATCGTGCTCGACCAGTGGGGTGTTCTCCACGATGGCACGACGCCCTATCCCGGCGCTGTCGTGGCGCTCGACGCGCTGCACGCGGCGGGCGTCCGCCTGGCCGTGCTGTCGAACTCCGGCAAGCGGGCCGCGCCCAACATGGCGCGTATCGCGCGCATGGGCTTTCCCGAACAGATCTTTGCCTGTGTGATGACGAGCGGCGAGGCGCTGTGGCGCGACGTGGCGGAGGGGCGGATCGCAGAGCGGCGGTTCTTTCCCATCGAGCGCGCCCCCGGAGATGCTGCGATCTGGGCAGAGGGCCTTCCGGTGCAGCTGTGCCGGGAGCCGTCGGAGGCGGACGCGATCCTGCTGATGGGCCTGCCCGATGGGTCGGACGCCGCCGACTGGCAGGCCCCGCTCGATCACGCCTTGTCCGCGTCGCTGCCCGTCTATTGCTCCAACCCGGACCGCGCGAGCCCGCGGAGCGGCGGCCGCAGGGTCGTCTCCCCCGGTGCGCTGGCCCACGAACACCACGCGCGCGGCGGGCATGTCGTGTTCTACGGCAAACCGCATGGGCCCGTGTTCGATGCGGTTGCCGCGGCGCTGGGCACGACCAGCCTGCTGATGGTGGGCGACAGCTTGGAACACGACATTGCGGGCGCGGCCGCCGCCGGCTGGGACAGTGCCTTTGTGCGCGGCGGCCTCCATGCGGCGGATTTCGCCGGCGGCGACGCCGAGAGGGTGCTCGCCGGCCTCGTGGGCGACGGCGGTGCGGCCCCCACTTACATGATCGAGGTGCTGAGATGATCACGCGGCCTGCGCTTTTGACGCCGGAGTTTCGGGCGCTGTCGGCCCGGCTCGGGCAGGACCCGCTGCAGGTGCAGGGGCCGGGGGGAAACACCTCGATCAAGGATGGCGAGGTGATGTGGATCAAGGCCTCCGGCACCGAACTCGCCAATGCTGAACGCGACGACATCTTCGTTCCGGTGGACCGGCAGGCGGCCATCGCCGAGGCGCGTGGCGCGGCGGGCGACGGGAGTTGCAAGGGCACCGTGCTCGATCCCGGGATCAGGCTGCGGCCGTCGATCGAGACGACGTTCCACGCCGCGCTCGACTTTCCGGTCGTGGTGCACACGCATTCCGTTGCCGCCATCGTCCATGGGATCTGTCCGCAGGGGCGCGCTGCGGCCGAGGCGGCGCTGTCCGGTCTGGCCTACGCGCTTGTGCCCTATTGTAAGCCGGGCTTGCCGCTGACGGGGCAGATCCTCGCGCGCGCGCGCGCTGAAACTTGCGTCTTCCTCTTAGAGAATCACGGCTTGATCTGTTGCGGTGCCAGTGTGGCCGAGGTCGGCGCGCTGGTCGCGGAGGTGGAGCGCCGCCTGGCGCTGCCCCCGGCCGATATCGGCCGCGTCTCGCCGTCCGAGGATCCGCCGGAAGGGTTCGAATGGGCCGCGGCCGGGTGGCTCGCCACGGATGCGCGCGCGCTCTCGCTTGCCACGGTGGGCACCTACTACCCCGACCATGTGGTGTTCCTGGGGCCGCGCCTGCCCACGCAAAACCACGCAGGCCGTCCTCCGGCGGTGCTCCATCCGGGCACCGGCACGGCCATCCGGGCGGATGCGACGACGAGCCAGCGGGCCATGCTGAAGTGCCTGTCCGACGTATTGGCGCGCCTGCCGGACGGCTGGGAGCCGGAACCCATCGGCGAGGCCGCGGAGGCGGAGCTCTTGGACTGGGACGCCGAGAAGTACCGCCAGGCTCTGGCCGCCCGGACATGACGCTCAGCCTCGGGATCGACATCGGCACGTCGGGCGTGCGCACCGCGGTACTACAGGCCGATGGCGCGTTGGTTTCGATGGTCCGCGTCGATCATCTACCGCAGGAGGCGGATCGCATCGACGCCGAGAAATGGTGGAGTGCCGTGCAAACCTGCATCGCCCGCCATCTTGCGGATCTGGCCGGGCGCGGCCTGAGCGGGCACGACATTTCCCGCATCGCGGTCGACGGCACGTCCGGCACCATGGTGCTGACGGACGCCGCGCTGCGCCCGGTGACGCGGGCCCTGATGTACAATTCGGCTGGGTTTCACCGCGAGGCGGACAGGATCGGCCAGGTCGCCCCGGAGGCGCATATCACCCGGGGCGGCAACTCGGCCCTCGGCCGGGCGATGCGGCTCGTCGAAGAGGCGGAGGACGGGGCGGAGGACGGGGCAGGGGGCGCTCCCGCGCGGTTCCTGCTGCATCAGGCGGATTTCATCGCGGCGAAGCTTCTGGGGCAGGGCGGGCTGTCGGACCACAACAACGCTCTGAAGACAGGCTTCGACCCGGCGGTCGAGCGCTGGCCCGATTGGATTGGCGAGGTGATCGACCCCGCGCTCCTTCCGGCGCCGGTGCCCCCCGGCGCGTCGTTCGGCCCGGTGTCCGGCGCCGTCGCCGACGCCCTCGGCCTCTCGCGGCGCGCGGTGATCTGCGCCGGCACGACCGACAGCATCGCCGCGTTTCTGGCCGCCGCTCCCCTGCGGCCGGGCATTGCCGTGACATCGCTGGGCTCGACGCTCGCGGTCAAGGCGCTGAGCCGCGACCGTGTCGACGATCCGGCGGTCGGCCTCTATTCCCACCGGCTGGGCGAGGTCTGGCTCGCGGGCGGGGCATCGAACACGGGCGGCGCCGTGCTGGCGCACTTCTTCCCGGCCGAAAGACTGGCGGAGTTGAGCGCCCAGATGACTCCCGACGCGCCGACCGGGCTGGACTACTACCCCTTGCTCGCGCCGGGCGAGCGGTTCCCGGTGAACGATACGGGGCTACAACCCCGCCTGCAGCCGCGCCCCACGTCCGACGCCGCGTTCCTGCAGGGCATGTTTGAAGGGATCGCCCGCATCGAGGCGCAGTGCTACCGCGAGATCGCCGCCCGGGGCGGCCGTTTTCCCGGGAAGGTCTACTCGGCGGGCGGGGGCGCGCAGAACCCGACCTTCACCCGGATCCGCGCGCGTGCCCTCGGCATCGTGCCGCAGACCGCCCAGGCGGACGAAGCGGCCATCGGCGTGGCGCGGCTGGCGGCGGGCCATGTGGCCGAAGGGGCCGCCTCGACCCTTTAGCGCCGGCCAACGAGGGGCTGCCTTGCGCTGCGCGCCCGCGCAACCGCAAGCCCGGGGATGCAGGGCGCAACGCGGCCTGACAGGGGCCGAAGTGCCGGTCTTCACGGCGCTTTGATCGTGTGGGACGTCGGGCTCTTTGCGCCCGCAGCATCGGTCGGCGAACCTTTTCCCCCCGGGCGCCGTTGAGAAGGAACGCTGTTCCGAAATCACGGGCATATGGAACGTTGATGTCTCGGTTGTGCGTTTAGAGAGCATTTCGTTCTTATCTCCGGCGTTCTATGGCTCAATGGCGGGAAAACATTCTATATCTGACGCAAAGCGGAGGCAGCCCCATGCGTCACTTCCCGATCTTTCTCGATGTTGCCGCGCGCCGCGTGGTGCTGGCCGGCGGCAGTGAGGCCGCGCTTTCGAAGCTGCGGCTGTTGCTGAAGACGGAAGCGAAGATCACCGTCTTCACGCCCGAGCCTGCGCCCGAGATCGTGGCCTGGGCCGCGGAGGGCAAGCTCCGGCTCGAACGTCGGGTCATGGCGCCGGGCGATGCGACTTGCGCAGCCCTGGCCTATGCTGCGACCGATGACGCAGACGAAGACCGCCGCGTGGCCGCCCTGGCCCGCGCCGACGGTGCGCTGGTCAACATGGTCGACAATCTCGAAGGGTCCCAATTCATCACGCCGGCGATGGTCGACCGCGATCCTGTGGTCGTCGCCATCGGAACGGAAGGCGCCGCCCCCGTGCTGGCGCGGGCGATCAAGGCGGACCTCGAAGAGCGGCTGTCCCCCCGGCTCGGTCTTCTCGCCCGCATCGCGCGTCGGTTCCGGGCGGCGGCCGAGGCGCTGCCCGCCGGGCGCGCGCGGCGGGCCTTCTGGCGGGCGGTCTACCTTGAAGACGGGCCGCAGCACGCGCCGGGCGCGGAGGATGACGCGATCGCCGGTGCCGTTCAGGACCTGCTGCACAGCCATCTGGCGGGCGACGCCGATCCCGGGCGGGTCGACTTCGTGGGCGCCGGGCCGGGCGATCCGGATCTGCTGACTCTGAAGGCGCGCCGGGCGATCGACCGGGCCGATGTCGTCATCTACGACCGGCTCGTGGCGCCGGAGATCCTGGAGCTTGCGCGCCGCGAGGCGACGCTGGTCGCCGTCGGCAAGGAGGGGTTCGGCCCATCGACCCCCCAGGCCGAGATCGACCGACTGATCGTCGACCATGCCCAGGCCGGAGCCCATGTTGTGCGGCTGAAATCCGGCGATCCCGGCGTCTTCGGACGGCTGGAGGAAGAACTGCGCGCGGTCCGGGCCGCGGGCCTTGCCCATGCCGTGGTGCCTGGGATCACAGCCGCCGCGGCCGCGGCCGCACAGGTCGGTGTCAGCCTGACCGAACGCGGCCGCAACAGCGATGTCCGCTTGATCACCGGCCACGATGTGCGTGGCTACGCCGAGCACGATTGGCGCAGCCTGGCGCGCCCGGGCGCCGTCGCCGCGATCTATATGGGCAAGCGCGCAAGCCGGTTCGTGCAGGGGCGGCTGCTGATGCACGGCGCCCTGGGCCAGACGCCCGTCACGGTCGTCGAAAACGCGTCGCGCGCCGACAGCCGGGTGATCGCTACCACGCTCGACGCGCTGCCGGACGATATCGCACGCGCCGATCTCGACGGGCCCGCGGTGCTGCTCTTCGGCCTCGCTCCGGGGGCCGAGGCCGCCCTGTCCCAAGTTCCCGCCATGGAGGCCCAGGTCTGATGCCCCGCAAGTTCACACCCAAGGTCGTCACCGCGAATGCGCTGCTGGAGGGCGACGTCGTCTACCTCACTGCCGCGGGCGCATGGACGCGCCAGCACCACGAGGCGGAGCTGCTCGCCGATGAGGAGGAGGCGAAAGCCCGTCTGGCCGCGGCGCAGGCGCGCGGACACGAGATCGTCGGCGCCTATCTCGCGGATGCTGTGAGCGGGGCGGGCGGCCCCGAGCCCGTGCACTTCCGCGAAGCCTTCCGCACGCGCGGGCCGTCCAACTACGCCCACGGCAAGCAGGAGCGGGCCTGACCCCGCCGCCTGCCGTCCATACTGCCCTATCCAGGCCCCCACGCCCGGCCAAAGGAGCCGTTGAGCCATGTACAAATACCGCGACTTCGACCACGCCTTTCTTGCCGAACGGAACCGCCAGTTCCGGGCGCAAGTCGCCCGGCGTATCGACGGCAGCCTGACCGAGGACGAGTTCAAGCCGCTGCGGCTGATGAACGGGCTCTACCTGCAGCTCCATGCCTATATGCTGCGGGTTGCGATCCCCTACGGATCGCTCAACAGCCGGCAGATGCGCCAGCTTGCGATGATCACCGAGCGCTGGGACAAGGGCTATGGCCACTTCACCACAAGGCAGAACATCCAGTTCAACTGGCCCAAGCTGCCGGATGTCCCCGATATGCTGGATGCGCTGGCCGAGGTCGGGATGCATGCCATCCAGACGTCGGGCAATACCATCCGCAATGTCACGTCGGACCATTTCGCCGCCGCGGCGGCCGACGAGGTCGACGATCCGCGCCCGGTGGCGGAGCTCGTGCGGCAATGGTCCACCGATCATCCGGAGTTCCAGTTCCTGCCACGGAAGTTCAAGGTCGCCGTGATTGGCAGCGCCAATGACCGGGCCGTCATCCGCGCCCACGACATCGGACTGCGCCTGTTGGAGCAGGGCGGCACCCGTGGCTACGAGGTGGTGATCGGCGGCGGGCTCGGCCGGACGCCGATGATCGGCAAGGTCCTGCATCCGTTCCTGCCCGAGGCGGAGCTTCTGCCCTATCTGGAAGCGATTCTGCACGTCTACAATCGCTGGGGCCGGCGCGACAACAAGTACAAGGCGCGCATCAAGATCACTGTGCACGAGCGCGGGATCGAGGACATCCGCGCCGAGGTGGAAGAGGCCTATGCCCGCACCCGGGAGGAGTTCGACCCCACCGCGACGGCGGCCCTCTTGGCCGAGATACGCGCCGACTTCGCGCCGCCCGCGCTCGCGCCCCGCGATCCGGCCCCGTTCGAGGCGGCCAAGGCGGCCGATCCTGTCTTCCGGGCCTGGGCCGACACCAACCTGAGCGCCCACCGCCAGGACGACCACGCGATCGTCACGGTGTCGCTGAAGGCCCACGGGGCAACGCCCGGCGATGCGACCGCCGATCAGATGCGGGTGCTGGCGGATCTGGCGGAGGCGTTCGGCCAGGATGAGCTGCGCATCTCGCACCAGCAAAACGTGATCCTGCCCCACGTCGCCAAGGCCGACCTGCCGGAGGTGCATGCGCGGCTGCAGGCGGCGGGACTCGGCACCGCGAATGTCGGGCTCGCCTCCGACATCATCGCCTGCCCGGGCATGGATTACTGCGCGCTGGCAACGGCCCGGTCGATCCCGGTGGCGCAGAAGATCGCCGAGCGGGTCGAGGAGCTGCGCATCGAGCACGAGGTCGGGCCGCTGCAGATCAAGATCTCGGGTTGCATCAATGCCTGCGGGCATCACCATGTCGGCCATATTGGCATTCTGGGCCTCGATCGGGCAGGGGTGGAAACCTATCAGATCACCCTTGGCGGCGATGCGACGCAAACGGCCGCCGTCGGCGAGCGCACGGGCCCCGGCTTTTCCTACGAGGAGATCGTGCCCGCGGTCGAACGCCTGATGCTGGCCTATCTCGAGGAGCGCGAAGGCGAAGACGAGACGTTCCTTCAGACCGTCCGCCGGACCGGGCTGGCGCCGTTCAAGGCGGCGCTCTACGGCACCGAGGATCAGCGTGATGCCGCCTGACGCCCAACTCCCGCAGGTGCCCGTGGATCGCGCGGCCCTTGTGGCCCGCGATCTGGAGGGCAAGCGCGGAGCGGCGTTGCTCGACGCCGCCTTGCGCCATCCGCTTGTCGGCAAGACGGCGGTCGTCTCGTCGTTCGGAGCGGAAGCGGCGGTGCTGTTGCACATGGTGGCCCAAGTCGCGCCGCACACGCCGGTGCTCTTCCTCGATACTCAGATGCTCTTTCCCGAGACGCTCGATTATCAGCGCGCGCTGGCCGATGAGCTTGGCCTGTCCGACGTGCGGGTCCTCAGGGCGCGCGCGCTGGATCTGGCGCGCGCCGACCCGGCCAATCTCCTGCACAAATCCGATCCCGATGCCTGCTGCGCCCTGCGCAAAACCGCGCCGCTCGATCGCGCGCTCGCTGGTTTCGGGTCCTGGATGACGGGGCGCAAACGCTTCCAGTCGGGCACCCGCGCGGCCTTGCCCGTGGTGGAGGAGACGGGGCGGCATCTGAAGATCAACCCGCTGGCGGATTGGTCGGCCACGGACGTGCGCGTCTACTTCGAGCGCGAGGGGCTGCCGCGCCATCCACTGGTGGCGCAGGGCTATCCTTCCATCGGGTGCGCGCCCTGCACCAGCGCGGTGCGCCCGGGCGAAGACGCGCGCGCCGGGCGCTGGCGCGGCGCCGAAAAGGAAGAATGCGGAATTCACATCGTCAACGGCCGCCTCGTGCGCGGCCCACAAGCCAGGGTGTCCAGATGAGCGTGATCGTCACCGATACCGGGTTCGGCCCGGATACTTTCACGGGCGCCTACATCCCGTTCGAGGAGGCGTCCGATGTCGGCGCCTGCCAGGCGCTCGATCTGCAGCCGACCGCGGAAGCGGCGGAGGTGTATCCCGTCCTCGGGGAGGCGGATCTCGTGCGCATCGCGTTTCCGAGCTCGGCCGATGGGCGCGGCTTCTCGATTGCCCGCGGCCTGCGGCGCCTCGGCTATACGGGGCGCCTGCGGGCGGTCGGCCATGTTCTGGCCGACCAATACGCCATGGCCCGGCGCGCCGGCTTCGACGAGGTCGAGATCGACGATGCGCTGGCCGCCCGACAGCCCGAGGATCAATGGGTGTTCCGGGCCGATTGGCAGGCGCACGATTACCGCGCCCGGCTGCGCCTCGCAGGCTGAGCGCCGCCCCGCCCCTCCACGCCACGCGATCCCAGCGACCCGAGCGAGGATCGCCCCTCCCCTAGTCCATGCGCGCCCGAGGTGCGCACCCTCAGAGGTGGAGCTTCGGCTCCTGTGAACAGACATGACCGACCAGACCCCGATCCAGCCCCCCGCCGCCCCGGTCCTGCCGGATGCCCAGATCGTCACCGGCGTGCGCCACTGGACGGACCGGCTGTTCTCCTTCCGCGTGACGCGGCCCGCCTCGCTTCGGTTCCGCTCGGGCGAGTTCGTGATGATCGGTCTGATGGGCGATCCCGATCCGAAAACGGGCAAGCAGAAGCCGTTGCTCCGGGCATACTCCATCGCCTCTCCGGCGTGGGATGATGAGTTGGAGTTCTACTCCATCAAGGTGCCGGACGGCCCGCTGACCTCGAAGCTGCAGCACATCTCGGTGGGCGACCGGATCATCCTGCGGCCGAAGCCCGTGGGCACGCTCGTCCATGACGCGCTGCTGCCGGGCAAGCGCCTCTGGCTCTTTTCCACGGGGACAGGGATCGCGCCGTTTGCCTCGCTGATCCGCGACCCGCAGACGTACCACGACTACGATCAGGTGATCCTCACCCATACCTGCCGCGAGGTGGCCGAACTGGACTATGGCCGCGACCTCGTAGACCGGGTCCGCAATGACGCGCTGCTGGCCGATCTGATCGGCGAGGGGTTCGCCGAGAAGCTCGTCTACTACCCCACGACGACACGGGAGCAGAGCCCGAAGATGGGGCGCATTACGACGCTTCTCGAGGACGGCACTCTCTTTGCCGACCTTGGCCTTTCCGGCGGGCTGTCCCCCGAGCGGGACCGCGCGATGATCTGCGGCTCCCTGGCCTTCAATGTCGATCTGAAGGCACTGCTCGACGCCGCCGGTTTGCGCGAGGGCGCGAACTCCGAGCCACGCGAATACGTGGTCGAAAAGGCCTTCGTCGGCGAGGGGGTCTGAGGCGCCGCGCCGAGCGGGGCTGTCAGGTCCTGTAGCGCCCGGACAGGGGCGCACGGAGCTTGCGCGGGGCACCCGGAAGAGGGCATCGCACAGCGCCGGTTTTCGTTGCGGCGAAAGCCCTTGTCAGTCGCGCGCCCCTGGGCGCGGCGCGTTTGGCCCTGTGCCGACAGCGGCTGCCGGGAGGGGCGCTGACGACCACCGCCAGCGATGGCCCAAGTCGCGGCACGCACGGCGCCCAGGAGGGGCGCCGGACATTGCTACGGCCAGAGCCTGTCGCTGGCGATCTGTGCGCCCTTTGCCAACGCCTCCAGCTTGGCCCAGACGACGCGGTTCTCCACCTCCGTGCGGTAGATCGCCTGGCTTGAGAAGCCGCAATCGGTGGAGGCCAGCACGTTCTCCCGTCCGACGCGGTCGGCGAAGCGGATGATCCGCTCCGCGATATACTCCGGGTGCTCCACGACGCTCGACGCATGGGTGATGACGCCGGGGGCGATCAGCTTGCCATCGGGCAGCTTGACCTGCTCCCAAAGGTGGTACTCGTGCTCGTGCCGCGGGTTCCCCGCTTCAAAGGAGTAGGCCCCGGCCTCCACCTTCAGCACCTCGTTCACCATCATCGGCAAGTCCGGCTCATGAACGCGCGGGCCCTGATTGATCCCGTAGCAGGTGTGATAGCGGATCTTCTCCGGCGCGATTCCCTTGATGGAATGGTTCACCGTCTCGACGAACAGATTGGCCTTTGCCAGCCGCTCGGCCTCGCTCAGTGACGTATCCATATAGACGTGCGGCAGGAACGGATCGTCCACCTGCAGAAGAAAGCCGGCATCCACGATGGCGTTGTACTCCACCGCCAGCGCATCGGCGACGGCGTACATATACGCCTCCTGGCTGGGATAGTATTCGTTGAAGCCGACACCTGTCACTGCGGCGCAGGGCATGAACGCCTCCTCCACTCCGTGCCGGTCACAGGCGGCGCGCAGATTCTCCAGATCCTTGCGCAGGGCGTCGTGGCCGACGTATTCCACCGGGCCGATACAGGCGACGGGATGCGCCGGCGCGATTGCTCCGCCCAGATGGGCGCGCTTGAAGTATTCCTCGTAATACTCTGGAAAGGCGGCCTTCTCAGCTGCGTAGTAGCCGGTGTCATACCCCGGCCGCTGCTCGTAGCCCGACAGCCGTTCCTCGATATAGATCGCATGGCCCGGCTTCGACATTTCGCCGTCGGCGACAACGTCGATCCCGGCAGAGACCTGCTGCGCCACCATGCGGTCGACCGCATCCGCAATCGTGGCGTCGTAGGCTGCGGCGTCGACGGTTTCGCCATCCAGCCGGGCCTTCAGAACGTCCAGAAGATCATGGGGGCGCGGCAGGCTGCCCACATGGGTTGTCCGGATGCGATCGGTGCTGCGTCTCATGAAGGTTCTCCCGAGGTGAAATTGATCGTTTTTGATCGTTTATCAGAAACTGACCCGCAATTTCTGTCATAAGGTTGCATAGATGATCATTCTGCCGGTATCAATTGTCGCAGGAGAGCCTCTGTGATCAAACCCGAACGCCATCGCCGAATTCTGGATCGCCTCCATGCCGAGGGCGTGGTGCAGCTCGCCGGCCTTGCT
>JBCDGG010000115.1:0-18286 GCA_038757905.1 Pseudomonadota bacterium | reverse complement strand
GGGGGCCTCGGTCAGCGTGTCGGAGGGCATGCGTGTCTCCATCGCGGTGTCGGGGTGTTGCACCACGTCGGGCCGGCGGTGTCTATGGGGCATGTGGGGCGCGCGTCGCCCCGGCGCCGGCGGCACACGGGCGATGATTTGGGACGTCGACGTGGCGCGCCCTCCGGCATCGCAAAATGCGCGTGTCTCCAAAACGGTTCATTGCGACGGCCCGCCGCCGCGCGCTATTCAAGATCGGCCAGGACGGCTTCGATCAGGGTGACGGACTCGGGTTCGTCCAGAAAGGGAACATGTCCGCGGTCCGGCACATCTGCCACCCGCATATGCGGAGCCGCCTCCCGCATGGCGGCGGCCGTCTCCGTCCGCAACAGGGTGGAGTTGGCCCCGCGGATCAGACCCAGGGGGCGCCCCTCGGCCAGGGCGCGAAACTCCGGCCAGAGGTCCTCCCGAGGGCCGATTGGGCCGGTTTCGGCAAACGCATCGCGCAGGCGCGGATCGTAGCGCAGCGCCAGCCCGGTGGGCGTTTCGGCGTAGAGGCGTTCGGCGAAGGCACGCCACGTCGTGTCGGGGACGTTGGTGAAGGCCGGTGCCATGGATGCGGGCAGGGCGCGCACGGCATCGGCATAGCTGCGATAGCCGGGCGGACGTCCGAGGTACTGCAGGATCGCGCGCGTCCCTTCAGAGGCGACCTCCGGCCCGATATCGACAAGGATCGCCCCCGAGATGCGCTCCGGCGCCACAAGGGCGAGCAGCATGGCGATGAGCCCTCCGCGCGAGGTGCCGAGGATGGCGGCCCGCTCGATCCCGAGATGATCGAGAAGCTCAAGCGCGTCCGCCCTCTCGCGTTCGAGCGTGTAGCTCCTCCAGTCCGGCGCCGGGTCGGAGGCCCCGCGCCCCCGATAATCCGGGCAGATCAGGCGCGCGGAATCGGCGAAGCGGTCCACGACGGGCGCGAAATCCGCGCTGTTCCGGCTGAGGCCGGCCAGGCACAAAACCGCCGGGCCGTGCCCCACGTCGCGATAGGCCAGGGTCAGGCCATCGGAGCTTTGGAAGCGGTTCATGCGGGCGCGCCCGTGGCGATCTCGGGGATCGTCGTCAGGTCCGGCAGAGTGCGCGCGGGCCGATGGGGCAACCGGTCGGGGGGCAGGGACGCGCGGTTCACCCAGACCGTGTCGAACCCATAGCCCGCCGCGGCGGCAGCATCCCATCCGTTGGAGGAAACGAACAGGACATCGCGCGGCGCGGTGCCGAAGCGCGCGCCCACCAGATCGTAGACGCGCGCCGCCGGTTTGAAGGTCTGCACCGTGTCCACGCTGATCACGGCGTCGAGCGCGTCGGCGACCCCGGCGGAGGCCGTCGCGGCGGCCAGCATCTCGGGCGAACCGTTCGACAGGATCGCAGTGCGGCGCCCGGCGGCGCGCAGCGCGTTGAGCATGGCCGGAACTTCCGGATAGGCGTCAAGCTGGGCATAAAGCTCCATCAGTGTGGTGCGCAACGCGGGATCGCCGCTCAGCCCGGTGGCATCGAGCGCATAGTCGAGCGCATCCGCCGTCACGTCCCAGAACGGCTTGTACTCCCCCGTGACGGCCCGCCACCAGGAATAGCCCACCTGCTTCTCCCGCCAGATGCGCGACAGCTCCGCATGGCTGCGGGCGAGGTCGGGAAACTCCGGCCGCTGCGCCGCCGCGCGCGCGGCGGCGGTTACGTCGAACAGGGTGCCATAGGCATCGAAGATCACCGTCGTTGCAGCCATTGGGGAGGGTCCTTGCCAGGGTGCGGCCCGCACGTTTCCACCTCGGTAAACCACACCACGCGTGGGAGCGGAACGCTGGATCTCCGGCGCGCGTCCCCCGCGACGACATGCGGGCTTGCGCTCGCGACGGGCCGTCGCGCACACCGCACCGATATGCTGGATGGGAGGGTGCGATGAGCACGATACACGGCACGATCTGGTGGAGCGAGTTGCGGACCGGAAATGTCGAGGCCAGCCGGGCCTATTACGAAGCGACCTGCGGTTGGCACTTCGAGACATGGGACATGCCGGACGGACCCTATCACGTGGCCATGGCCCACGGCCGGCCGGTGGCCGGGATGATGGAGCTTTCTGAGCCGGGCGCCGACGGCACGGCGCGCCCCCACTGGTTTACCTATGTCGCGGTCGACGATCTGGATGCCGCGCTCAGGACGATGGAAGCAAAGGGCGGCAAGATCCTGCGCGCGCCCTTCGAAGTTCCCGAAACGGGCACCATCGCCCTGGTACAGGATGCCGGCGGGGCGGAAGTTGGCCTGATGACCCCGGTGCAGAACTGGGAATCGGCGCCCAGCGAGGTCGGATTGCTCGACAACGTGCCCGTCTGAGGGGCACCCGGCCCGAGCCCGTGGGGCGCTGCCCGCCCGCCATATCGGCCTAGACGGCGCCGCCGCGCTCGGCGATCCTGCGTCCATCGGCGAGGCAGGAGACGGGCATGGACCTGGAGACACGGATCGCACAGGCGCGCGGAGACGCCCCCGCAGACCTTGTTCTGCGGGGCGGCAGAGTGCTGGATCTGGTGACCGGCGACATGCTGGAGGGCGACGTCGCGATCTGTGGCGACACGATCGTGGGAACCTGTGCCACCTACGAGGCGCGCGAAGTGCTCGACGTCTCGGGCCTGACCCTCGTCCCAGGCTTCATCGACACGCATCTTCACATCGAGAGCTCGCTCGTCACTCCGATGGAGTTCGACCGGTGTGTAACCCCAAGGGGCGTGACCACCGCGATCTGCGATCCGCACGAAATCGCCAATGTGATCGGGGCGGCCGGCGTCCGCTATTTCCAGGACGCCAGCGCCCATGTGCTTCTGGATCTGCGTGTCCAGATCTCCTCCTGCGTGCCCTCCACCCATATGGAAACCGCCGGGGCGACGCTGTCGGCGGCCGAGATCGCCGGGTTGATGGGCCATGCTTCCGGGATCGGTCTGGCCGAGTTCATGAACTATCCCGGCGTCATCCACCGCGACCCGGAGGCCCTCGCCAAGCTGGCGCTGTTTCAGGGCGGTCACATCGACGGGCACAGCCCGTTGCTGTCGGGCCGCGACCTCAACGCCTATATCTCCGCCGGAATCCGCACCGAGCATGAGGCGACGAGCGCCGAGGAGGCGCGCGAGAAACTGCAGAAGGGGATGCGGGTCCTGATCCGTGAAGGGTCCGTCTCGAAGGACCTGCACGCCCTTGCGCCGCTGCTGACCGAACGCACCGCGCCCTACATGTGCCTATGCACCGACGACAGAAACCCCCTCGACATCGCCGAGCACGGGCATCTCGACTACATGATCCGCACACTCATCGCGCTGGGTTGTCCCCCACTGGCCGTCTATCGCGCCGCCGCGTTGTCCGCGGACGAAGCCTTCGGGTTGAAGGATCGCGGGCAGATCGCGCCGGGCAAACGGGCCGACATCGTGGCGGTCGGGTCGCTGGAGGCCTGCGATGCACAGCTCGTGCTCGCCGGCGGCCAGAAAGTGTGTGTCGCGGCCTTCGAGGCGCGGGGCACGATGCCCATCGTGGGGCGGGCCTCCGTCACGGCGCCGCCCCTGACGGCCGAGAGCTTCCGCACCACTTCCAACAAGGTCGAGACGGATGTCATCGGGATCCGCGAGGGGCAGATCCTGACGGACCACCTGCACGAGAGCATCCCCGTCGTCGATGGCGACAAGCGCCCCGACATCGCCCGCGACCTGATGCGCATCGCCGTGGTGGAGCGTCACGGCAAGAACGGCAACATCGCGACGGGGTTCGTGCGCGGCTTCGGGATGCAGGCGGGGGCCATCGCCTCCACCGTCTGCCACGACCATCACAACATCGTCTGTGTCGGCGCGTCCTATTCGGATATGGCGCTGGCCGCCACGCGGCTCTCCGAGATCGAGGGCGGGTTCGTCGTCGCCCGCGATGGCCGCGTCCTGGCCGAGCTCGCCCTGCCGGTGGCGGGGCTGATGAGCCTCGCCCCGTTCGAGGAGGTCCGCGACCGGCTCGTCGATCTGCGCGCGGCCGCCCGCACGCTCGGGGTGCAGCTTGAGGAGCCGTTCCTGCAGCTTGCATTCCTGGCTCTGCCCGTCATTCCCGCGCTCAAGATCACCGACCGCGGCATGGTCGACGTGGCGAAGTTCGAGATCATCGCATGAGCGGTTTGCGCTTTTCTGCCAACCTCGCCTACCTCTGGGCGGACCTGCCGCTCGCCGATGGGATCCGCGCCGCCCATCGTGCGGGCTTCGCGGCGGTCGAGATCCAGTGGCCCGAGGCCGCGGATCTGGCCGCGGCGGAACGTGCCTTGCAGGACACCGGCCTGCCCATGTTGGGCGTGAACAACACCAAAGGCGATCTCGCGGCGGGGGAGTTCGGCCATGCCGCCCTGCCGGGACGGTCGGACGAGGCGCGGGCAGCGGTCGAGGCCGCGCTCGACCTCGCCGCGCGCTTCGGTGCGGGGTACGTCCATGTCCTGGCCGGGATCGCGGGCGGGGCGGAGGCCCGCGCAGCCTATGTCGACGCCCTGACCCATGCTGCTTCGCGTGCGGCCGAGGCCGGGCGCGTGATCGTGATCGAGGCGATCAACCCCCACGATGTGCCGGGCTACTTCATGGCGGATCTGGCGGAGGCGGTTGCGATCCTGCGCGAGGTGGGTGCGCCGAACCTCAAACTGATGTTCGACTGCTATCACGCCTCCCGCCTCGGTCACGATGTTCAGGAACGGCTGGGGGCCTTGCTGCCGCTCATTCATCACGTCCAGATTGCGGGGGTGCCGGAGCGTGGCCCGCCGGACCGTGGATCGCTGGACTACCGCGCGGTCTTTGCCACCCTGCAGCGGTTGGAGTGGCCGGGGTATGTCGGGGCCGAGTACAAGCCCGGCCCCTCGACAGAGGGCTCCCTCGGCTGGATGCAGGTGCTCGCGCCGGGCTGAGCCCGTCGGGGGCAGCGCTCACTTCGTCGGAGCGTGGCCGGCGGGCGTCTCCTCCGCCGCTCCGGTCCCCACGTCCCCCGGGGCCACGGCGATGGATTTGACAACCGCGAACGCCTCTGCACCCGGTTCGATCTCCAGCGCTGCGACCGAGCGCAGGGTGACGCGCGCCAGGATCCTTCCCGCGCCCGTGGACAGCGACACCAGCGCGCCGGGCCCGGTGCCTCTGCGCACCGCCTCGACGCGCGCGGGCAGGACATTGAGCGCCGAAAGGCCCGTGGGCCTTGTGCGGGCCAGGATCACGTCATTGGCCGGGATCCGCACCCGCAGCCGGGTTCCGGCGGGCCGCGCGACACGGGGCAGCAGCAGCGAGACGCCGCCGGCCTCCAACTCCGTCAGCCCATCGTCGTGGTGCCGGGCAATGCGGGCCGTGATCACCGCGCCCGCCTCGCGCGCCCCGAGCGGCGTCACCTGCGGGTCGGCCAGAACCTCCGCCGCGGGCCCCTGGCGGAGGACGCGCCCAGCCTCCAGCGCGATGACCGTCGTGGCAAGGCGCGCGACCTCCGTCGCGGCGTGGCTGACGTAAAGGATCGGAATCGCGACCTCGTCCCGCAGCCGCTCGAAGAAGGGCAGGATCTCGGCCTTGCGCGCCTCGTCGAGCGATGCAAGTGGCTCGTCGGCGAGGATCAGACGGGGCCGGGACAGAAGCGCCCGCCCGATGGCGACGCGCGCGCGCTCACCGCCCGACAGGGCGCCGGGCCGCCTGCGCAGCAGGGCGGAGATCCCCAGGATTTCGACGACTGTATCGAGATCGGGGCCGTCGCCCGGGGGCGCGAAACGCGCGCCGTAGAGCAGGTTGGCGCGCACGGTCATATGCGGGAAGAGCCTTGCATCTTGAAAGATGTAGCCGATCCGCCGCCGCGCGGGCGGCAGCATCGGCCCACGCTTTGCATCGAACAGCACGCGCCCGTCGACGGCGATGCGGCCGTCGTCGGGAGACAGAAGCCCCGCCACCGCGTGCACGATGCTTGTCTTGCCCGAGCCCGACCGCCCGAAGAGCACGGTGATCCCGGGCGGCGCCTCGAACGCGGCGTCGAGGGTCAGGGCGCCAAGCCGGTGCCGGATCGCCACCGACAGCGTCATGGCTCCGCCCCCCGGTTGCCGATGCGCCGCGCCAGTATCTCCGAGGCCAGCAACGCGCCCATGGCAATTACGATGGAGACGACGACCAGCCGCAGGGCAGCGGCCTCGCCCCCAGGAACCTGAAGGAAGGCGTAGATCGCCGATGGCACGGTCTGGGTCTGCCCGGGGATGTTCGACACGAAGGTGATCGTCGCTCCGAACTCACCCATCGCCTTGGCGAAGGCCAGGATCGTCCCGGCCAGGACGCCCGGCAGGATCAGCGGCAGCGTGATCGTCAGAAACACCCAGACCCGCGAGGCGCCGAGCGTCGCGGCGGCCTGCTCCAGCTTCGGGTCGACCGCTTCGATCGAGAGCCGGATCGCGCGCACCATCAGCGGAAAGGCCATGACGGCGGCGGCGAGCGCGGCGCCCGTCCAGCGGAACGCGACGGAGAGCCCGAGCGCGCCCAGGGCCTGCCCGGCCGGCCCCTGCGGCCCGAACGCCAGAAGCAGCAGATAGCCCGTCACGACGGGCGGCAGCACGAGCGGCAGGTGCACCAGCCCGTTCAGCAGCTGCTTTCCCCAGAACGTCCAGCGCGCAAGCGCGTAGGCGACAAAGATCCCGAGGGGCAGGCTGGCTAGCGTCGCCACGGCGGACACCCGCAGCGACAGGCGCACCGCGCGCCACTCGTCAGGGCCGAGCCAGTCCACCATGGGCTCAGTCGCCAAGCACGGCGAACCCCTGCCGTGCAAAGGCCGCGCGCGCGGACGCGCCGCGCAGATGGATAAGAAACGCCTCCGCCTGAGCGGTGTTGCCGCCCGCAACCGCCGCCACCGGATAGATGATCGGCGGGTGCGTTGCCGCCGGAAGCCGCGCGACAACGGCAACGCGCGGCTCTGCCAGGGCGTCCGTGGCATAGACGAGGCCGAGCGGCGCCGCGCCCGCGGCGACAAGGGCAAGCGCCGCGCGGACGCTGTCGGTCTGGGCGACAAAGGGGGCCACGTCGCTCCAGGCGCCCAGAGCTTCCAGCGCCGCTTGTCCGTAGATCCCGGCCGGCACCGCATCCACCAGCGCCATCGCCAGCGGACCGCCCGACAGGTGCGGCCGCAGATCGACGGGCGGCGTCAGCTCGATCTGGGGCGCGCCGGCGGGGGCGATAAGCACGAGGCTGTTGCCCAGGAGATCGTACCGGCTGTCGGGGACGATGCGGGACGCGGCCTCCAACGTGTCCATCCACTCCGGATTGGCGGACAGAAACACATCCGCCGGGGCGCCTGCCGCGATCTGACGGGCAAGCGCCGAGGTCCCCGCCAGCGACAGCACGGCCTCATAGCCGGTCTCGTCTTCCCAGCTCTGGGTCACCTCGGCGAGGGCCGTGCCGGTGGAGGCCGCCGCGAAGATCGTCAGATCGGCCGCCGCCGACCGCGCCGGCCCCAATGTGATGAGACTGGCCGATGCGACGAAGGCGACGGACAGGGCTTTGGTGAGACAGCGCATCGCTCTCATATTCCGCGCTCCCGGCCGGCGCGCAAGCAAAGACGAGGGAACCTGCGGTTGCTTCTTTTTGGGTGATTCTATCGGGCGTTGAATCGTCTGAGGGGCCTGTGGATAACATCTCACATGATGCAAAAAACGGCGAGCTTGGCGTTTATGAGCGCAAATTATGAAGGAATTTCAATGAAATTACGTGAGCGAGTCGCGAAACGACTGGAAATTTCTCGGAATTGTGCTCCATACCTCCGAGGCAGCGACCGAACGTCGCGCAGCTAACCTGGGAGGTTATCAAATGATCCACAACTTCACGCGTCGTGCGGCAATCGCGGCAGCAGCGTCCGCTGCCCTCATCGCCAGCCCGGCGGTTGCAGAAGGCTGGCAACCCGCAAAGCCTGTCGAGATGGTCATCATGGCCGGTCAGGGCGGGGGGGCAGACCGTCTGGCCCGTTTGTTCCAATCGATTATCCAGAAGGAAAATTTGTCCAGCATGCCGGTTCTGCCGGTCAACAAGGGCGGCGGCTCCGGCGCGGAGGCGCTGCGCTACCTCAAGGACAAGGACGGCGACGACCACACGATCATGGCGACGCTGAACTCGTACTACACGACCCCGTTGCGCACCGATATCGGCGTCAACATCGAGGAGTTCACGCCGATCGCGCGCATGGCCGTCGACACGTTCGTGCTGTGGGTCAACTCCGACAGCGAGATCCAGACGCTTGACGACTATGTCGCTGCGGTGAAGGCCGCCGGCGGCGAGTGGAAGATGGGCGGCACCGGCACCGGCCAGGAAGACAGCCTTGTGACCGCGATGCTGTCCGAGGAGTTCGGCCTCGACATCACCTACGTGCCCTACAAGGGCGGCGGCGATGTGGCGAAAGCGCTTGTTGGAGGACACATCGACTCCACGGTCAACAACCCCTCCGAACAGCTCGGCTTCTATCAGGCGGGCAAGTCCCGTCCGATCGCGGCGTTCACGGCCGAGCGTATCGAGGCGTTCCCGGACACGCCGACGATGACCGAGCTGGGTTACCCGATGACCTACGGCATGCAGCGGTCCTTCGTGGGACCGGCCAACATGCCGGCGGAGGCCGTCGCCTACTACACCGAGATGTTCGAAAAGCTCGCCGCCCTTGAGGAGTGGCAGACGTACACCTCGGAGAAGGCGCTGAACCCGGACTTCCTGACGGGCGACGCCTTGCAGACCTACTTCCTCAACGAGCGGGCGCTGCACGCCGAGATCTTGGAATCCATGGGCGAAGGCTCGTCCTGACCGGATCCACCTGACACCGACGGGGCAGGGCCGGAAACGGCCCTGCCTCCTTCCGCCATCGCCCGTCGTGCGCATCCGGGGGCGGCGGCATCTTTCGGGTAGCAGAGACCAAATCGGGGGCATGCATGCTTGTCGCGGATCGTGTGATCGCGCTCGCCATCATTGGGTTGAGCCTTTATTTCATGTGGCATGCGGTCGAACTGCCCATCGGTTGGGAGGGCGAGACCGGCGGCCCCGGCGGCGGGGCCTTTCCGTTCTGGCTTTCGCTGATCATGGCGCTCTGCGCGGGCGGCATCCTGATCCGGTCCATCGGCGCCGAAGACAGAAGCCGCTTCTTCGACAGCGATACGATCCGGTCCGTGATCTCGGTCGCCGTCGCCCTGATCGTGACGATCGCGCTGATGCCCTATGCCGGCGCCTACATCGCGATCATCCTATTTCTGCTCTGGTACCTTCGCTTCTTCGGTCGGCACACCTGGACGCTGACCCTCATCCTGACGGTCTCTACGCCGGTCTTTCTGTTCTTCTTCTTTGAAGTGACGCTCAAGATCCTGCTGCCGAAAGGCTGGACAGAGCCGTTCTTCCTCCCGCTCTACGCGATGTTCTTCTAAGGGGGCCCGGTCATGGATATCTTCGCCACCTTGATGGACGGCTTCGCCACGTCGCTGTCCCCCTTCAACCTGATGATCGTGATCCTCGGCGTGACGGCGGGTCTGTTCATTGGCGCAATGCCCGGGCTGGGCTCCGTGAACGGCGTCGCGATCGTTCTGCCGCTGACCTTCATCGTCCCGCCTTCCTCGGCGATCATCCTGCTCTGCGCCATTTATTACGGCGCAATGTATGGCGGCGCGGTGTCGTCGATCCTGTTGGGCATACCCGGCGCCTCAACGGCCGTGGCCACCACGTTCGACGGGCGCCCCATGGCGCAGCAGGGCCGGGCGGGCCTCGCCCTGATCGCCGCGGCCGTTGCGTCATTCATCGGCGGCACGATCTCCGTCATCCTGTTCACGCTCTTCGCGCAGCCCCTGGCGGACGTGGCGCTCGCCTTCGGATCGGCGGAGGAGTTTGCGCTGGTCCTGCTGGCCTTCACGACCTTCGTTGGGTTGGGGGGCGACGATGTCTTGAAGACGATCATCATGATTTGTCTCGGCCTCGTCCTCTCGACGGTCGGTCTCGATCTGATCTCCGGCCAGCCGCGGCTGATCTTCGGCGACCTCCCCGGCTTTTACGCGGGCATTTCGTTCCTTGTGCTAGCCATCGGTGTCTATGGCGTGGGCGAGGTGCTGCACACTATCGAGACATCGAAATCCGCGCCGATGGTGACGCCGGCCAAAATCACCTTCCGAGAGCTGGGCTACGGCATCAAGGAGATGAACAAGCTCTGGCGGACCATGAGCTTCGGCTCGTTCATGGGCTTCTTCGTCGGCATGCTGCCCGCCGCCGGGGCGACGCCGGCCTCGCTGATGGCCTATGGCATGTCCAAAACCATGTCGAAAAAGCCGGAAACCTTCGGCAAGGGCAACATCGAAGGCGTGGCCGCGCCGGAGACGGCCAACAATGCCGCGTCCACCGGCTCGCTTCTCCCGATGCTGACGCTGGGCATCCCCGGGTCGCCGACAACGGCGCTGCTGCTGGGCGGAATGGTTATGTGGGGCCTCGTGCCCGGCCCGATGCTGTTCATCGAACAGCCGGATTTCGTCTGGGGTCTGATCTCCTCGCTCTACACGGCGAACGCCGCGGCGGTGCTGATCAACCTGGCGCTGATCCCGCTCTTCGTCTGGGCGCTGCGGATGCCGTTCACCATCCTTTGCGCGATGGTTCTGGTGCTGTGCCTGGTGGGCGGCTACGCGCCGTCGCAGAAACTGCACGACGTGTGGCTGATCGCGGGCTTCGGGATCGCCGGGTACCTGCTGCGCAAGGCAAACTACCCGCTGGCGCCGCTGGTGCTGGCGCTTGTCCTGGGCCCGCTGATGGAAAGCAGCTTCCGGCAGACGCTGATTGCCGAGCAGGGTAACGTCTTCGCCTTTATCGAGCGCCCGCTGTCGGGTACGTTCATGGCTCTGGCCGCCCTGTTCTTTGTCCTGCCGCTGATCAAGTATCTGCGCAAGGGACGCAAATCGAAGGTCGCCCCGGCGGAGTAAAGCCCGGGCGATCCCACCAATCAAGAAACGAGGAAGACCCATGCTCGACACGATCGAAAGCCTCCTGGACGCTCATCCGGGGGACGCGCCCGCGCTCGGCGCCCCGGGCCGCACGTGGCTGAGCTATGACGGTCTGCGGGCGCAGAGCCGGCAAACGCGCACGGACCTGCGCGCGGCGGGCGTGGGGGCGACAGATCGCGTCGCCATCGTGTTGCCGAACGGTCCGGAGATGGCATCGGCCTTTGTCACGATTGCACAATCGGCCACCACCGCGCCCCTGAACCCGGCCTATCGCGAGGAGGAGTTCGCGTTCTACCTCGAAGATCTGAAGGCCAAGGCGATTGTTCTGGCCGACGGCTATGACGGCCCGGCCTTCGCCGCCGCGCAGCGCTTCGGCCTGACCGTTCTGCGGCTGTCCTTCTCCGAGGATCAGCCCGCGGGCACCTATGCCCTGACGGTCGAAGGCGGCGGGGAGGCAGCGCCCGAGGGGACGCCCGGCCCGTCCGACATCGCGCTCATTCTGCACACGTCGGGCACCACGTCGCGGCCCAAGATCGTGCCGCTCCTGCAGTCGAACGTCGCGGCCTCCGCCCAGAACATCGCGGGATCGCTGTCGCTGACCGCGGAGGATCGGTGCCTCAACGTGATGCCGCTTTTTCATATTCACGGGCTCGTCGCGGCGGTTTCGGCCTCGCTCTCTTCGGGGGCGTCGATCTGGTGTGCGCCTGGGTTCGATGCGCTGAAGTTCTTCGGCTGGCTGAAGGACGCCGATCCGACCTGGTACACGGCCGTGCCGACGATGCATCAGGCCATTCTGAGCCGGGCAAAGCGCAATGCCGACGTGATCGAGAATGCCCGCCTGCGCCTGCTGCGCTCCTCGTCCGCCTCGCTGCCCGGGCCCGTCATGACCCAACTCGCCGAGACCTTCGGCGCTCCGGTGGTCGAGGGTTACGGCATGACCGAGGCCGCCCATCAGATGTGCTCGAACCCGCTAGGGGCCGGTGCCCAGAAGCCGGGCTCCGTCGGCTTGCCGGCCGGACCGGAAGTGCGTGTGGCGCACGAGGCGGAGAACCGTCTGGTCGAGGGGGTCGGCGAGGTCGTGATCTCCGGCCCCAACGTGACGCCCGGCTACGAAGGCAATCCCGAAGCCAACGCCAAGAACTTCTTCGAGGCCGAGGGCAAGCGCTGGTTCCGCACCGGCGATCAGGGCGCCTTCGACGAGGACGGGTACCTGGCGCTGACCGGCCGCCTGAAGGAGATCATCAATCGCGGCGGCGAGAAGGTGAGCCCGCTGGAGGTGGACGGCGTGCTGTCCGATCACCCCGCCATCGCGCAGGTGGTCACCTTCGCTCTCCCGCATCCCAAGCTCGGCGAGGAGGTCGCCGCGGCGGTGGTGCTCAAGGAGGGCGCGGAGGCCACCGAGCGCGAGATCCGCGATTTCGGCTCCGAGCGGCTCGCGGACTTCAAGGTGCCCCGCAAGGTGGTGATCCTGACAGAGATCCCAAAGGGCGCGACTGGCAAGCTGCAGCGTATCGGGCTGGCCGAGAAGCTGGGGCTGGTGGAGACCGCCTGAGCCGACCCTGCGCCACGACTTGGGGCGCGCGACGGATTTGCGTAATCTGAACACAGAAAGACAGCCGGGCGCGGGCCCTGCGGGCTTAGGCTCGCAGCGCGCGGGCCCTGAGACGGCTTGGGGAGAGCAATGAAGATCTGCATTTTTGGGGCGGGCGCCATCGGCGGCTATATGGGCGCGAAGCTCGCACAGGCGGGCGCCGATGTGAGCCTTGTCGCCCGGGGGCCGCACCTTGCGGCGATGAAGGCCAACGGGTTACGCCTGATCGAAGAGGCCGGCGAAACGACCGTGCCGGTGACGGCCTCCGACAATGCCGCCGATCTCGGGCCTCAGGATTACGTGATCGTAACGCTCAAGGCCCATTCGGTGCCGCCGGTCGTGCCGAAGATGCAGCCGTTGATCGGCGAGGGCACGACCATCGTGTCGGGGGTCAACGGCGTGCCGTGGTGGTACTTCCACAAGATCGGAGGCCCGCTGGAGGGCACCCGGCTGGAGACGGTCGATCCCGGCAATGCGCAATGGGACGGGTTCGGGCCCGACAGGGTGCTTGGCTGTGTGGTCTATCCCGCGGCGGAAGTGATCGAACCGGGCGTCGTCAAACACATCGAAGGCAACCGCTTCTCGCTGGGCGAGCCGGGCGGCGAGAAGTCCGAACGGGCGCAGGCGCTATCCAAGGCGCTGATGGCGGCGGGGCTCAAGGCCCCGGTGCGGCCCAAGCTGCGCGACGAGATCTGGGTCAAGCTCTGGGGCAACCTCTCGTTCAACCCGATCTCTGCCCTCACGCATGCCACGCTCGACGTGCTGTGCACTGACGACGGCACCCGCGAAGTGGCCCGCAACATGATGCTGGAGGCGCAAGACATCGCCGAGGGGCTCGGTGTGAAGTTCCCCATCGACGTCGACCGGCGCATTCAGGGCGGGGCCGAGGTGGGGGCGCATCGCACGTCCATGCTGCAGGACCTCGACCAGGGCCGCCCGATGGAGATCGACGCCCTGCTGGGCTCGGTGCAGGAACTCGGCCGGGTGACGGGCAAGCCGACGCCGACGATCGACACGGTGCTTGCGCTGGTGAAGCTGCGCGGCCGTGTGGCCGGTCTGTATTCCTAGCGTCCGGGCCGCAAGCGCAGTCCCGCGGGACGCACCGGGGGCGCGGCGCCGGCTCGGCAGCAGGCGCGCGCCGCTCCGGGGCAGCAAGGCGTACCGATCCGGCCCAAGCGCAGACGACACGCTGCCAGCCCTGCTCCGCAATTGTGCGCGCGCACCTCTTGGGGCCTTGGGCGGCTTTGGCCGCTTTGAAGCTGTGCACGCGCGATCCGCTGCGCCGTGCGCGCCGCGGCGGGCCGGTCGCTCTGCCGCGCGCCTTGGTCCTGACACCCCAGCGCGCCACAAGACAGATCCAATGACGCCACTCGGGACAAGCAATGGGCGTCATTGGAAAAAACGTTCCGTCAGTCGCCCCCGGCCGCTCTTTTCCGCGTCCGCGCCTTGGGATTTAACGTCTGCGGCGATGAGGGAGGACCCATGACGCAGACCGAGCGGCCATGGACGGCGTTTTATGGGCCCGAGGCCCGGCGAGAGATCGACACACCATCGTTTCGGACGATCGGCGATCTCGTGCATTCGGTCGCCGATTCCTATGGATCGGCACCCGCGTTCACCACCGTTCTGCCCAACGGCATGAACGGGACGCTCAGTTTCGCGCAGGTCGACGAGATGTCGGACGCCTTCGCGATCTACCTGCGCGAAGTGGCCGGCCTGCGCCAGGGCGACAGAGTCGCGCTGCAGATGCCCAACTGCCTCAGCTATCCGGTGGCCGCCTTCGGCATCCTGAAGGCGGGGTGCATTCTGGTGAACGTCAACCCGCTCTACACCGCGGAGGAGATGGAAAAGCAGTTCCTGGATGCCGAGCCCCATGCGCTGGTGGTCCTCGACGTGTTCGCCGTAAAGCTGACCCAGGCCATGCGCGGCCATCCCATCCCGAATGTCATCGTCACCCGGGTGGCGGAGTTCTTTCCGGCGCTGCCACAATGGATTGTGGGGCTGGTTCAAAAGTACTGGGACCAGACGGTTAAACCCATCGAAATCGCCCATATCCGGTTTCCGGAAACGCTCGCCATCGGGCGGGAGCATGCCCGCGCGCACCACGTGCAGGCGGATGCCTATCGCCAGAGCATGGCACCGGATGACACGGCCTGTCTGCAATACACCGGCGGAACGACGGGCGTGTCCAAGGGCGCCATGCTGAGCCATGCCAACCTGATCGTGAACATGGAACAGACGATGGAGCTGCTGGGGAACGTCGAACGCGGCGAGGAGGTGTCGCTGACGGCGCTGCCGCTCTACCACATCTTCGCGTTCACGGCGAGTTTGCTCGCCTTCTACTGGCACGGGTCGCGCAACATTTTGATCCCGAACCCGCGCCCCCTGATGAACCTCAAGCGCGCGTTCGAGAATTATCCGATCACCTTCATGTCCGGGGTGAACACGCTGTTCAACGGGCTCGCCCACGAGACCTGGTTCCTCGACACGCCGCCGAAGCATCTGAAGTTCTGCGCCGCGGGCGGAATGGCGCTGCAGGGCGCGGTGGCCCGCCGGTGGGAGGAGATCACCGGCAAACCCGTGCTGCAGGGCTATGGCCTGACCGAGACCTCGCCGGTTCTCTCGATGAACCCCATGGGCAAGACGCGCGAAGGCTCCATCGGCATTCCGGTGCCCTCGACCGAGATGGCCTGTTTCGACGATGCGGGACGTCCTGTCGCAGTGGGCGAGCCGGGCGAGATCGCGGCACGCGGGCCGCAGGTGATGTCGGGCTACTGGAACAAGCCCGAGGAGAATGCGCGCGCCTTGCGGGACGGCTGGTTCCTGACGGGCGATGTCGGCGTGATGGACGAAGATGGCTACTTCTTCATCGTCGACCGCAAAAAAGACATGGTCGTCGTCTCGGGTTTCAACGTCTATCCCAATGAGATCGAGGATTGTCTCGCGACGCATCCCGGCATTCTGGAGGCCGCGGTGATCGGGATGCCCGATGACACGAGCGGGGAGGCGGTGAAAGCCTTCGTCGTGGCCAAGGACAAGGGTCTGACCGAGCAGGACGTGCGCACGCATTGCAAGGCCCATGTGACCGCCTACAAGGTGCCGAAGCGCGTCGAGTTCCGCGAGACGTTGCCGAAGACGAACGTGGGCAAGATCCTGCGCAAGGAGTTGCGCCGCGAAGAGATCGCGCGCGCCGAGGCGGGCGGCGGCCAATGATCGGCGCCTTCGAACAGACGGTTCTGGCGCTGATGATCTTTGTCATCATGCTGGGCATGGGCGCCTCGCTGACCCCGCGGGACTTCTACCTGGCGCTGCGGCGCCCCTATGGGCTGATGATCGGCGTGGTCTCGCAATACGGGATCATGCCGTTCCTGGGGTTCCTGCTGGCGACGATGCTCACGGTGCCCGAGGCAATCGCGATCGGCATCCTGGTGATGGCCTGCATGCCCGGTGGCACCACGTCGAACATGTTCACCTACTTCTCCAAGGGGAACCTGGCCCTTTCGGTGCTGATGACCGTCACCTCCACGGTCGCCGGTGTGGTGATGATCCCGTTGGTTCTGCTGCTCTATGCCAGCGCGCTGGATCTCGACATCCCGCGCGAAAACATCATCGTCACCTTGATCCTGCTGCTCGTGCCCGTGGGTATAGGCATGGTGCTGCGCCGGATCAGCGCGAATGTGGGCGCGGTGACAGAGTTCTTCGGCTCGGCCCTCGCGCTCTTCTTCATCTTGTTTCTCGTTGTCAGTTGGATCCCGCGCAACTGGCAGTTCCTGCTGGAGACAACCTCGGCCACCTATGTCGCCTCCATCGGGCTCGGCCTGGTCGGGATCACGGTGGGTTATCTCTTCGCCCGGTCGCTGCGCCTTCACCCGCGCAATGCCCGCACGGTGGCGCTGGAAACCGGGATCCAGAACGGGCCGCTTGCGGTGGCCATCATCGCCTTCACCTTCTCCGGTGCGCAGGCACAGTCCTACATGGCGGTTCCGGTGCTCTACTCGCTCTTCATCGTGATCATCTCGACGCTGGTGACACTGGTGTTCCGGCGCGCCAACACGGCCGCGGAGCAGAAGATGCCCGACAGCCTTCTCTGATCCGGCAGCGCGCCGGCCCCAAGGCGCGGTGCGCTTCGTCACGTCTGCTCTACATCGCCGCAGCACATCAGAGCTTGCTTGAGCGCCACGCGCCGCCCGGGCACGTTGCCGACGGGGATCGCCTGTTCCAGAGGGCGACGCAATGGTCAGCACGGCGGCAACGATCGAAGGCAAGGTGAAGGCCTTCGCCAAGGACATTACGAAGTTTCTGAATGCCAAGCGCGCCTCCAAGGTCGCGTCGCTCAAGAAGGCGGGGACGGCCGATCCCGACAAGGCGCTTGTCACGGCCACGTTCGCCTACAGCTCCGGCAAGGGCAGCTTGTCCCGCTCACCGGAGAAGCAGGCCGAGATGGTGTCTGGCGGCACCAGCTGGACCTGTGCGGGCGCGCACATGGTCGACAAGGCCCGCCACGTCAAACTGCTCTACGGCGCGCCAGGAAAGAAGGCCGCGATCAGCTGGGAGGTCCGCAAGGCGTTCGGCTCGGGCAAGGAGCATTTCTGCTCGCTGGCCGACCTGAAGAAGAAATGGGCCAGCCTGATGAAGACCCACGGCCTCAAGAACTTCAAAGGCGGAGACGGCTGGGGCGAGGGTGACGCCTTCCATTTCGAGCTGCCCGATTCCAAGGTGCCCCATTCCGACAGCCGTGTGCAGGCCTGTCTGAAACACTACGCCGAGATCACGCGCGTCGAGGGCCGCGGCCGCAACACCAAGTTCGAGACGAGCAGCGTCTGGAAAGGCTCCCTCGCGCCGCACCTGAAGGCCGCGGAAGAGAAAAAGAAGAAAAGGGACGCAGAGAAGAAGCGCGAAGAGCTGAAGAAACTGCAACTCGAAGGCGCGTCGACCAGCACGGAGACGCTCCTGAAGTCTGTGAACGGTTCCAAGTCCAAGACCGGCAAGACCTTTGCGGCGATCCTTCCCGGCAAGGATATCGAGGCCGGCAAGAAGGTGTCGACACCGGTCTCCGCGGCGAGCGCGCTGAAGCTCGACAGTATCATGCGCGACATCTTGGAAGGTCTTGGCCTGGCCGACGAAAAGGACGCCGACATCGCCGTGATCTGCGGCGTGTCCTATTCCAGCGTGACCTTTGCCAATCTCACCCAGAGCTTCATCGAAGGGCTGACGCCCACCTGCGATGTCTCGCTCAAGACGCCCGCCGCCCGCTTCATCAAAGTGACCGTCGCGATGTCCGGCACGGTCAGACTCGCCAAGTCCGCAAAGGCGCCGCGCGGCACCGTAACCTTCGATGTGACGATCGACACACCGCTGAAAACGTTCAAGGGCAAGGTCCAGGTCACGCTCGACGGCAGCCACGCGATCAGCGGCTCAACCCTGAAGTGACGGGGTTGGGTGGGACATGCTGTCCGTTGCATCCCCCGTGCGGCCATGCCTTATCCAACACCGATTCCGGGGGGAGACCGCAGCTCAGCACCGGGCGGCACCCGCTCCTGACCGGACAACGTAAAGGAGCATCCATGACCAATGTCGTCATCGCCTCTGCCGGTCGGACCGCTGTCGGCAGTTTTCTGGGGTCTTTTTCCGGGACGCCTGCGCATGATCTTGGGGCGGCTGTGCTGGAGGCCGTTGTGGCGCGGGCCGGGATCGACAAGGCAGAGGTGTCGGAGACGATC
>JBCDGG010000114.1:0-18415 GCA_038757905.1 Pseudomonadota bacterium | reverse complement strand
TGCTCGCGGTCGGGCAGGTCCTGGAGTGACTCCAGATCGAAGGCGACGAGGAACTGCTCCGTGGTCACGTAGGTGTAGGGTGCCCCGCGCCGTGGCGACCGGGGCCCGGTGCCGATCAGCTCGCGGGCATGCAGGCGGCCGATCAGGTCGCGGCTGATCTCCTTGCCGAAGATGTCCTTCAGCCCGTCCCGCGTGATCGGCTGGTGGTAGGCGATGGCGGCCAGCACCGCGACCTCGTCGTCGCGGAGATCGAGATCCCGGTCGCCGATGTCCGCCGCCGCCCGGATCGCTGGCGCATAGGCCGGCCTTGTCCGCAGCATCCAGCCGCTGGCCACCGGCGCCACTTCGAAGGACCGCCCCTCCAGATCGGCGGCAAGATCGTCGATCAGCAGATCGACCGAGGCCCCCTGCCCCACCACACGGGCCAGGTCCTCGCGCGGCACGGGCGCGGCGCTGGCAAACAGCACCGCCTCGATCCGGCGCATCCATTCGCGCCAGCGGAGATCGGGCGGCAGGTCCTCCAGCTCCCGGTCGAGCGCCTGCCCCCCGTGATCCTCCGGCTGTTTTCGGGAGCGCATGTCCGAGCCGCGAAACCGGTTTCCACGTTCGCTGGCCATGCGCATGCTCAGACCCCGTAAAGCCGGAAGGACTCGCGTCCGGTCAGTTCGCGCACCGCGCCGAGCTCGACCAGCCGGTCGCAGAACCGCCGCGCGGCGCGGTCGGAGCGCAGCGAGGCCAGCGCCGTCGGGGCGACCGCGTCCCGGCTTAGGAACAGCGCAACGGCTTCGTCGGCGCCCTTCGCCCGCAGCTTCGGCGCGACGGTTTGAAGCCTCGCCGTGCGTCGGGTCAGATCGGTCGCCTTACGCGCGGCCTCGGCCGCTGCCGCCAAGGTCGCCCGGTGACAGGCCAGCCGCAGCTCCGCGCCGGTCTTGCGCACATCGCCGCGCTTCAGACCGAGCGCCAGGAGCGGGACGAGATGGCGCCACCCCAGCGCGTGGGCCAAAGCCGCCTCGGCCAGGATCAACGCCGTCGCGGGATCGCGCGGCCGGTCTCCCAAGACGGCCTGCAGAACCGTCGCCGCGCGCGAAACCGGCGCCCCCTGCCCCGCATCCAGCCACAGGGCGATCTGCTCCGCGTCGATCTCCGGCAGGGCCCGGGTGAGCGCCTTGACCGAGACCGGCCGTTCGACCGCGCGGCGCCACGACAGGTACATCTCTCCCGCCGGGCCCGGGCGGTCGCCCGGCTGCAGGAACGCCACCGCATCGCGCAGATCCGCGGCCCGTTCGGGGCGTCCCCGATGTGTCACGCAGACCTCCGCCGCGCGCAGCGCCAGCCGCGCCCGGAGCAAGGCCTGGGGCACCTCGTCCCGGCACAGCACAAGATGCAGGTGGCTCAGCGCCGCCCCGGACCGAAACGCCACATCGTCAGGGGTTTCCGGCCGCCCGGAGGTGATCCAGGACGGCATCCGCGGTAGAGTGTCGAGGTCGCCGGCGACCTCAGGGCGCGCATAGGTCATACCCCAACACTAATCCATGGCGGCGCTTCTGCCTACCAGATAGTGTACAAACCGCCCCAACTTGCGGGTCTCAACTATGTCCAATAAGGTTGCCTTATCGGACGCTCTTGAGATACACTCCGAGACATGGACAAATCCCCCGGAAAAGAGCCCGCAGAGGCCGAGAAATCGCGCTCAGCGCCCCAGGACGCGGAGATCGAGACGGAGCTCGACGAGAGAGGTGCGCCTACGGGAGAGGAAATCGCCCTGCCCGCCCATATGGCCGGGTCCGGCACGCTCGACCGGCTGGTCGAGACCGCGACGGATTATGCCCGCAGCGCCGCCGCCGAGAACACCCTGAAGGCCTACAAGGCCGACTGGGCGCATTTCACCCGCTGGTGCCGGATGCACGGCTCGGAGCCGCTGCCCCCGTCGCCCGAACTCGTCGGCCTGTACCTCTCGGATCTTGCCTCGGGAAGCGCTCGATCCCCCGCCCTGTCGGTGTCCACGATCGAGCGCCGGCTCTCGGGCCTCGCCTGGAACGCGGCGCAGCGCGGCTTCGCGCTCGACCGCAAGAACCGTCACATCGCGACGGTGCTCGCAGGGATCAAGCGCAAGCACGCGCGGCCCCCCGTCCAGAAGGAGGCGATCCTGCCCGGGGACATCCTCGCGATGGTCGCCACCCTGCCCTTCGACCTGCGCGGCCTGCGGGATCGGGCGATCCTGCTCCTGGGCTATGCCGGGGGCTTGCGCCGGTCGGAGATCGTCCGCCTCGATATGGGCAAGGACGACACGCCCGACAGCGGCGGCTGGATCGAGATCCTCGAAGACGGCGCCCTCCTGACGCTCGATGCCAAGACCGGCTGGCGCGAGGTGGAGGTCGGCCGCGGCTCCTCCGAGCAGAGCTGCCCGGTTCACGCCCTCGAAGAGTGGCTCCGCTTCGCCAAGATCGACTTCGGCCCGGTCTTCGTGCGCACCTCGCGGGACGGCACGCGCGCGCTCCAGGCCCGCCTGAGCGACAAACACGTCGCCCGCCTCATCAAGGCCACCGTGCTCAAGAGCGGCCTCCGCGCCGACCTGCCCGAGGCCGAGCGCGTGGCCCTCTTCTCCGGCCACTCCCTGCGCGCCGGGCTCGCCTCCTCCGCCGAGGTCGACGAGCGCTACGTCCAAAGCCATCTCGGCCACGCGTCCGCCGAAATGACCCGACGCTACCAGCGCCGACGGGACCGGTTCCGGGTGAACCTGACCAAGGCCGCAGGGCTCTGAGCCTCGCTTGCGCCCCAAACACAGCCACGGAGACCGGGCACAAGAGGCAGCGCCCCCGCCCCATTCGATCCCGTCCGTAAGAGAGCCCTCTCCGACGCCACCCGTCCAAGCAGGGCGCCGGTCGATGCCCGGGCTCGACGGAAAAAGACACGCGCAGCCGTCCCATTGCGCGGGATTGTAAGGCGAAGAAAGAGACCCTTCCCGCTCCGTTCGCCCACGGGCGCAAGGCCCCCCTCGCCGCCAGCGAGCAAGGCCGTCTCGTCCGTTGCCGCATCCTCGATCTGAAAAGCAAAACCGCCAGACGGAGCCCCGGACAGGCTCCGGCCCGCATTTCACGGCCCAAGTGCAACGCGTAGCGGCATCGACAGACGGACCCGGCTCCGCCGATAGATCGCGCCCCTTCGATAAGGATAGCGGCCGCACCACCCGACGACCGGAGGACCATGTCTGCAAGGGGCCCCCGCGCTTCTCAGCCCCTTGCCAGAACACAGCGCGCGCGGATCGCATCGTCCCGGTCCGGCGCCCCCTCGGCGCCCTCTCAAACTCCCCTTATCGCGCGCAGTCCGGCGCGGCCCGCACGAGCCCGGCGCCGAAGGTCGGGTCTGGCCCCGGCGGGCCCAGATCCTCGGTGCTGCGCGCCAGCGTGCTGCGGATGCGCGCGGCGGGCTGGCCGTAGAGCGTGGGATCGGTCGCGATGCGCGCGGTGACGAAGGGCGCAGCCATCGACGTGCCCGTCACGAAACGGATGTCGCCGCCCCGCGCGATTGCGATGTCCACGCCGGGCGCCGCGACGTCCACATGCGCGCCCCGGCCCGCCTTGCGATAGACCCGCCGGTTCGCGTCGACCGCCGTCACCGCGATCACCTCGTCGAAGGCGGCCGGATAGCGCGGCGGGGCGGCCGCCCCCTCGTTGCCCACCGCGGCCACCAGCGTCATCCGGCCCCGCACGGCCTGCTGCACGCTGCGATCCAGCAGTTTGTTATAGGGCCCCGCAAGGCTCGCATTCACCACCCGCACCCCTTGCGCGGCGAGCCAGTCCAGCCCCTCGATCAGGCTGTCGACGCTGGCCAGACCGGCCTCCGGCCCCGTCCCCTCAACGACCGCGGCGCTGTAGATCCGCGCCCCGGACACCCGATCCGGATTCAACAGGACGGAGGCGACATCGGATCCGTGGCCCGCCGGCACGCCGTCGCCCCGCACGAAGCTGCGCGCGACGATGGCCTCGCCCGGGCCGCCCACGCGCGCCGGATCGACCCCGGTGTCCAACAGACCGATGGGGCCGACCGTCCGGCACCCGCCCGCGGGCCAGGCGAGCAGCGCATCGGCATAATCGAAGCCCTCCGCCTCATCGAGCGCCGCAATGCGGTAGGCGTGGTTGACGCCGGCGCTGACCGTCGGGTCGAGCGCTTCGAGCAGCGCGATGGCGCCCTCTCCGTCGAGGGTCTCCGGATAGTCGAAGCGCAGCATCCGCAGATCCAGCGCAGCGAGCGGCACCTCTTCGATCAGGTCGAACGCCGCTTCCGCCGCCCCGGCCCGCACCCGCGCCGCCGCGCCCGCATCCGGTGCCAGTGCGATGACCTCGCCGGGCGCAAAGAGCGTGCCGCTTTCGGCGCGCGACGGCGCAGTGCCCTCCGTCGTCACACACCCCAGGAGGAGGAGCGCGGCCAGAAAGGCCGCCCCCAGCCGCATCAAGCGCAGTTTCATCGTCCGATCCTCCGTCCGGGGGCCCCGCTCAACGCACGCCATGCCGCCGCCGGACCAGTCGCCGGAGCAGACGCCGGGGCAGCGGCGCGGGTGCAGCCCCGATCCCCCTCGCAGCGATCCGCCGATCCGCACGGGAACGTCGCTTGACGGCGTCCCGATCTCGGCCGACCAAGGCGCGGCAGCCATGGCAAGGCCTGCCTCCGCACCGGCGCAACAGGGAGCCCCCGCAGGCGATGAACGACTGGGACGATAAACGCCTCCTGTCCCGCATCGCGGCGGGGGACAGCCCGGCGATGCGGGTGTTCTACGAGCGCCACCAGTCCACGCTCCGCGGTTTCCTGCGCACCCGCGGCGCGGCGCCGGACGAAGCGGCGGACGTTCTGCACGACGCGATGCTCGAGGTCTGGCGCCAGGCCGGGCGCTACCGCGGCGCGTCCTCTGTGCGCACCTGGCTCTTCACCATCGCGCGGAACAAGTTCGTCGACCGTGTGCGCCGCGGCGAGCGGCTGAGCTTTGTCGAGGAGGTGCCGGAAACCGACGAGGTGGAGCCCTCGCCCGAGGCGATCCTCGCCGCCGCGCAAGATGCCGCCCGGGTGCGCGCCTGTCTCGGCGGGTTGAAGGCCGCGCAGCGTCTCGTGGTGCGCCTCGCGTTCTTCGACGGGCTGTCGTATGACGAGATCTCGGAGCTGGAGCAGATCCCCGCCGGCACCGTCAAATCCCGCATCTTCCACGCCAAGCAAGCGCTCCTGCGCTGCCTGGGCCGCTAAGCCGGCCACAATCGGCGTAGCCCGATCGGGGAAAGGCAGCACCGCCACCGCCCCGCTCACGGCCGCGACACGACGCGGACGAGGTCCGTCCGCTCGGTCAAAAGCGCTTCGGCCGCCTCCCGCGCGGCGGCATCGTCGAATGCCAGCGTGAACAGCCCCAGCGCCCCCGGGCCGTCGACGATCCGCGCCCCGATCTCGTCGAGCAGCGCGTTCAGATCGGCCACGCGCGCGCCCTCGGCAAAGCCGACGCGCAGGGCGATCTCCGCCGGGGCCTCGCTCACCGGCGCGAACCCCGCCCGCTCCGGGCCCGGCAGGTAAGGCACCGCCAGGACCTGCCACAGCACCACCGCCCCGATCGCGACCGCCGCGAATTGCAGCAGCATCGGCCGGCGGTTGAGGTTCGCGGGCGCGGGTGCAGTCCCGAGCGCAGGTGCAGGCTCCGCCGCAATGCTGCGCGACAGGCGCTCCCACCCCGCCTCCGCCGCAGCCGCATCCTCCTGATCCTCGGCGAACACGGACTGTGCTGCGGCCAGCGCGGACACTTCTGCACGGAGCGCCGGGCGCTCCGCCATCTCGCGCTCGAACGCGGCCCTGGCCTCCCCCCCAAGCGCGCCTTGCACATAGGCCAATATGCGGTCGTCGTCGTCCATCCTACCGGTCTCCTCCGGGAAGCGGTCGCTGCCCCCTGGCTGGCTGCCGCTCCCGCGCTCCTTCGATACTCCGCGATGCGCAGGATCGACAACACGGCTCCGTCTCGACGCCCCGCAAAAGGCGGGGGCATGCCCAAACGCGCCGATCCCCCTGCCCTTCCGCCCGGGGCGCCGGTCCCGTTGCTCCCAAACAAGGCACCTTGGAAACCCGGGCCGGGAAGGGCGCACAGCCTCCCCCGGCCCAACACTCGCTACTGGCACCTCTCTGCCCGCCTCCGCGGGCCGGTCCCGGCCCCCATGCTTCGGCGGGGCCGCGCTCCGTTTGCCCTGCGCTGTCGCCCAGTCCCTTCCCGCGGGTCCTGTTCTTTCCCTGGGCCCTGTCCCTTCTCCCGGGCCGTGGCCAGCGACATGCCTTGGTCGGCCCCGCCCCGAGATCGGTTCAATCTTTTGCGCAGGCCCATGGTATCAGCCCGGTCAAGGCCCAAAAAAAACATGGCCCCAACCCACAAGTCCCGCGCCGGATCGGCACCCGCCGATCCGCCCGCAAAAAAACTCACGCAAAAAATGAACCGCCCCGCCCGCTGCGCCGACCAAGGGCCCAGAGCCGCCAGAACGGCGCGCTCGACACGTCATGAAAAGGACCCCTGACATGAGCATCAATCCCGCAGCACCCGGCACCGAAACCGAGGGTGACGACCTGATCCTCGGCACGCTCGGCGACGACATCATCAACGCCCTGGGCGGCGACGACGTCGTGCTCGCCAAGGCCGGCGACGATACCGTCTTCGGCGGTGAAGGCATCGACATCCTGCTCGGCCTACTGGGCGACGATCTGCTCGTGGGCGACACCGGCGACGACTTCATGTTCGGCGGCTTCGGCGACGACACGATGGTCTGGAACAACGGCGACGGCTCCGACCTGATGGATGGCGGCGAGGGCGACGACCGGGCGCTGGTCAACGGCGCCGACACCGCCGGCGACGAGTTCGTCATCGCACCCGGCGACGAGGCGGGCTTCGTTCAGTTCGCACGCCAGAATCTCGGCCTGTTCGAAATCGACATCACCAATACCGAAACGCTGGAGGTCAACGGTCTGGGCGGCGACGATCTGATCCGCGGGTCCGAGGGGCTCGCCGGTCTCATCGCGCTCGAACTGAACGGGGACGCGGGCAAGGACACGATCATCGGCGGCGATGGCGACGATATCCTCAGCGGCGGCATCGGGGCCGACCTGCTGATCGGCGCCAAGGGCAATGACATCATGCTCGGCGGGCTCGGCCGCGACACGATGGTGTGGAACAACGGCGACGGATCCGACGTGATGGACGGCGGCGAGGGCCGCGACAAAGCCATCATCAACGGGGCAGACGGCGCGGGCGATGTATTCGAGCTCAGCGCAGATGGCGCCGGGATCGACTTTGCCCGCACCAATCTCGGCCCGTTCACCATCGACATCGAGAACACCGAACGGGTCGAGGTGAACGGCCTCGGAGGGGATGACGTCATCCAGGCCAGCGAAGGCATGGCCGGGCTGGCCAGGCTCGTCCTCGATGGCGGCGCGGGCAATGACAGCATCACCGGCTCCGATGGCACGGACGTTCTGCGCGGCGGCGCCGACAATGATGTTCTCGTCGGCGCCAAGGGCGACGACCGCGTCTTCGGCGGTGCGGGCGACGATCTTCTGGTGTGGAACAACGGCGACGGCTCCGACCTGATGAATGGCGGCCGCGGGTTTGACACCGTGCAGGTCAATGGCGCCGATGGCGCGGGCGATCAGTTCGCGATCGACCTGTCGGACGACGGCGTGGCCTTCGCGCGCACCAATCTCGGGCCGTTCGAGCTGGATATTCGCAAGGTGGAAGTGCTGGAGGTCAACGGTCTCGGCGGGAATGACGAGATCATCGCGGCCGCAGACCTGAGCGACGAGATCCAGCTCATGCTCGACGGCGGCGCGGGGCATGACACCATCGTCGGCGGCAGCGGCGACGACGTCATCAGGGGCGGCGAAGGCAGCGACCTGCTCACCGGCGGCGCCGGGGCAGATACCTTCGTGTTCTTTGAAAACGATACCGGTGTCGACGTGATCACCGACTTCGAGGTCGGCGTCGATACGCTTCAATTCGTGGCGGCCCCCGCCCTTGCCGCGGCCCGCAGCGTCAACGCGCCGTACGACCCGCTCGATGCGATGGTTCAGGTCGGCAATGACGTGCATCTCGACACCGGCACCGGCATGGTCGTGTTCGAAGAGATGACGCTCGCCGGTCTCGGCCCCGACAGCTTCGACGTTCTCTGAGAAGCGGTGCCGTCGACAGGCGCCCTCCCCTCGCGTCGCCCCCAAAACCCGCCTGCGCACCTGCGCGGGCGGTCCCCGGGGGTCGGCGTGGGGGCGGCACGAGAGGTCGACGGTACGAGGCAGGCCGCACGTCCGGCCAGCAGCTTGGGACGGGCAGGCCCCTGCCCGTTCCCCCCCTTTCCGGCGACGCAAGCGCGAGACACCGCGCGACAAAGATTGAACCCGTTCCCCTTGCCCCGCGACCCCTCCCCAGAGGGGCAAAACACGCCGGCCCTGCCAAACCTTGTCCGGCACGTCAGGAGATTGTCACAGTGGTTCCATTCGCACTCATCACCGCCGCACGGCACAGCGCATCGGCCCTCGGGCGCCGGGCGCTCGTCCTGTGCGTCCTCGCCCTGCCCGTGCCCCTGCCCGTGCTCGCCGACGGGCGCGTCGCCCTGCTCATCGGCAATGGCGGCTACAGCACCGAGGCCTTCGCCCTCCCGAACCCCGCCAACGACGTGCGCGCGATGGAGGGCGCCCTCACCCGCCTCGGCTTCGAGGTGCGCGCCGAGATCGACCTGTCGCGCGACGCCATGCGCACCTCGCTCGCATGGTTCCGCGAGGCGGCCGCCGGGGCCGAAATCGCCATGGTCTTCTACGCCGGGCATGCCGTGCAGGTCGGGTCCGAGAACTTCCTGATCGGCACCGATCTGGCCGAGCTCTCCGCCCCGGCCCTGATCGACGCGAGCCTGACCCTCAGCGAGCTCGTCGACGCCACCGAAGACATCGGCGCGGACCTGTCGATGATCATTCTCGACGCCTGCCGCAACAACCCCTTCGACGAGGCAGGGCTGGGCCAGGCCGGGCTCTCGCCCGTCTCCGGCGGCGTCGGCACGCTCGTGGCCTATGCCACCGATCCCGGCAACGTCGCCGCTGACGGGCTCGGCACGAACAGCACCTTCACCGAAGCCCTGATCGCGCATATCGAAACCCCCGGGCTCGACGTGCGCCTGATGATGGGCCGCGTGCGCCAACAGGTCGTCGCGCAGTCCGGCGGCCAGCAAGTGCCCTGGGTCGAAGAGGCGGTGCTGGGCGAGCATTACCTCGCCGCCGCCCCCGCCCCGCTCGATCCCACCGACGAACTCGCCGTCTGGCGCGACGCCGTACGGGCCGAGACCGAGGCCAGCTATACCCGCTATCTCGAACAATTCCCGACCGGCCTCTACGCCCTCGTCGCCGAGCTCCGCATCGACGCGCTGAACGGCACCGCGCCCGAGGCCGCCGACCTCGCCGATGCCGACATCGCCCCCGCCGCCGCGGCGCTGCAATTGCTGGGCTACATCGTCCCCGGCGCCGCCGCGCCCGTCCCCTCCATCACGCGCCAGGCCTTCGCCCGCTGGCGGTCCGACCAACCGACCGGCACGGGCGGCTTTCCCGCGCTCATGGAGGAGGCGGCGCGCAAGGCGACCTTCGTCGGCACCTACACCGCGGGCATCCTGAAGAACGACCTGCGCCGCTACGCCTCGATCGAGGAAACCCTGCGCAGCGCTGAGCGAAGCCTCGCCACCGCCGAGGCCCGCTATGCCAGCGACACCGCCTCCCGGCCCCGGCTCGCCGCGATGCGCGCCGACGTCGCCCGCATCGCGGAGATCAGCCAGGGCATCGCGACCGATCTCGACGCCAGCCGCACCTATTACGACGATCTGATCGCGCTGACAGACCGTTACCTTACCGGCTGGCTTTCGGTGGAGCAGCAGCCGCGCTTCGCTTCCAGCCGCGGCATCACCCGCCTGTCGGACCGCGCGATCTCCGACGCGCAGACGTTTTACGCCCATCTCGAGCTTGTCCGCGAGGCGCCCGACGGCTCCTACGCCTGGCTCGCCTCCATGATGAAAGGACTCTAGCCATGCGCCCCCTCGCTCTCCTGCTCCTCGCCCTCGCGGTCTCCGGCTGCTACGGCACAACCACCGCGCCCCCACGTGCACCCGCCCCGGCCGTTACGGGCGCCACCACCGACGCCCAGCGGCGCGCCCAGTGGGAGGACCGGTGGACCCAGGCAAAGCACGAGGTTGCCGTCGCGCGCGCCGACGCCATCGCCGCCGGCACCCCCCCTGCCCCGCAGGTCGATGCCGAGGTGACCGAGCTGCTGGAGCGCGACATCGGCAGCGAGACCGACGCCGCCCGCATCGAAGAGCTGGAAGACGCCGTCTCCGACGCGCTCCGCCTGGCCGAGCTTGTCAGCCTCGGCTGAAACGGCCGCACCGCAAACCGTGCCCGGCCTGCAGGCGCCCTCGGGCCCGGCGATCCGTCAGACCGGGCCGCTCTCGCAACACCCTTGCGATGGCACCCTGAGCGCGTCATCAATTCCTGAGCAATCTGTCAACTCTCTAATATCATTATATTTTATGCTGAGGACGCATCGACCCTTTCATAGAGAATTCCGGTGTGCCACGCCGATGACCGTGGAGTATCTCCACCCAGGCGCCGGCGGCGCGCCGGCTGCATCGGCACGGCTCCGAAGCGCGTCCCGTTCAACCCGACCCCGGCTCGGCAAGACACGGCAAGACCCACTCCCCAAGGGGCGGCAATCCGACGGAAAGGCGATGCAGATGGCGGCGGAGTGCGAGACCGCGCCCATCCACCGCGAGAGACCCCCGTCACAAGCCCTGCTCATGCGCCGACGCCGAGAAATCCACAGCGGTGTCCTCGCCGCGGAAAGGCACACCGGCATGCGCCGCATGGCTTTGGCCACCGCATCCGCCTTGGAAGGCAGGCCACGCCCCCGGCAACGGCCCCCTGCCCCGCCGATGCGCGCCCCCTAGCCGATCAGCTCGACGTCGTAGGCCGAAAGCTTGCGGTCGGAACTCACCAGCCGCAGCCGCTCGCCGCGGGCCTGGGCAATCAGCATCCGGTCGAACGGGTCCGTATGGTGCATCGGCAGCGCCGCGGCCGCCTCGGCATGGGCCCAGGAGATCGGCAACGGGCGGCAGCCCGCATCTACCGCGATCTCGAACAGCTCCGCAGGCACCGAGAGCTTGCTCAGGGCGCGCTTGATGCCGATCTCCCACACACTCGCCGCCGAGACGTAAAGCTCTCCGGCCGTGATCGCCTCCGCCTGAGCCTCGGACAGGCGCGGGTCGTTCAGAACCGCCCAGAGCAGGACATGGGTATCGAGGAGCAGACGCACCTAGGGCGCGGCGCTCTTCTCGAAGAGTTCGGCGATTTCCTCGTCGCCCTCGAACATGTCGTCGGGCAGCGTGAACGCCCCTTCCATCGCCCCGATCAAAGGGCGCCCGACAGGACGGTCCGCCGCGACGATCCGGGCCACAGGGCGGCCATAGCGGGTCAGCTCAATCGCCTCGCCGGCTTCCGCACGGCGGATCAGCTCCGCGAATTGGGCTTTGGCTTCAGCGATGGCGATTTGCATCTCTCACCCTCCTGTCTTGACCAACATATAGGTCACAATTTTGGTCAAAACAAGCGATCCGATCCCTCTCCCCGATTTCTTCGCGGGTTCGCAAGGCCCATTCCGCCTGATCGCACATTGCCGCACCTCTGCCCGCCACACGTTTTCTGAATCGACCATCACCGGTCATAGAACGTACCCGGCACACATCTCGTACCGGTACCAGCGGCGCGGCACCCAGCCCGGCCCTCTGTCGCCGAAACGAGCCGAGTCCTTTCCGGTCGACGCGCCCGTGCCGACTGCCCCTGCCTCGTTGGGAGACGCCATAGGGCTCCGATGCTCCGAACCGGACCGCACCAAGGCACGGCTCCCTTCTCGCCCACTCGAACCGCCCCCGTCGCGCCGCCGCTGCCAGACCACCGGCGCGTACCTTCCCGCCCTTGAGAAGACACCCTGCCCACGGTCCACGCCACTCGCGAATCCGGGCAGCCCGCGGAGGAAAGTATCCGCCGGTGTGAAACCCCACCCGCATCGCGCTGGAATGGTGACTTCGCGGCGCGACGATCGACCAAGGCCCAATCATCGCAGCACCTCTCCATGAGGGCACGTACGCCCCCATGGAACCGACCCTCGGGCAAGAATCCTGAGCGACTGATGTATCCAAGCAAACACCTCCGCATGAGACGGCCATGGCACCTCCCGGACGACACCCACATAGGGAAATCAGGGGTCTGGATGACGCCCCAACACTGTCGCCCGCTGCGATAGTAGGTGGTCCAGGCACCTGAACTGTCGCTTGCCCGCAGCCCTGACGATTGTCCACCAACGGAGCAACTCCTGTGGACTTCGATCTGGGCCGCTGTCCTCCGCACGCTCCGTTAACCCTTCAAGAATGGGTCGAGGTCTACTCTCGGGGGATGGGGAATCGCGGGTCCCCGTACATGTCGTGCGCCTGCTTTCCCGAGATCGGAACAGCCCCTCGGAGAATGCCACTGGCGTGGGGACGACTTGAGTTCACAGCTGTGAACCCACCGACATCGCTGCGCGTGCTCAGCCAGGTTCACAACTGTGAACTTCACCCCGCCTGCCTCTGCAACAGTGCCATGACCATCGGGCCGGACGAAAACGCACGATCCGCGGCCTTCCGCGTCAAGTGTCTGAGATACCCGCCCGGCGATCGGATCTCGTCGAACCGTTCCAGAATGGCCAAGACAACCACGGCGGCCTCTTCGAGCCCCATCACCTCCTTCGCCTCCTCCCAGGCCGACGGTGAAATGCCCATCATCGGGCGCAGCCTGTCCGCCACGCCCACCAACTCGTGCCAATGGGAGATCCTGTCCGGAACGTAGGATTTCACCTCCGCACAGGCCCGCACCACCAATTGCAGAGGGATCGCGGGCGGCCTTCGTGACGGTTCCGCGCCAGGAGCCTCCGGCACCCCGACCGATGGCTCAGTCTTGCGTGGCGAATTCTCCACCCCTTGGTGGCGGGACTCCTCGGCCTTCGGTTCGGTGCCGGCTCCGTGCGCCGGTGGCGCCACTGCTTTGTCGAAGCAGGGTTCAAGATCATTAGAATCTGTGTTTGAACTCTGATAGTGATGCTCAGGTTGATGCTCTTTGGTGCTCATTTCTTGAAGACCATCAAGAACCGCTCTTGCTTCAGAGAGGCCCTGCGCAGCCTCGCGCTCAACCCCTTCAAGGTCCGACATCTCGAGGCGACGGCGCAGGCACCGGGCTGAGAGGCGGGCCATATCTTCCAGGCGGTCCCAGAGACCCGCATGGTCCGGCCGGGTTTCGTGGCCGTAGACCGCGAGCGCAGCGAGGTCGCGCAGCATCAGGCTGACGCGCTGGCGGAGCCGGGATTTCTGCTCCTCGGCGGCGCGGACGGCCTCCGCCAGGGCGCAGACCTCCCGGTGGCGGCGCAGGAGGGGGGAGAGGCAGAAGCCGAACACCTCCTTCTCGGCGCCGTAGCGGCGGGCGTAGCGCTTGCCGTTCGGGCTGTCCCGGCGCAGGAGCAGACCGGCCTGCACCAGGCGGGACAGGTGCCGCCGCATCGTCGAACAGGGCATACCGTTGAGCCGCTCGCAGATCGATGCGTTCGAGGGATGAATCACCAGCCCGTCGGCATTGCCGCCCAGGATCGTCGCGGGATAGAAGCTCAGGAGCGCCTGAAGCACGGCGAGTTCCCGGTCGGACACGCCGAGCGCCTTGCGTGCGACGCCGAGCTCTCGAAGGATTTCCCATTTGTTAACGCCCTGGGGGGGCAGGGGGGTTCGGGCCGCGTTCCGATGTTCCATCAGCGCGGCATCGACCGGCCGCCGGAACGGCGTGATTGGGTCATACGTCATTTTGCCTGTCACGAAGACAAAGAAATCCGCGCCGCGAATCAGTTATGACTTGCGGGAGGGAGCGCCGAGCCTTAGCTTGGGGGTGCAAAACACAAGTTAGGGTCTCGTAGGGCGTCCGCTTTGCGGGACCTTTTCTTTTGTCTGTTGTCGTGCCTCCTGTTTGTTCTGCTCGTCCTCAGTCTTCCGCGCGCGATTGCCAGCGTGCGTGAAGCTCCTGCAGGGCCGTTTCGGCCTCTGCTTCCAGCCAGTCCGCGAAGGGACCGCTCTGAATCTCGATGCTCAGGCCCCTGGCCGAGCGGCGCAGCGTGGTGCCCGGGGCGCCCGTCAGGGCGCGCGTTTTCCGGGCCTTGGTGCTGGCCTTGCGGGGGGCCGCCGGGATGTCCGTGACGGCGCGCATCACCGCCTCGAAGGCGAGGACGGACGGCTCCTGAGCCGGGGCGGCGTCGCTCGACACGAGGGCGATATCGGCCTGGGCATGGGCGTGGCCCGCGACCTCGACAAGACGGGCCTGCGGGATCTGCGCGGCTTCGACGGCGGTGCCGAGCGCGTCCCACCGCGGCCGGCCGATCCCGGGGGCGGGCCCGATGGCACGGGCGAGGTCCGCACCGACGGCTGACAGGATCGCGAGGGACATGGAAATGGCAGATTTGGTGATTGTGAGGACCTCTGCCACCTCATTTTGTGTCCCGAACCCGCTTTCGACCAGATCAGCGGCAAAGAGCGCCTTTTCGATGAAGGTCAGATCGCGCCGCGCCATATTCTCGGAAATCTGCGCGCGCAGGGCCGCCCTGTCATCGAGGGCGGCCACCAGGGCGCGCACCTTGGTGACCTTGTCGGATAGGCGAATGGCCTCCAGCCGCCGCCGGCCATAGACCAGAAGATACCGCTCCGGCGCGTTGGGCGCACGGCGCACGAGGATCGGCACGGTCTGGCCGTTGGCTTCGATCGCGCGGCGCAGATCCTCGACATCGTCGGGGTCGAGCCGGTCGCGCGGGCGAAGATCGTCGATCGTGTAAGGATCGAGATCCCAGACATGGTGCCCGTCGACGGCGTCGCGCGCGGAACGCAGGGCGCGGTTGGTCGACGTCATCGGGGCGACCTGGGGCGGGGCGACCTGGGGAGGCGCGACTTGAGGAGGGGTGACTTGAGACGGGGCGACTTGAGACGGGGCAGGGGGCTTCGCCGCCCCGGGCGGCCGGGAGGCGGCGGCGATATTGTCGAGCATCGACAGGCGCTTCTTCTTGCCGTCGGTCATGACCGCCTCCCGCCGCTTTTCTGGGCCGGCACCCGCCCCCATGTGCGCTGGATGAGATCGGCGATCTCGTCATTCACCGCATTCAGGCTTTCCATCGCCCGGTCGTAGGTGGCGCGGGTGAAGGCGCTGCGCTCGACTTCGTAGAGCGTTTGCTTGGTGAGGCCCGCATCGGAGATGGCGGTGGATTTGAGCATCGGGGCGTTCAGCACATCCTCGCCATACATCGTGCGCAGGAACGCAACGATGCGGTTCTGCGGGGCGTCGGTGGGTTCGTAGCGCGTGAGCAGGTAGCGCATCCAGTCGTGCGACATGTCGGCGCCGGATTCCGCGATGACGTCCATCAGATCGGCCGTCATGCGCAGGAACTGGGACATCGACATGACATCCAGCATCTCGGGATGGATCGTGACGAGCACGCCCGTGGCGGCCGAGAGGGCCGACATCGTCAGGAAGCCGAGCTGGGGCGGGCAGTCGATCACCACCACGTCGTACTCCGCATCGACCTGGGCGAGCGCGTCCCGCACCCGGAAGAAGAAGAGCCCGGCATTGCCCTGGGCCAGCGCGCGCGGCGTGTCGTGCTCGAACTCCATCAGTTCGAGATTGCCGGGGATGAGGTGTAGATTCGGGATATAGGTGGGGCGGATGACGTCGCGGAGAGGGCAGGGGGCCTCGTACCGGATCGCATCGTAGAGCGTGCCGCCACCGTTTTCCGTGGGCGCGAGGTCAAACTCCGGCTGGACGCCGTGGAGCGCGGTGAAGGAGGCCTGTGGATCGAGGTCGATCCCGAGGACGCGGTAGCCCTTGAGGGCCAGGCGTTGGGCGAGGTGGGCGGAGGTGGTGGTTTTGCCGGAGCCGCCCTTGAAGTTCATCACACCGATGACCTGGAGCGCATCGAGGTACCGGCTGGGATCCTCCGGATCGACGCGGCGGCCGGGGAGGTAGTCGCCCGGTTTGCGGGCGGTCTTCTCCAGGAGAACGCGGAGGGCCTGGATGTCGTCGGCCGAATAGAGCCGCCGATTGCCCGGCGAGAGCGCGGGGGAGGGGCCTTTCCCGTCGAGATTGAGCTTGCGCAGGTAGCTGTCGTTCACATCGAGGAGGGCGGCGGCTTCCCCGGACGTGAATTTGCGCATAGCCTTGGCGGCATCGGGGGGAAAGAGGCTTTCCCGCTGGGCATGAAGTTGAGCGGCCAGCCACTCGGAGTGCTGGCGGATGACGGCGTTCAGGTCGTCCGGTCGGCCGGTGTCGCTCTGCTCTGGCGCGTTGCCCATACTGCCTCTTGCCGCGTGGCCTGTTGTGTGGCCTGTTGCGCGGCCCGCCTCACGGCCCGCTCTCCGTGTGCGCCTTCTTTGGGCGCGGTCACGGAATTTGTCGTTTTCTCACGCATTTTCGTGACTATTGCCGAAGGCCGGGGATTCGCGCAAGCCCTTTCAAGATGTTGGGGTGCCGGCTGAGGCAACCACAGGACCGGGCCTGGTGTGCCGGTGGGCAGGCTGAGAGGGCTTGCGCTAGCTGCCGCCCGACCGCCCGTCGGCTGAGCCAGGACCCCACTTTGGGCCGGTCGCGAACGCGTCGGGCGGGCTGCACCGGTCAGGGCCGGGCCCTGGGGCGGGCCCCTGCGGGCGCGTCGGGGCGGGCCCCCGCGGGCGCATCGTCTTCCAGGTAGACTCGGATCAGCTCGTCCGGCGTCGTCTCGGCGGTAAAGCCCAGCTCTGCCGCCTTCGTGCAGGTGAAGGCGCGGGGCCAGCTTGCGATGATGCGGGCGATCTCGGGATCCGGGGCGACGTCGATCAGGGCGGCCGCCTCCGCCCCGGCGACCCGCTGCAACGCCTCGATCTGTTGGGCTACGGTCGTTTCGACGCCGGGCATGGTCATCGTGCGGCGCGGGCCGATGGCAGCGCTGTCGAGGCCGGCCGCATGGATGAGAAACCCCACGGCGGCGCGGGGGCTCGCGAGCCAGTGCTTGGTGTCCGGCGGCACGGGCAGGGGGCTGCGCTGGCCGGCCAGGGGCTCGCGCAGGATGCCGGAGAAGAACCCCGAGGCCGCGGCGTTGGGCGCGCCCGGGCGGATCACGATGGTGGGCAGGCGCAGGCCGATCCCATCGAAGACGCCGCGGCGGGTGTAATCGTCGAGCAGGAGCTCGGCGATGGCCTTCTGCGTCCCGTAGCTCGTCTGGGGTGCGCGGATGTGATCGTCCGGGATCGGGTCGGGCAGGGGGGGCGCCGTAGACCGCGAGCGACGAGGTAAAAATGAGGCGCGGCGCATAGCCGGAGGCGGTATGCTCGGCCCGGATCGCATCGAAGAGCGCGCGCGTGGCGTCGAGATTGATGCGGTAGCCCGTGTCGAACGCGCGCTCCGCCTCGCCCGAGACGATGGCGGCGAGGTGATAGATGACATCCGGTCTGGCGGCGATCAGCGCGGCGGGGGTCGTGGCCTCGGCGATGTCGCGCGCCTCGGCGGTGCAGAGCGCGTCGCCGCCGGCGGGGATGGCGGGAGGTGCGATGTCAACGAGGTGCAGCGCGGTGAGGGGCGCCCCGGCGAGGGTGCCATCGGCTACCAGACGCGCGGCGAGCTTTGCACCGATCATGCCGCCCGCGCCGAGGATCAGAACGCGCATGCTGCCCCCTCAGCGCTGTGCCGGCCGGAGGAGCCGCGCCGCTTGGGCCCGCGCGATCCCAGCGACATCACCGGCCGGCCCTCAGGCAGGCCCGACCGGCCCGCGCCGAGGCTTCGGTGGGTGACGATGACGGGAGGGTTGGCCATGTTCGCGCCTCGCTTGCAGATGCCTCCGGTGTGCCCCGACACTGGTCCACGTACAAGCCCTCCACAGCGGCGCGACCGGGGAAGACGTTGCCATGACCCCAGCCAACCCTCGTCCCCTCGGCCTGCACCCAACGGTCCGCGATGGCGCCCTGCGTGTTGGTGGCACATCCCGGCCGCGCGCCGATCAGACCAGGCGCGGCGGTGAGCCGGTGGAACCTTGACGGCGACAGGGTTGACGAGCTGCGCCTGCGGTGGGGCAGGGGCCTGCCGAATGGCGGTGCCGCGCCGTTCTCAGAAGGCGATGCGGAACGGGTCTCGTCGAGCGGCCGGGTGCTTGCCCGTCTTGAGCTTGGACGGGGAGATCCCAGCGATCCTGTTGGACCGCTGGGATCGGTGCGCTGTCGACGTCCGCTTTGTGGCGGGCGACGGCGGCTTTCCGCGTGGCTCGGGCTGGCCACACACTTCCGGCCGGAGCCAGCGGAATGGGGCG
>JBCDGG010000113.1:0-18505 GCA_038757905.1 Pseudomonadota bacterium | reverse complement strand
CCGGGGGGGGCCGCCACCGGGCGGGGGGGCCGCCCCCCCCACCGCTTCCTCAAGCCGCGTCCCCCGTAACGGCCCGAGTCCCCACCCCCCAAAAAGCCACCACCCATACCTCCCGCGCTTCGGCCTTTCCCAAAGACTGCGGGTTTGCTAGGAGCGGCCCCTGTTTCACTGGAAAGGCCGTGCAATGCCCTTCTCGCTCGCCATCGTGGGGCGTCCCAATGTGGGGAAATCGACGCTGTTCAACCGTCTCGTCGGGCGCCGTCTGGCTCTGGTGGACGACCAGCCCGGCGTCACCCGTGACCTGCGCGAAGGCGAGGCGCGGCTGGCCGATCTGCGCTTCACCGCGATCGACACCGCCGGTCTCGAGCAGGCGACCGACGAGAGCCTGCAGGGACGGATGCGCAAGCTGACGGAGCGCGCCGTCGCCGATGCCGATGTCTGTCTCTTCGTCATCGACGCCCGCGCCGGCGTCACCGCCGCGGACGAGGTCTTTGCCGACATCCTGCGCAAGCACGGCCAGCATGTGCTGCTCGCGGCGAACAAGGCCGAAGGCTCGGCCGGCGAGGCCGGTGTGCTCGAGGCCTGGGGCCTCGGCCTCGGCGAGCCGATCCCGCTCTCGGCCGAGCACGGCGAGGGGATGCCCGAGCTCTACGCGGCTCTCGCCCCCCTGGCGGAGCGGTTCGAGGCGCGCGCCGCGGCCGAAGCGCCCGAGACGGACGTCGCCTTGACCGGAGAGGCGGACGCGGCGGCGGGCGACACCACGCGCGAGATTACCGACGCGCGGCCCCTGCAGGTCGCCGTCGTGGGGCGGCCGAACGCCGGCAAATCGACGCTCGTCAACAAGATCCTGGGCGAGGAGCGGCTGCTCACCGGGCCCGAGGCAGGTATCACGCGCGATGCCATCGCGCTCCGCCTCACCTGGGGCGGCACCCCGATGCGGATCTTCGACACCGCCGGCATGCGCAAGAAAGCCCGGGTACAGGAGAAGCTGGAGAAGCTGTCTGTTTCCGACGGTCTGCGCGCGGTGAAGTTCGCCGAGGTCGTCGTCGTTCTCCTCGACGCTGCCGTGCCGTTCGAGAGCCAGGATCTGCGGATTGCCGATCTGGCGGAGCGCGAGGGGCGCGCGGTGGTCGTCGCCGTCAACAAATGGGACGCCGAGGACGACAAGCAGGGCAAGCTGCGCGACCTGCAGGAGGCGTTCGAACGATTGCTGCCGCAACTGCGCGGCGCCCCTCTGGTCACGGTGTCGGCCAAGACCGGGCGCGGTCTCGACCGGTTGCGCGCCGCGATCCTGACCGCCCACGAGGTCTGGAACCGCCGCGTGCCCACCGCGCGGCTCAACCAGTGGCTCTCGTCCATGGTCGAGGCCCATCCGCCTCCGGCCCCCGGCGGGCGGCGGATCAAGCTGCGCTATGCCACCCAGGCCAAGACCCGCCCGCCGGGCTTTGTCGTGATGTGTTCGCAGCCCGATGCGCTGCCCGATGCCTATCGGCGCTATCTCATCAACGGGCTGCGCGCGGATTTCGACATGCCGGGCACGCCGATCCGCCTGACCTTTCGCAGCCAGGCCGACAAGAACCCCTACAAGGGGCGCAAGGCCGCGGGCCCGTCGAAGCTGCGGAAGCATCTGGGCAAGCCGCCCGCGAAGTCTTGAGACCACGCGCCAGCGTTCAAGAGCGACGAGAGTGTCGAGGTGCGGTACAACCGCGCCCGCCTAAGCGTTCTACGCATCAGAGATGCGCCGGGAAGGGCCCTAACGCTGGGTTTGCGCCGCACCTCGCCCGCTTGCGCAGGACAGATCTGAGGGCGCATCGCGTAAGAGTCGCGCCTGCGCGCTTCTATGCGGCTCAGCCCGCCCGAAGCCGCTCCAGGCTTGGTGCGGCCACGAGCACCGCACCGCCCAGGCTGACCGCCACCAGCGCCCAGTTGACGCCCCAATTGGCGACGGCAACGCCGATGAGCGCCCAGATCACCGCGGCCGCGTAGACCGGTGCGCGCGGAACCACGCGCGTCACCGCCAGCGCAGTGGCGAGCGCCCCCGCCAATCCGATCCAGGCCCAGCCGATCTGACCGGGGCCAAGGCCATTCCCCGCCCCGAGCAGGCCGATCGCGACCCAGCTCGCAGCCGTCAGCCAACCCGCATAGAGGGCGATGGGCGCGCGCAGGAGCCAACGGTCCTGTCCCGCCGGGGTGCGCAAGAGCGCGGCCAGCGCGGACAGCAGCATGGCCCAGATCATGACAGTGGCCCAGACCGGTGAGAACTGCGCCACGGGCAGCCACGCGGCCCCGAGAATGAGGGACACGACGAGGGGCCAGCGCACGCCGTCCCATGCAACGTCTTCGGATCGGCTCACGAGCCCGAAGAGGCTATGCGCGAGCATCCACAGATAGATCAGCCCCCACAGGCTGAACGCATAGCCCGCGGGCTGGATCGGCGGATCCTCCTGCGGCACGGGGAAGGCATCGGGGGCGAAGCCGTTGAAAGGCACCACGAGCGGGACCGAGACAAAGGCGATAGTGGCCGCGGTCAGCAGCACGGCCTTCATGCGGCGCGTGTCTTTGGCATCGGCCTCTGGATCGGGGTCGTGCGCGGGCGGCGGGGAGGGCTGATCTGTCATGCCTCCCATGTGGCCCAGCCGCGCGCGCCGCGCCAGTACCCGCCGCATTGGGGCGGCGGCGGGTCGCAGCTTCGGCGCGTGTACGGTCAGGAGCTTCTTTCCAGCAAGCGGCAGCGGAACCATGGCCCGTCGCCGCGGGGTCGATGCCGGGGCATCATCCAGTCGCCAGAGCCCCAGTGCCCGCCTTTGGAGGGGCGGCGCGTCGCGGCTTGCGGCGCAGGCACACTTGGGGTCTCCTGTCCGGAGGCCGGCGGCGGAGCTGTTGGCCGTCGCCGAGGAGCCGCGTCGGCGCATGGACGAGCCGCCGGAGCCCAGGTGCTCGCCCTTGTGGGGCGCAGGTAGGGCGCGACTTCCGGCGTGGTGCCGTCAGAGGGGCTCTTCTGGTGAGCGGCGGAACCGTCACCGCCGTGCGGTAGGGCCTATGCCGTCGAATTGGCGGGCCGCCGGAGCGCGCCTGCCCACATCGGCCGTCAAGCCCTCGCCCGCCATTGCCGAACCGCTCCCAGCATCTCCCATCCGAAACCGGCTCCGGCTCGGCATGTCACGACATCCCGACTGGCGGGCGGGGACGCCGTTCCCGAACCGGAAGGATACTCCGCTGTTGGTTCGTCTCGGTGCGGGGACCGGCTCGCTTGGCGCCAGAGGCGCGGCTGGTTGCGCTGCCTGATCCGCTCCGTGCGAACGCGTTTGGATCTATGCATAGGTGTCCGGAACGCCCCAACCGCGTCAGTATAAGGCAAGGCAGTGGATCAACTTAGTAAAATTAAAATAGTAAATTACGCGATAAAGCTAATGCATCGCATTCACTCTGACACTCGTGCCGGTTCACCGGTGTCTCGCATTCCCGCAACGTCTTGCGCAAGGTGCGAGAGGTGGAGCGAAGGCCTGTCCGTTCCGAACACTGCCCGAGGGTTTTGCGCTTTGGAGACCTCCCGCTTCGCACGAGAAAACCGTCGAGGCGCCGCGCCGCTGCCTCTCTCTGACGATTGGGAACGGGCCTCATCCACGACGAGCGTTGCGCAGGTATCCTGCCGAGCGGGACGACGTCGCTCTGACCGGGCCGAGAAGCCTCGTAGAGCGCAGGGCGCCACTCCGGTGACGGCTGGCCGGTGGCATGCGCGAGCAACGCCGGCCGGCCTGCAAGGTTCGCGGCCGCATTCGAGCGCCCGGGCCGTGGCCCGGGCGAGGGGATCAGCGCAGAACACCGTCCGCCGTGATCTCCGTCACGCCGCCGAGCCAGGGATGCAGCGCATCGGGCAGGGCGACGGAGCCGTCTTCGCGTTGCCCGTTCTCGAGCACGGCAATCAGACAGCGACCCACCGCGAGGCCGGAGCCGTTCAGCGTATGGACGAACTCGGGCTTGCCGCCGCCTTCGGGCCGGAACCGCGCATTCATGCGCCGGGCCTGAAAGTCGCCGCAGACGGAGCAAGACGAGATCTCGCGATAGGTGTTCTGGCCGGGCAGCCAGACCTCGATGTCGTGGGTACGGCGCGCACCGAAGCCCATATCGCCGGTGCACAGCACCACCGTCCGATAGGGCAGGCCGAGCCTTTCCAGAATGCCCTGGGCGCATCCGGTCATCCGGTCAAGCTCTGCTCGGGAGTGATCGGGATGGGTCACCGACACCATCTCGACCTTCTCGAACTGGTGCTGGCGCAGCATGCCCCGCGTGTCCTTCCCGGCCGAGCCCGCCTCGGAGCGGAAGCACAGTGAATGCGCGGTGTAGCGGCGGGGCAGATAGCTCTCCTCCACGATGTGGCCTGCGACGATGTTCGTCAGCGTCACCTCGGAGGTGGGGATCAGCCACCAGCCATTGGTGGTCTGATAGCTGTCCTCGCCGAATTTCGGCAGCTGCCCGGTGCCGTACATGGCCTCCTCCCGCACGAGGACGGGGGCGTTGACCTCGGCCAGACCGTTCTCGCGCGTGTGGGTGTCGAGCATGAACTGCGCCAGCGCCCGGTGCACGCGCGCGGCGGCGCCGGTGAGCATCACGAAGCGCGATCCTGACAGCTTGGCGGCGGTTTCGAAGTCCATGGCGTCGGCGACGGCGGGGATCTCGAAATGCTCCTTGGGATCAAAGGCATAGTTCGGCGGGGTGCCCCACCGGTGGATCTCGACGTTGTCGGCCTCATCCGCGCCGTCGGGCACGTCCTCCATGGGCAGATTCGGCAGGCCCATGAGGAGATCGGTCAAGCGCTTGTCCTCGGTATCGGCCTCTGCCTCCAGCGCGGCGATCTCGTCTTTCTTGGCGCCGACGAGCGCGCGCAGCCGCTCGAACTCGGCGGTGTCGCCGCGCCCCTTGGCGGCACCGACCTCCTTGGAGGCGGCATTGCGCTCGGCCTGGGCGGTCTCGGCCGCGGCGATCTTCTCGCGCCGCAGCGCGTCGATCGCCAGCACCTCGGACGACACATCCGAGAGCCCCCGCCGCGCCATGGCGGCGTCGAACCGGTCGGGGTGGTCGCGGATGTATCGTATGTCGTGCATGGGAGCCTCTCTCCAGAAAATGCGCGCCGCTCTCCTAGCGTCTGCCGACGGAGGACGGAAGGCCCTGCGGGACGGCGGTCAGGGGCGCGCGGCGTCCCACGCGGCGGCGCGGGCGACAAGGGTGCCGCGCAGGCTGCGCGCCGAGACGATGCCGACGACCGTGGGCGCCCCGCCGCCCGGCGCGAGGCCAGGGGAGAGTGCAGGGGCGAGGACCGGGGCGCCCGAGGTGCCCTGCGCCACATCGCACGCCGTGAGCAGGACGTTCGGCGCGTCATGCAGAAGGGTGCAGCCGGTGTGGAGCGTCGCGATATGCGGACGGTCCGCGCGGTAGCCCAGGATCGTGAGCGCCGTGCCGATGGGCGCCGGGTCGGGCAGGGCTCCGAGGGGGAGCGGCGAAACCCCTTCGATGGGGGCCGAGAGTTCGATGACCGCAAGATCGCTGCCGATGTCGAGTTCTCCGGCGGCGATGCGGGACAGAAAATCGGGATGGATCGTGATCCGGGCCCCCGTCGCATCGCCCGCCGACGCACCTGCGCGCCAGCCGGCCACGAACACAACCTCCTCCGCCGGGGCGATACGCCGGCCCTTCAGGACGCAGTGCGCGGCTGTCAGAACACGGGCGGGTGCGACCAGCACGCCGCTGCACATGCGCCGCCTGTTGTAGCCCGCGATGTTGACCCGCCCGACGGCGGACCATGCGGGTTGGTCTTGCTCGGGCAGCAGGCGCATCGTCGGTTCGGCGGCCGCCGGATCGGCGGGAGTGGCCAGGGCGACCGACAGAACGGCGAAGAGGAGCGCGCGAAACATCGCCCCGGCCTACAGGAGCCCGGCGCAATCGCCAAGCGGGCCGTGTCGGCCGGGCTGGGCCATTGCCGCGCGGGATAGGCGCACTGACGCTCTGCGGGCATAGCGCAGTCCACAGGCAGGGCATGCGCCGCCCATCAGGGCGAAACCGGCGAGCCAGGGGCAACCGCGCCCGTCGCACGGCCGAAATCGCGCGAACGGGAGGCGCGTTGGCCATGGCGGAGCCTTGCGCTCGGAGCGGGCCGTCCCTAGGTTGCGCGCCAATTGCGCAGGGTGCGCGACACCCGCGCGTTCTGCCAACGACAAACAGGGATCTCAATGTTCGCCACACCTGCCTATGCCCAGGCTGCCGGAGCGGGAGGCGCGGGGGGCGCCTTCCTTCAGTTCCTTCCCTTGATCCTGATTTTCGCGATCATGTACTTCCTGCTCATCCGTCCGCAGCAGAAAAAAGTGAAAGAACACCAGGCCATGGTGGCCGCGCTGCGGCGGGGCGACCAGGTGGTGACCCAGGGCGGGCTGATCGCCAAGGTGACGAAGGTCAAGGACGACAACGAGCTGGAGGTAGAGCTGGCCGACGGCGTGAAGGTGCGCGTGGTCCGCAACACCATCGCGCAGGTCATGTCCAAGACCGAGCCGGCCGAGAGCTGAGCGCCGGCGCATGCTGCACTTCTCCCTCTGGAGCCGGATCTTCATCATCGGGCTCGTGCTGCTGGGCCTCAGCCTCGCCGCACCGAACCTGTTCTACGAGCGGGTCGAGCGCCACAACGATGCGGTCGTCGAGATCGAGAGGGCCGGCGCCACGGAAGACCGTCTCGCCGATGTCGGGCTCTGGCCCGGGTTTCTGCCCTCGGGCCTTGTGAACCTCGGGCTGGACCTGCGCGGCGGGGCGTATCTCCTTGCCGAGGTGCAGGTCGAACAGGTCTACGCCGAACGGATGGAGGCGCTCTGGCCGGAGCTGCGGGATGCGCTGCGCGCGGAGCGGGCGACGGTGGGCGGCATCCGCCGCGTCGAGGGGCCGGCGGAGGAGCTGCATGTGCGCATTGCCAATCCGGAGGCGATGGCCACCGCGCTCGAGGTCGCGCGCGGGCTGGCGCAGCCGGTCGTCTCGCTGACCGGGGTCGGGCGCGAGGATATCGAAGTGCGGGCCGAGGACGATCTGCTGATCGTGGGCCTGACCGAGGCCGAAAAGCAGGCCACCGACGACCGCACCATCCAGCAATCGCTGGAGATCGTGCGCCGCCGGGTGGACGAGGTCGGCACGCGCGAGCCGTCGATCCAGCGCCAGGGCGAAGACCGGATCGTCATCCAGGTGCCGGGCATCGGGTCGGCCGACGAGCTGAAGGCGCTGATCGGCACCACCGCGCAACTGACCTTCAACCCCGTGATCTCGCGCACCTCCGATGCCGACGCCTCGGTCGGCTCGGGCGAGATCGTGCTGCCCTCGCTCGACGAGCCCGGCGCCTTTTACGTGCTGGAGCGGCGCCCGGTGGTGACGGGCGAGGAACTGACCGACGCGCAGCCGAGCTTCGACCAGAACGGCAGCCCGGCGGTCAACTTCCGTTTCAACCCTCAAGGCGCGCGGAAGTTCGGCGACTATACGCTGGAAAACATCGGCTCGCCCTTTGCCATCGTGCTGGATGGCGAGGTGATCTCGGCCCCCGTCATTCAGGACCATATTCCCGGCGGGTCGGGGATCATCACAGGCAACTTCTCGGTCGAGGAAAGCTCGAACCTCGCCGTTCTGCTGCGCGCGGGTGCGCTGCCGGCCGAGATGATCTTCCTTCAGGAACGCACGATCGGGCCGGAGCTTGGCGCGGATTCGATCGAGGCCGGTCAGATCGCGACCATCGTGGCCTTCGTCGCGGTGCTGGTCTTCATGTTCCTCAGCTACGGGCTGTTCGGGCTCTTCGCCAACGTGGCGCTGATCATCAACGTGGCGCTGATCTTCGGCCTGCTGTCACTCATCGGCGCGACGCTGACCCTGCCCGGCATTGCCGGGATCGTGCTGACAGTCGGCATGGCGGTGGACGCCAACGTGCTGGTCTTCGAGCGGATTCGGGAAGAGCTGAAGACGGCCAAGGGCCCGGCGCGCGCCATCGAGCTCGGCTATGAAAAGGCGCTGTCGGCGATCATTGACGCCAACATCACCACCTTCATCACCGCGGCGATCCTGTTCACCCTGGGCTCCGGCCCGGTGCGCGGCTTCTCGGTCACGCTGGCGCTCGGCATCCTGACCTCGGTCTTCACGGCGATCTACGTGACGCGGCTGCTGATCGTGCTCTGGTTCGAGCGCCGCCGGCCCAAAACGATCGAGGTGTGACGATGCGCTTGAAACTCGTTCCCACCCAGACCTCGATCAACTTCTTCCGCGGCTGGCAGGCCACTTTCGGGGCGTCGGTTCTGGCGATGCTCGCGTCGGTCGTGCTGTTCGTCGTGGTGGGCCTCAACTTCGGGATCGACTTCCTGGGCGGCACCACCATTCGGACGGAGAGCGTGAACGTCGTCGATGTCGGCGCCTACCGCGCGGCGCTGACGCCCCTCGATCTCGGGGACGTTGCGATCACCGAAGTGTTCGATCCGACCTTTGGCGCCGAGCAGAATGTGGCGCAGATCCGCATCCAGGCGCAGCCGGGGGAGGAGAGCGTCTCACCCGCCACGATTCAGGCGATTGAGGCGGCGCTCGTCTCCATCGACCCCGATATCACCTTCCCATCGGTGGAATCGGTCGGCCCGGAGGTTTCAGGCGAGTTGGTGCGCACGGCGATCCTGGCGGTCGCGTTGGCGATTGCGGCGGTGCTCGTCTACATCTGGCTGCGCTTCGAATGGCAGTTTTCGGTCGGCGCGGTGGCGGCGCTCGTTCACGACGTCGTCCTGACCATCGGCATCTTCTCGATCCTCCAGATCCGCTTCGATCTGGCGATCATCGCCGCGCTGCTGACCATCGTGGGCTACTCGCTCAACGATACCGTCGTTGTATTCGACCGAGTCCGCGAAAACCTGCGCAAGTACAAGCAGAAGGATCTGAACGGCGTCCTGAACCTGTCGATCAACGAGACGCTGTCGCGCACCATCATGACCTCGGTCACGACGCTTCTGGCATTGATCTCGCTCTATGTGCTGGGCGGCGACGTGATCCGCGGCTTCGTCTTCGCGATGATCTGGGGCGTGATCGTCGGGACCTATTCGTCGGTCTTCGTGGCCTCGGCAATCCTGCTGTGGCTCGGCGTCAAGCGGGACTGGTCGAAGCCCGACAAGGGCTCCGGCACGCAGTTCGGCGACGTGGATGCCTGAGGCGCTGGCCGCGGCGCTAGACACGCCCGGCCTCCCCTGGATTGCGCTGGTCGCTCTGGTTGCAGGCACAGTCTATGGCTTTGCAGGCTTCGGCGCCGCGCTGATCTTCATGCCGGTGGCGACCGTCTTTCTGTCGCCCACGCTGGCCATTGCGGCGCTCGCCCTGATCGCGATCTCGTCGCTGGTCACCGTGGTCCCGCCGGCATGGCGCCGGGCGAACAAGGCGGCCGCGGTCTCGATGATCGGGGTGGCGCTCCTTACAATCCCTCTTGGCGTGGCGGTGCTGCGGGTCACCGATCCCCTGGTGCTGCGCTGGTGCGTGGTGGCCATTGCCGCGGTGACGCTCGCGGCCCTGGTGCTCGGATGGCGGCGGCAGGGGCCCGACACCGCCCCGGCGCGTCTCGCCGTCGCGGGGGCGGCCGGGTTCTTCGGCGGCGCGGTCGGGCTGAACGGGCCGCTGCTCGTGCTCTTCCACCTGTCGGGGCGCACGACGGCGGAGGAGGCGCGCTCGAACACCATCGTCTTTCTGTCGATCACCGGCCTCGCGGTGTTGCCCGTGATGGCCGTGCAGGGCCTGATCGACGGCAGAGCCATCGCGCTCGGCCTCCTGCTGTCGGTACCCTATGGCGCGGGGGCTTTGGCGGGACAGGCGCTGTTTCGCCCGGGCCGGGAGACGCTCTACCGGCAGGTCGCCTACGGCATCATCGGGGTGTCGATCGTCACGGGCATGCCGATTTGGTCCTGAGCCTTGAGGCAGGCGCCCCTTGGGCGCTCGGAGACGCGCGGGCGGGGCGCCCGCCCGATGCGGCAGACTACCGCCGCCGCGCGGGCTATCTGCTCGTACCTCGCAAAGGAACACGGCAGGATCACGCCCATGCGGATGACTGAAATGAATTTTCCCGACGCCCGCCCGGTGGAGGGCTACGGGCCCGGGTTCTTCCGGATCGGAGGCGACGTGATCGAAGGCGCGCTGCTCGCTGGACCGGACGGCTTTGCCCCGTGGGAGGGGCTTGGCGATCTGCCCCCGTTGCTTGCCATGGAGGGCAAGGTCGACGTGCTGTTCCTCGGCACCGGGGCCGACATGGCCCATCCCCCCGCCGCATTGCGCGCCGCGCTGGAAGAGATCGGCATCGGGGTGGAGGCGATGGCCTCGCCCACCGCGTGCCGCACCTACAACGTGACCCTGTCGGAAGGGCGGCGCGTCGCCCTGGCCGCCTTGCCGGTCTGAGGCGTCAGCGGCGTGCGCGGGCGTGGAGGGCGAACTCCGCGCCGGCCTCGTTGTACAAGCGTTGCCGCAGCGCGTCGGGCAGGGGCGTGTCCGCCCTGGGCGAGACGTTGCGCCGGGCCGGCGCGACCGCAATGCCGAGGCGCGCCTTGAGAAAGCTGTGCAGGGTCGCCGGTCTCTCATAGGCAAAGACATGATCCACGGCGGGCCGCCCGTCCGGCCCGGCGCAGAACCGGCTCTGCCGTCCGACGCGGGCATAGTCCGGCGGCCGGTCGCGCAGCCATGCCTCGACAAACTGCGCGAAGCTGACGCCGCGGGTACTGACCGAGGTGCCGGCGACGTCGCCCCGGGTGCGGTAGCGATACCAGCTTGCCAGCCAGTCCACCGGTTCCCGGACGACCGCGAGGGTTTCCAGCTGCCCCTGCGCCGTCTCGGGCAGGCCCGCCGCCCAATGCCGGCCAAACGTGCTTCGGTTCATATGCCGAAGCGTCGGCGGCGAGCGGATGCCGATATCGGCATGGGGCCACAGGGCATCCTGCAGGGTTTCGCTGCCGGTCTTCGGGACGGCGAGGATCGCAAGGCCGGTGCGCCAGAAGATCATCATGAAGGGTCGACTCGTGGTGGCCGCGCGGAGCGTTGCCGCGCACCCGCACTGTGTCGGGGATGCACTAACCACTCCTTAACCTTCCTCAGGTCATGTCGGGACCGGGAAGAATTAACTTGAAATGCTCGGATCGCCTGCCCATAACGGCGAGAACAAGAGGTGAACACGAGCAGTCAACGCCCATCCCCCGCAGCCCCGTTGCTGCGTGCGTGGGCCTGTGAGAGAAGGAGCCGGAGAATGGCGACAGGGACCTTGCTGGACATGGTGGACAAGAAGAGCGCGGACAAGCAGAAAGCCCTCGATTCGGCGCTCGCCCAGATCGAACGGCAATTCGGCAAGGGCTCCATCATGAAGCTCGGCGCCGACAATCCGGTGGCCGAGATCGAGGCGACGTCGACCGGCTCGCTCGGGCTCGACATCGCGCTCGGGATCGGCGGGTTGCCCAAGGGGCGCATCGTCGAGATTTACGGCCCGGAAAGCTCCGGCAAGACGACGCTCACCCTCCATTGCGTGGCCGAGGAACAGAAGAAAGGCGGCGTGTGCGCCTTTGTCGATGCCGAACATGCGCTCGACCCGATCTATGCCCGCAAGCTGGGGGTGGATCTCGACGAGTTGCTGATTTCGCAGCCCGACACGGGAGAGCAGGCGCTGGAGATTACCGACACGCTGGTGCGCTCCGGCGCGGTGTCGATGGTTGTGGTCGACTCGGTCGCGGCGCTGACGCCGAAATCCGAACTCGAAGGCGATATGGGCGATTCGTCGGTCGGCGTGCATGCGCGTCTGATGAGCCAGGCGATGCGCAAGCTGACCGGCTCGATCGCCCGCTCGAACTGCATGGTGATCTTCATCAACCAGATCCGCATGAAGATCGGCGTGATGTTCGGCTCGCCTGAAACGACGACCGGCGGCAACGCGTTGAAGTTCTACTCCTCGGTCCGCCTGGATATCCGCCGCATCGGATCCATCAAGGACCGCGACGAAGTGGTGGGCAACACCACGCGCGTGAAGGTGGTGAAAAATAAGGTCGCGCCGCCCTTCAAGCAGGTAGAGTTCGACATCATGTACGGCGAGGGCATCTCCAAGACCGGCGAGTTGATCGACCTCGGCGTCAAGGCGGGCGTCGTCGAAAAATCGGGCGCGTGGTATTCCTACGGCGACGAGCGGATCGGCCAGGGACGCGAGAACGCCAAGCAGTTTTTGCGCGACAATGTCGACGTCGCCCTGTCGATCGAAGACAAGATCCGCGCCGCCCATGGCCTGGACTTCGACGCGGCCCCGGACGGGTCCGGGGACGACGTCTTGGAGCGCTAGGCGCAACGTGCTTCCCAATCCAAAGGAAAGGTGGCTCCAGGGGAGCCGCCTTATGCTATTTGTAGGGGTGGGGCTCCGCCCCGCCGCCCATGGCGGCTCCCGGGGATGTATCTGGCAAGATGAAGCGCAGGGTAACCGCTTGTTAACCTTGGATTGAAAGAGTGTGATGGCGGTACAGGCAGGGATGCCGATGGCCGTGCAAGGTGAAGGCGCTCCGGCCGCTGCGCTTGGCTTCGTTGAGAGAGCGAGGTCCCCCGGCCGGAGCGCACGCTTTGCGTCGAAACCCGTCGCCCTCCCTTTCATCTTGCTGAAAGTATCCCCGCCGGAGGCTCCGACCGTCTCCACCGGTACCACCGAAGGGTCGAAGAAACACGTTGGCCAGAGGGGAACGGTGGACAGCACGGAACTGCCTGTCTATCTCTGCGCGGCGGCGCACACAGGCGCCGTGTCCCGTGCGGAGAGCTTCGTTCGCCCATGTCCAGCCCGACCAAGCCCACGCTCAGCCTCGCTGAGATCCGATCCACGTTTCTGGATTACTTCGCCCGTCAGGGGCATGAGGTTGTCGACAGTTCGCCGCTCGTGCCGCGCAATGACCCGACCCTGATGTTCGCCAACTCGGGGATGGTGCAGTTCAAGAACCTCTTCACCGGGATCGAAACGCGGGACTATAGCCGCGCCACGACCTCGCAGAAGTGCGTTCGGGCGGGCGGCAAGCACAACGATCTCGACAATGTGGGCTATACCAACCGGCACCACACCTTCTTCGAGATGCTCGGCAACTTCTCCTTCGGCGACTATTTCAAGGAGCAGGCCATTCCTTTCGCCTGGGAGGTGGTGACCAAGGAGCTTGGCATTGATGCGTCGCGACTTCTGGTGACCGTCTATCACACCGACGACAATGCGGCGGAGCTGTGGAAGAAGGTGGCGGGCCTGCCGGATGAGCGCATTCTGCGCATCGCCACGGATGACAACTTCTGGATGATGGGGCCGACCGGACCTTGCGGCCCGTGCTCCGAGATCTTCTACGACCATGGCGACCATATCTGGGGCGGGCCGCCGGGCAGCCCGGAGGAGGACGGCGACCGGTTCGTCGAGATCTGGAACCTGGTCTTCATGCAATACGAGCAGTTCGAGGACGGCAGCCGCCGCGAACTGGCCGCCCAGAGCATCGATACCGGGATGGGCATCGAACGGGTCGCCGCGCTCCTTCAGGGCACGAATGACAATTACGCCACCGACCTGATGCGCGGTCTGATCGAAGCGTCGGCGCAGGAAAGCTCCACCGATCCCGATGGTCCGGGGCGCACCCATCACCGGGTGATCGCGGACCATCTGCGCTCCATGTCCTTCCTGATCGCCGACGGGGTGTTGCCGTCGGGCGAGGGCCGGGGCTATGTGCTGCGCCGGATCATGCGGCGCGCCATGCGCCATGCCCATCTGCTCGGCACGCAGGACCCTCTGATGCACCGCCTGGTGCCGGAACTCGTGCGCCGCATGGGCGGCGCTTATCCCGAATTGCACACCGCCCAGGCCCTCATCGCGGAGACGCTGAAGACGGAGGAGACCCGCTTCCGCCAAACCCTGGACCGCGGGCTGAAGCTGCTCGACGAGGAGTTGCGGGCATTGCCCGAAGGCGCCGATCTTCCTGGCGAGACGGCGTTCAAGCTCTATGACACCTACGGGTTTCCCCTCGATCTCACGCAGGACGCGCTGCGCGAGAAGGGCCGCGGTGTGCAGGAAGCCGGCTTTGACGCCGCCATGGCGGAGCAGAAGGCCAAGGCCCGCGCCGCGTGGTCGGGTACCGGAGAGGTGGCCGATGCCAGCGTCTGGTTCGACATCGCGGATGCCCACGGCACCACGGACTTCCTGGGCTATGACACCGAGGTCGCCGAGGGGCAGGTGCTTGCGCTCGTCAAGGGCGGGGCGCGTGTGAACGCGGCCGCGGCGGGAGAGGCCGTGCAGATCGTGCTGAACCAGACCCCGTTCTATGCCGAAGCCGGGGGACAGGTCGGCGATACCGGGCTGCTCGTGGCCGATGGCGGCACGGCCAGAATCCTCGACACCAAGAAGGTCGCCGGCGTGTTCATCCACATCGCGGAGATGACCGACGGCCGGCTGGCCCCGGGCGATGCGGCGAAGCTGGAGGTCGACCATGACCGCCGGACGGCGATCCGGGCAAACCACTCTGCCACGCATCTGCTGCACGAGGCGCTCCGCCTGCGGCTGGGAGAGCATGTGGCGCAGCGCGGCTCGCTCAATGCGCCGGACCGTCTGCGGTTCGACTTCTCCCACGGTCAGGCGCTGTCGCTCGACGATCTCGCCGCCGTCGAGGCCGAAGTGAACGCGTTCGTGCGTCAGAACAGCCCCGTGGAGACGCGGATCATGACGCCGGATGACGCCCGGGCCATCGGGGCGCAGGCGCTCTTCGGCGAGAAGTACGGCGACGAAGTGCGGGTTGTGTCCATGGGCCAAGCGCCCACGGGCAAGGGCGCGGACGGCGAGACATGGTCGATCGAGCTCTGTGGCGGAACCCATGTGCGCCAGACCGGCGATATCGGGCTGTTCGTCACGTTGGGCGACAGCGCGTCCTCTGCCGGCGTGCGCCGGATCGAAGCGCTGACCGGTGAGGCGGCGCGCGCCTATCTGCGGGCGCAGGATCACCGGCTGGCCGAGGTCGCTGCGGCGGTGAAAGCGCCCGCGGCCGAGGCTGTCGACCGCGTCAAGTCGCTCTTGGAGGAGCGCCGCGCGCTGGCCGCCGAGGTCGCCGATCTGCGCCGTCAGCTGGCGCTGTCCGGCGGGGCCGGGGTCGCGGAACCCGCAGCGCAGGAGGTCGGCGGCGTGCCGTTCCTCGCCCAGGTTCTCACCGGGGTGACCGGTAAGGACCTGCCCGGCCTGATCGACGCGCACAAGGAGCGGTTGGGCACCGGCGCGATCCTGCTGATCGCCGATGCCGGCGGCAAGGCGGCCGTGGCGGCCGGCGTGACCGAGGACCTCACGGCCCGCGTCTCCGCCGTCGATCTGGTGCGCGCAGCCGTGGCGGAACTCGGCGGCAAGGGCGGCGGCGGACGGGCCGACATGGCTCAGGGCGGCGGCAAGGACGCCGCGAATGCGGAGGCTGCCATCGCGGCGGCGACGCGCCATCTCGAAGGAGTTGCAGCATGAAAGAAGCCTATTGGATCGCCCATGTCACGGTGACGGATGACGAGGCCTATGCCCGTTACGCCGCGCTCGCGACCAAGGCGATGGACGAGCACGGGGGCACCTTTCTGGCCCGCGGTGGGGCGAACACCTGGTTCGAAGGGGCAGGGCGCCCGCGCAACGTCGTGGCGCGCTTCCCGTCGATGGAGGCTGCGCAAGCCTGCTACGATTCCGCGACCTATCAGGAAGCTCTGACCCACGCCCGCGGCGCCTCCGAGCGCGAGCTGATGATCGTCGAGGCGCTCTGAGCGCTACTCGATCCCCAGTGCAGGAAGGGCCAGCGTCGCGTCGCCGGTCAGGAGCTCTTCGATAAAGGCGCAGCCGTTCCCCTCGGTGTCGAAGTGCGTCCAGGCGAGCAGCGCGAACCTGTGCGGGACGAAGGACAGCACGAAATCGTTCATCCGTTCCTGCGGAACGGGCACCTGTACGGGCCACTCTGCGCGAAGAGCGGCGCGCGCTTTCGCGGGCAGGCTCTCGATCTGCATCGCATAGGCGATGTACTCCATGTCCGCACGGCTCGTTGCCCCAGCCCGAAGCGTGTGCTCGGCCGCCGCATGGGCCAGCTCATGGACCACGACGCTGTCGAAATAGGTCTCGGCGGAGAGGACACGGAAGGGCGAAGCAGCCTCCAAACCCAACCACATCTCTTCCGGGGGGAGGACCTCGGCCAGGTCGTCCTCGCAGTGAAAGACACCCGAACAGCGCGGATAGTCGTCGCCCAGATCCGGCCGGATCAGAAGCGTCACGGGGCGCTCTATCGTCAACCCGCACTCATCCAGGAGCCGTTGCGCGACGGACGCGGTCAGGCATATGCGGTCCACGAGCCCGAACCCGGCATCATCCACCAGAAACGTCGGGTCTTCGCATCGCACGGGCTCCGCAACCGCCGGGGCAGCGAAGGTCGCCAGCAAGACGAGGGAACAGACAAGATGCCGCAGGAGGCGGAAAGAGGTGTCGTAGGGCATCGCACGGGCGATAATACCGCCGCGCCGCGCGGCCAGACTGACACGCGTCAAGAGCGGGCGGAACGCTACCCCGCCGCGCGCGCCTGCCGCTTGCGCTCATGCGGGTCGAGGTAGCGCTTGCGCAGGCGCACCGCGTTGGGCGTGACCTCGACCAGCTCGTCGTCGTCGATATAGGCGATCGCCTCCTCCAGGCTCATTTTGACCGGTGTCGTCAGCACCACGGCGTCGTCCTTGCCGGAGGCGCGCACATTGGTAAGCTTCTTGCCCTTGAGCGGGTTCTCTTCCAGATCGTTGTCGCGGCTGTGCTCGCCGATGATCATCCCCTCATAGACGTCTTCCTGCGCGCCGATGAACAGGCGCCCCCGGTCTTCGAGGTTGAACAGCGCATAGGCGACGGACTGTCCGTTCTCCATCGAGATCAGCACGCCGGCGCGGCGCCCCGGAATCGGCCCCTTGTAATCGGCCCAGGCGTGAAACACCCGGTTCAGCACGCCGGTGCCGCGGGTGTCGGTCAGAAACTCTCCCTGATAGCCGATCAGCCCGCGCGAGGGGACATGGGCGATGATCCGCGTCTTGCCGCTCTGCTGGCGCATCTCGGCCAGTTCGCCCTTGCGCGGGCCGGTCAGCTTCTCGATCACGGCGCCGGAATAGGCGTCGTCGACGTCGATCGTGACCTCCTCGACGGGTTCCAGCCGCGCCCCGCTCTCCTCGCGCATCAGAACCCGCGGGCGCGAGATCGACAGCTCGAACCCCTCGCGGCGCATATTCTCGATCAGAACTCCCATCTGCAGCTCGCCGCGCCCCGCGACCTCGAACGCCTCGCCGCCGGGCGTGTCGGTCACGCGGATCGCGACGTTGGTCTCGGCCTCCTTCATAAGGCGGTCGCGGATCACCCGGCTCTGCACCTTCTTGCCGTCGCGCCCGGCCAGCGGGCTGTCGTTGATCCCGAAGGTCACCGAAATCGTTGGCGGGTCGATGGGCTGGGCCGGCAGCGGTTCCTCCACCGCCAGCGCGCAGATCGTGTCCGCCACCGTGGCCTTCGACATGCCCGCCAGCGTCACGATATCGCCCGCCGCGCCCTCGGCGATCTCCTGCAGGGCCAGGCCGCGAAACGCCTGCACCTTGGTCACGCGAAATTGCTCGATCTTCTGCCCGATGCGTGACAGTGCCTGCACCATCTGGCCCGTCGTCACACGGCCCGATTCAATGCGACCCGTCAGAATGCGGCCGATGAACGGGTCTGCGCCAAGGGTGGTGACGAGCATGCGGAAATCCTCATCGGACCGGGCGAGCTGCCGCGGCCGCGGCACATGGTTCACGATCAGCCGGAACAGCGCATCGAGGTCCTTGCGCGGCCCGTCCAGCTCCGCATCGGCCCAGCCGGAGCGGCCCGAGGCATAGAGATGCGGAAAATCGAGCTGATCGTCGTCGGCATCGAGCGCCGAGAACAGATCGAACACCTCGTCGAGCGCCCGGTCGGGCTCCGCATCGGGCTTGTCCACCTTGTTCAGAACCACGATGGGCCGCAGCCCCAGTGCCAGCGCCTTGGAGGTCACGAACTTGGTCTGCGGCATCGGCCCCTCGGCCGCATCCACCAGCAGCACTACCCCATCGACCATGGACAGGATGCGCTCCACCTCGCCGCCGAAATCGGCGTGGCCGGGCGTATCCACGATGTTGATCCGCGTCCCGCTCCACTCGACAGACGTCGCCTTGGCTAGGATCGTGATGCCGCGTTCGCGCTCCAGATCCCCCGAATCCATCGCCCGCTCCGCGACCGCCTGGTTCTCCCGAAACGCGCCGGACTGCTTCAGCAGCTCGTCGACCAGCGTGGTCTTGCCGTGATCCACATGGGCGATGATGGCGATGTTGCGCAGATCCATAGGGCCTCTCCAGTTCGATGCCCGGCTGCTAGCGTGCCCCCGCCCGAAGGGCCAGTGCGAAACGCACGCTCCCTCATCTTGGCCGAAATACTCCGGGGGAGTCGCCCCTGGGGCGACGGGGG
>JBCDGG010000112.1:0-18647 GCA_038757905.1 Pseudomonadota bacterium | reverse complement strand
GGCGCGATGGTGAGCACGAGGATCAGCCGCTTCGTCCATTTCCCGCCGATCAGGAACAGGTAGGCGACGGGATAGCCGAACAGAAGGCAGAACACCGTTGTCGTCAGGGCCAGGTTCAGCGAGCGCTGGAAGGTCGTCCAGTAGAGCGGATCGGTCAGCGCATTCGTCAGATGGGCGAATGACAGGGTCTGCGACAGGATCTCGCCCCGGGACACGACGATATCGGAAAAGCCGAGCGACAGCAGGATCACGAAGGGGATAACCGCGACGACCATCAGAACGAGGATGGCGGGCACGGCGGGCCAGATGCCCCGGCCCGACAACAGCGCGTCAATCGCGCGCTCGCCAAGTCCCCGCGTGGCGATCTGTGGGGGAAGCGCGGCGTCGCTCATCGGGGCGGATAGACGGCGCAATATCCGGGGTCGACCACGGCGATGCTCACCGCCGCGCCATCTTCGATGGGGCGGGCCTGATCCTGCCGCATCGCGGCGATCTGCAGAACCGCCCCGTCCTCTGTTTCGACATGGTACTCGATGAGCGGCCCGACCATGCGCGAGAACGAAACGCGGCCAGCCCAGGGGCTCTGCCCGGGCGCCCCGATCCGCAGGTTGTGCGGGCGGGCCATCACCTCGACAGCGCCGCTCTGCTCGGTCGGTCGGGTTTGCCCGTCCGGCAGGTGCACCGCGCCGCCCTCTGCCGTGCTGGCCCAGAAGTTCGACGTCCCGATGAAGTCGGCGACATAGGCCGTCGCGGGATGGTCGAAGATCTCATCGGGCGGGGCGGCCTGTTCGATCCGGCCGGCGCGCATCACGGCGATCCGGTCGCTCATGGTTAGGGCTTCCTCCTGATCGTGGGTGACGAAGATCGCCGTCAGGCCGAGGCGTTTGATCAGCTGGCGCAGCTCCACCTGCATGGTGTTGCGCAGTTTCGCGTCGAGGGCATTGAACGGCTCGTCGAGGAGCAGCACCCGCGGCTCCATGACAAGGACCCGCGCGATGGCCACGCGCTGCTGCTGACCGCCCGACAGCTGCGCGGGGTACCGGTCGCCGAACTCGGAGAGAGACACGGTGTCGAGCGCCGCCGCGATGCGCGATTCCGCCGCGTCCCGCGCAACGCCCTGCATCCGGAGGGCGTAGCCCACGTTCCTGGCGACGGTGAGATGCGGGAAGAGCGCATAGCTCTGAAACACCACGCCGACAGGGCGGCGGTTGACGGGCACCGGGCGCATCTCTTGCCCGTCGATGCGGATGTCTCCGGCATCGGCGTCGAGGAAGCCCGCCACGCAGCGCAACAGGGTTGTCTTGCCGCAGCCGGACGGCCCGAGCAGCGTCACTATCTCGCCCTCGGCGACATCGAGCGAACACTCCTCAAGCACCGTCGTCGCGCCGAAACGCTTGCAGACGGCCCCGATGCGAAGCACCGGGGCCGTTGCGGTTGTTTCGGCAACCTTGGTCGCGCTGCCCGGAGGCTGATGCATCATGCCGCGAACATGCGGTCGAACGCCTCTACGGTTTCACCGCGCAGCGGCGCGAAGGACTGCCAGTCGAGCGAAGTGGTGCTCGCCAGCTCCTCCGGCGTCGACGGTACGTAGGGCGCGGCCTCGGCCGGGACGTCGATCCCTTCGACGACCGTTCCAAAGGTGATCGGCGCGCTGCCGGCCATCGTCTGAATCTCCGGCGTCAGAAGGATATCGGCGAACTCGTGCACCAGATCGGCCGTCCCCTCCGCGGTGTTGACGAAATGCACAATGTTGGTGGGCAGCATCAGCGGGCCCGGCCCGGTGATCTTGGCGTAGGCGATCGGCAGGCCCGAGGAGGCCGCAAGCGAGGTGTTGACGTGCCACAGAGGCGCAAGGTCGACCTCGCCGCGCTCGATCATCTGCTGCAGCAGCGGCGGGCTGCGGCCCACGAGCGGATCGAGCTCTAGCCACTTCTCCAGCGCGAAGGTCATGTCGTCCTGGGGCATGCCGAACGCTTCGGAGGTGGCCGCCAGGGCGCCGAGCCCGAGGTTTGATTGCGGGCGGCACATGCCGATGCGGCCGGTGTAGTCGCCGCTCCACAGCGCTTCCCACGTCGTGGGGGGTGTCGTGATCTTGGTGGTGTCGTAGGCGATGCCGATCCCTTCGAACCAGATCGGCTGGCCCACGTCGTAGCCGTAGGGCGTGAACTTGGGGTCCACGTTCTGGCTGTTGGGGATCTTCGAGAAGTCGAGCGGCACCAGCACGTCTTCTGCCAGCGCATTGACGATGGCGGGCGAGCCCATGACGGCGAGATCGTACGGGGAGTTGCCGCGCGCGGCCTTGATCTGCGCGAGCGCTTCGGCCGAGAGCCCGCCGATCACCCGCAGCGACACGCCTGGGTTGCGGCGGCCCAGCTCCTCGCCCGCGGCGATCAGCGGTGCATCGGAATCATTGCCGTAGCCCACCATGACCAGTTCGCGCGTCTGGGCGCGCAGAACCGCCGGGGCCGAAAGGGCTGTCGCGGCCGTGAGGCCGCCGAGAACGGAACGTCGGGAAAGCTGCATGGATCACCCCCTTGGTGCGTTTTATGTCCTGAGACTGTCGGCCAATTCAGCACGCGTCACTTTCGTATTACACAAAAAAGCAAATTTCCGCAAACTAATTGGCGGAACGGGCTCGCGCCCGGCGTGAATGCCCGATATCCGGCCGTCGGCGATGAAGATTCGGGCGGCCTGTGGATCACGCCAGCACGACTTCGAGCCCCGCGGCCTCGAGCCTGTGCACCTGCGCGGGTGCGGCGCCCTTGTCGGTGACCAGGCGCGCAACCTCGGCGACGGTGGCGATTCGGGCCCCTGCAACGTGTCCCATCTTGCCGTGATCGCCGAGCATCACCGCCCGCCGTGCCGACGAGAGCATGGCGCGTTTGACCTCCACCTCTTCGAAATGCGCGTTGGTAAAGCCCCGCTCGCTGTCGATCCCCGCGCAGCAAAGATAGGCGCAATCCGCGTTGATCTGCGCCAGCAGCAAGCCTGCAAAGGGCGAGATCAGCGAGCGCGAGCGGCTGTTGCGCCCGGTCTTCTTGATCGTTCCCCCGGTGACCATAACCGTCACACCAGCATGGCTTTCAAGGGTAATGGCGATGTCGAGGCTGCTGGTGATTACCACGACATCGCGCAGATCCTCGGGCATCGCGGCGGCCATGGCGAGCGTCGTCGTCCCGGCATCGAGGATCACGGTCTCGCCGTTGCGTACCATCCGGGCGGCCAGGGCGCCGATCCGCTCCTTCTCTTCGCCGAAGCGTTGGCTCGGCAGATCGAGCGGGCGCTCGAACCGCGCGGGCTGGATCGACATCGCGCCGCCGCGGATCCGGCGCAGCAGCATGCGCCGTTCCAGCGCGTCCAGATCCGACCGGATCGTCACCGCGGACACGCCAAGCACCTCCGACAGATGCGCGACCTCGACGATCCGCTCCTGACCCAGCATTTCGAGGATCCGCTCATGACGCCGACTGAGGATGGGAGGGGCCGAGAGGTCACTCATCTTTCATGCTTTCGATCTTGGCTTGCGTTTCTCGTACAAAAGACAGATATCGAAAGTGCGGCGGAAATGCCAGCGTTTCGCACGCGCCATTTCAGTCGGGCATAGGAAAGGGAGAGCGACGTGAGCATTGAGCAACGATTGCAGGAGATCCGGCGCGAATCGTCGTCCGATGCGCCAGCGGACCCGGAGCGGTTCCGCCGCGTCGCGCTGACCGAAAAGGAGATGATGGCGCAGGGTGAAGCGATCCGCGCGACGCTGGAGGCGAACACCGCCCCACTGGCGAGCATCGCCGCCGATCTGAAGGACCGGCGCATTCGCCGTGTGGTCATGGTGGGATGCGGCGACAGCTGGATTTCGGGCTTTGGCGTGCGCCCGGTGATGGAGCGTTTGCTCGGTGCGGTGGCGGAACCCTGCGAGGCGTTCGACTTCACCGCCTATGGCCTCGACGTTGTCGATGACGAGACCGTGGTGATCGGGCTCAGCTCCAGCGGCAAGACCGAGCCCGTGATCGACGGCCTGAAGGGCGCGGCTGAGCGGGGGGCCTACACGATCGGCCTGTCGAACACGCTCGGGTCGCCGCTGATGGAGGAGTTTCCAGGCGCGCTGCAAATCCGCGCCACGCGCGGCGGGTGGCCGACGCAATCGAGCACCGCCGCGATGGCGCTGAAGCTCGCACTGACGGCGTCTGTGGCGGAGGCGCAGGGCAAGGATGCCTCGGCCCTGCGCGGCGCGCTCGACACGCTCCCGTCGGTGGTGGATGCCGTGTCCAAGGAGTTCTACGAGCCCGCCAGACAGGTCGCCGCCCGTTTGGCGCGTGCCGATCTGGTGCTGCTTGCGGGTGCCGGCCCGCATTATGCCCCGGCCGCTTTCGGCGCGGCGAAGCTCAAGGAACTGGCGCCGATCCACGCCTATGCCTTCCCGCTTGAGGAATACCACCATTACCGGACGCAGAAGGCCGGCGATCCTTTGTTCCTGATCGCGCCCGATGCCGCGAGCCACACGCGCGCGGCGGAAACCGCGATCATGAGCCGGGGAAGCGAGGGGTACTGTATCGCGCTCGTACCCGAGGGCGAGACCGAGATCGCGGAGATCGCCGACGTTGCGTGGCATCTGCCGGCCGTTGCCCAGGAAACGGCGCCCATCGTCTACTCCGTGCCGCTGCACCTCTTTGGCTATCACGCCGCGATGGAGCGCGATGTACTCGGCCTCGGCGCGCCGCGTCTGGGTGGCTGAGGTGGCCCCCGATCTCGTCACGATCGGGGGGCTGACGGTCGACAACGTGATCGCGTCCGATGGGCGGGTCGCGCTGGCGCAGGCCGGGGGCAATGGCGCCTACTCCGCGGTCGGCGCGCTGATGTGGCGGCCGCATGTCGGGCTCGTCAGCGCGGCGGTGGCGAGCTATCCGCGCGCCACGATTTCGCGCCTGGAACGGGGCGGCGTCGATCTCGGCGGTGTCGCGTGGTCGGACGAGGAACTCAGCGCGTGCAACTGGTTCATCTACGACGCGGCCGGCGCCCGGGAAGAGGGGCTGACCAGCCCGCCCGACGCCTTGGGCGAGGCCGGGTTTGCGTCGGATCGCCTGTCGGCCGATGACATCGCGCGATGGCGCGAGATTCTGATCGCCCGACGCGTTCCGGGAGAGGTCAGCTATTCCGAGTTTCGCATCCGCCATCCCTTGACGCCCGCGCAGGTGCCAAAGGGCTGGCAGGGTGCGCGCGGTATCCTGCTTGCACCCAGCCAGCCGGAGGTGATGCGCGCGATGATCGACTGGTTCGGCCCAGGCGGGGGCCTCATCGCTGCCGATCCCGGCTGGCAGTTGGCCGGGCATCGGCTTGACGATCTCGCCCCGCTTCTGGCGCGGCTCGACGCGTTCCTGCCGAGCGAGGTCGAACTGCGGGCGCTGGTTCCGGACGCGGGCCCGGCGGACGGGCTGGCCGCTCTGGCGCGCGTCTGCCCCGGCGCTCTGGCCGTCAAGCTGGGCGCGCAGGGCGTGTTGGTCTGGGATCGCGCGGCGGCGGCGCCGGTTCAGGTGCCCGCCGCGCCCGCCAAGCCGGTCGACCCGACCGGGGCAGGAGACAGCTTTTGCGGCGGCTTCCTCGCGGGCCTTGTGGAAACGGGCGATCCCGTGAGGGCCGCCCGGTACGGGGCGATCTCGGCGGCGGAGATCGTTCAGCATTTCGGCGCGGACGGGGCGCTGCCGGCGAACAGAGCCGCCCGGCGCGCGGCCCTCGAAGAGGCGGCGGCGTCATGACCCACAAAGTCTTCGGTGCAGAGCCCTGCGTGATCGCGGCCCTCCATTTGCCGGATTTCCCCTTGTCCCGGCATCTCTCCCTCTCCTGGTTCGAGGAGTATGCCCTCGCCAATGCCCGGGTTTTTGCCGAGGCGGGTGTGCCCTTCCTCAAACTGCAGGATCAGACCCGGACGGCGGGACCGGCCAGCGCCGAGACCATCGCGCGGATGTCGGCGCTGGCGCGGCTCATCCGGGCGGAGCTGCCGACCCTTGGGCTCGGCATCATCGTCGAGGCGCATGACGCTGCCGCCGCTCTCTCGGTCGCCCATGCCAGCGGCGCTGATTTCGTGCGTCTGAAGGTCTTTGTCGGCGGAGCGATGACGTCCGAGGGGCCGCGCCACGGTCTGGGGGCGGAGGCCGTGGCCTACCGCTCGTCCATCGGTGCGTCCGGCGTCGCGATCCTGGCCGACGTGCACGACCGCACGGCACGGCCCCTTTCGGACGAGCCGCAGCCCTTTGCCGCGAATTGGGCCGCCAAGGTGGGGGCGGACGGGTTGATCATCACTGGTTCCAGCTTCGCCGATACGTGCACGCGCATCGGCGCCGTGCGCCAGGCAGTACCGTCGCGCCCGATCCTGATCGGCGGCGGCGTGACAGAAGGCAACGTGGCCGACGCACTCGCAACCGCCGACGGCGTGATCGTGTCCAGCGCCCTGATGCGGAAGACCGCGGAGGACGATGACCTGATCCGCTGGGATGCGGATCTCTGCCACCGTTTCATGGACGCGGCCCGGGGCTCGAGCAGATGACCCGGCGGGACTTCGAGGGCTACCGAAAGGGGGCCCCCGATACCCGCTGGCCCGGAGGCGGGCGGCTCGCAGTGTCGATCGTCGTCAACATCGAAGAAGGCGCGGAGCTTTCACTCGGCGCCGGGGATGCGCGCAACGAGCATATCTACGAGGCGGTCGAAGCGGTCGAGGGCGCGCGCGACCTCTGCATGGAAAGCCACTTCGAGTACGGCCCCCGGGCCGGCTGGCCGCGGATTCGCGCCGCGCTGAAGTCCAGGGGGGTGCGCGCGACGCTGAATGCCTGCGGGCGTGCGATTGAGGCGACCCCCTGGATCGCCGCCGAGGCCGTCGCCGATAACCACGAAGTCGCCGCCCATGGCTGGCGGTGGGAGGGGCATGTCCACATGAGCGAGGCCGAGGAGCGGCGCGCCATCGCCCGCACGGTCGATACGCTGTCCGAGGCTGCCGGAACGCCGCCCATGGGCTGGCACACGCGCTCGGCGACCTCGCTCAACACAAGGGCGCTGCTCGTCGAGCAGGGCGGGTTTCTCTACGACAGCAACGCCTATAACGACGATCTGCCCTATACGGTCGAGACGGAGGCCGGCCCCCATGTGGTCCTGCCCTACGCCTTCGATACGAACGATATGCGCTTCTACAATGGCGGCGGGTTCGTCTTCGGCGGCGACTTCGCGCGGTACTGCATCGACGCGTTCGACCGGCTCTATGCCGAATCGGTCGATGCGCCGCGGATGCTGTCCGTCGGTCTGCACACGCGGATCATCGGCCGCCCGGCCCGCATCGGCGGGTTGGAGGCGTTCCTCGACCATGCATTGCAGCAGAACGGGGTTTGGTTCGCAACACGGGCCGAGATCGCCCACGCCTGGCGCGCCGCAACCGGCCTGCCGCAGTGGACGCCGCGCCCGTGCCCACCCACATTCGCGCCCGAGCCATGACGCGCGATCTGATCGGATATGGCGGGCAATGGCCGGACATGACGTGGCCCGGGGGGGCGCGCCTCGCCGTCTCGGTCGTGGTGAACTTCGAGGAAGGGGCGGAGCGGCAGGTCCTCGATGGCGATCCCGAGAGCGAGCGGATCGGCGAGGTGCGCTCCGTCGTGCCCGCGGGCAAGCCCGATGCCGGGCAGGCGCAGATCTTCGCCTATGGTCCGCGCGCGGGCGTCTGGCGGATGGCGGACGCGCTCCGGCTGCATAAGATCCCGGCGACGATCTTTGCCTGTGGCCGTGCGGCGGAGCGGGCTGCCCCGGCGCTTGCGATGCTCGCACGGGATGGGCACGAGGTGGCCAATCACGGCTGGCTCTGGCGCCCCCATGCCGAGTATGACAGCGCCGATGCCGAAGCGGCCGATCTCGACCGCGCCGGCGATGCGATCGCGGCCGCGTCGGGGACGCGCCCGCTGGGGTTCTTCTGCCGCGGATCGGAAAGCCCGTGGACGCGCACGCTTCTGGCCGAGCGGGGCTATCTCTACACCTCGAACGGGTTTGACGACGATCTGCCCTATCGCGATCCGTCCGGGTTGCTCGTCGTGCCCTATGCGCTCGACGCCAACGATATGAAGTTCTTTCATCCCAATGGTTTTGTCCGCGCCGCCGAGATGGTGGAATACGTCTCCGACGCGCTCGACGTGTTGGAGGGTGAGGCGCGCAACGGGCAGGCCCGGCTGCTGAACATCGGCTTTCATCTGCGCATCGTCGGGCGGCCGGGCCGGTTCAAGGCGTTCGACGGCATCCTTTCCGAGCTGGCCCGCCGTCGCGAGCGGTTGTGGATCGCCCGCCGGGTCGACATCGCGCGGGCCTTCGCCGCGGCCGTGCCATGAGGCTGGCGCTGGTCAATCCCAATACCTCGGCCGAGACGACGGCGCAGATGGTACAGATTGCGGCTGCAGACGCCGGGCCGGCGGTCTCCGTCGCGGGCGTCACAGCCGCGTTCGGGGCCCCGCTCATCACCGGACCGGACGCGCTCGATCGCGCGGCCGAGGCTGTGGCCGCGCTAGCGTCGGACCTCGCAGGCGCGGATGCGGTCATCGTCGCCGCCTTCGGCGATCCCGGGCTTGCAGAGTTGCGCGCGGCGCTCGACATCCCGGTGACCGGCATCGCGGAGGCGGCCATGGCGGAGGCGGGTGCCGGGGGGAGGCGGTTCGCCGTCGCCACGACGACGCCCGCGATGAAGGGCCGGATTTCGGAAACGGCGGCGCTTTACGGCCATAAGGGCTTCGCGGGCACATGGACGACACCGGGCGATCCCGTCGCGCTGACCGCGAATGCGCCCGCCTTGCAGGCAGCCCTTGCCGCAGCGGTTGCGGCGGCGGTGCGCGAGGGCGGGGCCGAGGCGGTCGTGATCGGCGGCGGGCCGCTGGCCCGGGCGGCGCGCGCGCTTGCCGCAACCTCCGCCGTGCCGCTGATCGAGCCTGTGCCGGCGGCGGTGCGCCTGTCGCTGGCCCGCTTCAGGGGAGGGATTCCGGCATGAGCCAAAAACTGGTCGTCGCCGACCATATCGTGACCGGCATCGCCGCCGATGGCAGCCCCGAGTTCCACGACGATGCCGCGCTTCTGATCGAGGGCGATACGATCGCGGCCATCGGGCCGGCCGCAGATCTGCGCCGCGCCAATCCGGGCGCCGAGGAATGGGGCGGGCGCGGGCGGGTCGCGATCCCGGGATTGATCAACGCCCATCACCATGTCGGTCTCACGCCGTTTCAGCTCGGCGCCCGGGATCAGCCGCTGGAGCTGTGGTTCCCGGAACGCCTGGCCATGCGCGACATCGATCCGCGTCTCGACACGCTCTATGCCGCATTCGAGATGGTCGCCTCCGGCGTCACCACCGTGCAGCACCTGCACAGCCGCGCCCCGGGCGATGTCGAGGCCGTCCTGTCGCGCGCCAACGCGATCATCGGCGCCTATTCCGAGCTTGGCCTGCGTGCCTCCTACTCCTTTGCGTTCCGCGACCAGTGCCGCATGATCTATGCGGCGGATGAGGCGTTCGTGGCCTCCCTGCCGCAGGAGCTACAGGCGCCGGCGGCGGCGTATCTGGCAGGGTTCGGCCTGCCCCTCGATGCACAGATCGCGGTGTTTCACGCCCTGAGGGCGCAATGGGAGGGGGCCGACCTGATCGGCATTCAACTGGCGCCGTCAAACCTGCACTGGCTGTCCGATGCTGCGCTGGAGAGCACCGCGCGCGTGGCCGAAGAGACGGGTGCACCGATGCACATGCACCTGCTGGAGACGCCTTATCAGGCGGAATACGCGCGCCGTCGCACGGGCGGCTCGGCCGTGGCGCATATTGATCGCTTCGGCCTGATCGGCCCGAACCTGACCCTCGGCCACAGCGTATGGATGACCGACGAGGATCTCGCGCTGGTGGCCGAACGCGGCGGGTGCCTGTGCCACAATTGCTCGTCGAATCTGCGCCTGAAGAGCGGCCGCGCCGACCTGAACGCCTTTCTTGCCAGTGGCGCGCCGGTCGCGCTCGGGATCGACGAGGCCGGCATCAACGACGATCGCGACATGTTGCAGGAGATGCGGCTCGCGCTGACGCTGCATCGCCCGCCTGGGCATGAAAGCCCTTGTCCGTCTGCGGCACAGGTCTTTGCAATGGCCACCGAGCATGGCGCGGCGACGACGCCGTTCGGTCCCCGGATCGGCCGGCTTGCACCCGGGCAGCTGGCGGATCTGGTCCTTCTGGACTGGGCGGCGGTGACCTTCCCGTACCAGGACCCGGCGATTCCGCTGCTGGATGTGCTTTTGCGCCGGGCCAAGCCCTCGGCCGTGGAGACCGTGATGATCGGCGGGACGACCGTCTACCACGAGGGTGCGTTCACCCAGGTCGACCGGGATGCGACGCTGGGCCGGATCGCGGCGGAGCTCGCGCGGAAGGACACACCTCAGGAGGCGGCCAACCGGCGGCTGGCGGCCAATCTGATGGAGCCGGTGCGCGCATTCTATCGCGGTTGGGTCTAGGCCCCCGAGCGGCGGAGGCGCCGTCAGCGCGAAACGAAGAGCATCCGGTCAAAACGGGTCAGCCGGTCGATCCCGTCGGGCGTGACGGCAATCGTCTCTGACATGCCGAAACCCTTGGCGAGCACGTAGGTGTGGAAGGTCATCCCTTCCTCGAAGACCCAGCTTGCGCCCGGCGCGGCCTGCAGCGCCTCGCCCCCCGAGGGCTGGAGCAGGAGCCCGACGGAGTAGAACGTCTTGTTGGTGTAGGTCTCGCGCAGCCCCGCCGAAAGCACCCCGTCGCGGTAGATGGCGTCCGGCACCGACGCCGGGACGCCCGGGCGCACTTCGGCCAGCGCGGCATCCTGGATCTCGATCAGTTGCTCGACGATGCGGTGATCGTCGTCGCTGGCCTCTGCCACGCGGATCGGCCGCATGAAGCGGGCGTGGTAATGCCGGACATTCGGCGTCGTCTCGATCTGGACGATATCGCCGCGCTCCAGCACCCGGTCGGAGTAGCCGCCATGCAGGTGAAAGGCCCGCGCGCCTGAAGACATGACGCCCGGCCCCGGCAGATCGCTGCCCGCGCGGATCATGGCCGCGCAGATCTCGGCCGCCATCTCGCGTTCGCTGACGCCGATCCCGGCGCTGTCGATGGCCGCCTGCATGCCGGCTTCTGCGGCACGTCCGGCGTGGCGCTGCAAGGCGATCTCGGCAGGTGATTTGATCACCCGCATGGCGGGTACGAGGTCTGTTTCGTCGATGAAGGTGTAGGCGCTCAAGCCCGATGTAAGGTGCTGATACCGCGCGACGGAGAGGGGCCAGGCCGCCATTTCGATCCCGACCCTGGCGGCGGGCCCCAGACGCGCCTCGATGGCCTTGACCGCGACGTGCATCGGATCGTCGCTGTCGCGCCACAGCGTCCGATCCGGGAAGGCGCTCGTGGCATCGACGTAGAACTCCTCGACATCGCGGCAGATCAGGGTCGGCGCACCCTCCTGCGGGACGATGGCCATTTGCAGGGTCGCGTAGCCGCGGGTGAAGAAACCGGTGAGCCAGGTGACCGTCTCGGGCTGAAACGCGAGCAGGGCATCGAGGCCCCGGTCGCGCAGCGCCGCTTGAACCCGCGCCAGACGGGCCTCATGCTCCGCCTTCTCGAACCATGGCTCGTAGATCATCGGGAGGGTCATGCGCGCTCTCGCACCAGATCGGCGAAGCGGGTCAGCATGGTCTTGGCCTCGGCGGCTTCGCTCGCCGCCGCCTTGAGATCGTCGATATCGGCGCCGTCCTTCTCCATCCGGCTGCGGTTCTCTTCGAACCAGATGGGGGCTTGCGCCAGGGTGATTTCGGGATGGCCCTGGATGCCCCAGATCGGCGCGGCGCGATAGCGCCAGATCTGATTGGGGCAGAGATCGGAACTGGCCAGAAGCGTCATGTCGGGGTGATCCCCGCGCACCTCGTCGTTGTGCCACACGAACATGTGGACGCTGTCCTCAAGCTCTGCGGCGATCGGATCGTCTCCGGCAGCGGGCGTGACCGGCAGATCCTTGTAGCCGATTTCGCAATCCTCCCGGCGGAACACCTGATCGCGTCCGCAGAGGGCGGAGGCCAGGATCTGGCTTCCAAAGCAAATGCCGAGCATGGGGATGGCGCGGTCGGCGGCCTCGGCGATCAGATCATGCTCGCGGTTGATGAACGGGATATCCTCGTAGGCGCCGTGAGGGCTGCCCGAGAGGAAGATACCATCGTAGCCGTCCAGGCTCTCGGGAAACTCACCGTTATAGGCCCAATGGCGCTCCACGTTCAGGCCCCAGCTCTCGAAGCGCTCATCGAGCTTTGCGATGGATTGCAGCTTGGTACCGTTTCCGAGGTAGAGCAGGGTGGGGCTGGCCATGGGGCGCTCCTGTTTGCTAGGCGAGGCTGGTATACCAACGATATACAGGGGTGCAATACCGGGCGCGCGGTCCGGTCGGGCATAAGGGAGACGTGTATGCGCATCGACTTGAACGCCGATCTTGGCGAGGGGTTTGGGCCGTGGCGCATGGGCGACGATCCGGCGATGCTGGACATCGTGAGCACGGCTAACATCGCCTGCGGGTTCCACGCCGGGGACCCGGAGACGATGCGCACGACGCTCCGCGAGGCGCAGGCGCGGGGCGTGGCGGTGGGGGCGCATCCCGGCTACCGCGATCTGATCGGATTCGGGCGCCGGCCCATGGCCGGGGTGACGCCCCATGAGATCGAAGGCCTCGTGGCCTACCAGGTGGGCGCGTTTCAGGCGATGGCGGCGTTGGCCGGGCACCGGGGCACCCATGTCAAAACCCATGGCGCGCTCGGCAATGCCTGCGCCGATGACGACGCGCTCGCGGATGCCGTCGCCCGCGGCATCCGCGCCGCCGATCCTGCGCTGGCCTTCATGGTTATGCCCGGCACCGCGACGGAACGCGCCGCGGATCGCGCCGGGTTGCGCCCGATCCGCGAGATCTATGCCGATCGCACCTACGGTGACACGTTCAATCTTACGCCGCGCAGCCAGCCGGGCGCGGTGATCCATGACGCCGATGCCGCGCTGGCCCGAGTGATGTCCATGGTGGACGAGGGGCGGATTGTGGCAGTGTCGGGCAAGACGCTCCCGGTCGAGATCGACACGGTCTGCGTCCATGGTGACACGCCCGGTGCGGTTGCCATGGCGCGGGCTCTGCGGGAGGGGCTTGAAGCGGCGGGCTGGGAGGTCGCCCCCGCGCTTGCGGGTCAATGACCGCGCGCGTCGGTGATGCCGCTGATCAGATTGTGCCGCGTCAGCTCCGCCGGCTCTGTCCGCGCTGAGCGCATACCGCCGGGAAGCGCCGCGACCCAGTCAGCGAGGCTGCGGGCCGCCTCGATGGCCTCGTCGGCCGAGACCGTGCGGAAGCGGATCTCCGCCCCCGGCGGAAACTGCGCCAGACGCCCCAGATCGGCCGAGATCACCGTTGCGATCTTGGGGTAGCCGCCCGTGGTCTGGCAATCGCGGCCGAGCACGATGGGCTGCCCATCCCCCGGCACCTGGATGCTGCCCGGCACAACTCCTTCCGACACGATGTCATGCCCCCTCGCCGAGGGAAGCCGCGGCCCGTCGAGGCGCAGGCCCATCCTGTCCGAGCGGGCGCTTACGCGGAACGCCGCGCCGAGGAAAGCCGCCCAAACGCCCTCGCCGAAATGGCTGTCTTGCGGGCCCGGCACCACGCGGATCGGGCCGTCGCCGGGCGCCGCCGCGCCGATGTACCTCAATGCCGCTTCCGATCCTGCCTCGTCCGCAAGCGGGACATGATCGCCCGCTGCCAGCTGCGCAGGCCCGAAACCGGTGCGCATATGGCTGGATCGGCTTCCCATCTCGGGGGCAACGGCGATGCCCCCCGCAATGGCAAGATAGGTGTAGACGCCGCCGCAGGCCGGGCTGACAGCGACGCGATCCCCCGCGCGGACCAGGGCCGCGGAGGCTGCGGGCACAGGGATTTCGTTGATCGCCAGCACCGCGCCAGCACCCGCCGCACCGATCACGGTCGCGCCCGAGCGCATCCGGAACGTGGCGCCCAGAAACGGCAGCTCGAGCGCGGCGGCCTCCGGAGCGTTGCCCACGAGCGCGTTGGCAAGGGCCAGCGCCGCGCGATCCATGGCACCGGCCGTCGGCACGCCGAAGCGGAGGTAACCGGTGCGGCCGGCATCCTGCACCGTCAGGCCCGGCCCGCAGCTCAGAACCTCCAGCGCGCCCACGGTGCTCAACCCTCGGTCAGGCGCGTGGCGATCCGTGCGCCTTGGGCCGCATCGGCATCGAGCGCGGCCCACTCCGACGCAGGGATCGGGCGCATGCGGATCGTGTCGCCCGGGCCGAACAGAAACTCGGGCGTGCGCCCCGGTTGAAAAGGGCGCACCGGTGTGCGGCCGATCACGTGCCAGCCGCTCGGCCCCTCCAGGCTGCCAATCGCCGTCTGCGCCCCACCGATGGAGATCGACGAGGCCGGGATGCGCGCCCTGGGATCGGCGCGGCGCGGGGTGGCCAGGGCCGCGTCGAGGCCCGACAGGTAGCAAAAGCCCGGCAGAAAGCCCACCATCGCCACCTGATACTGAGGCTCGGCATGGGCCGCGATGACGGCGTCCGGGGTGAGCCCTGCATGGGCCGCCACCGCCGCCAGATCGGGACCGAAGGCGCCGCCATAGACGACAGGCACTTCCCACACGGCGCCGTCCCGCGCCCTATCAAAAGGGGCCACGGCGAGGTTTTGCACGGCATCGGCAATCGCCGCGCGGTCGGCCACCAGCGGATCGAGGTGGAGGGTGATCGCGCGATAGGTCGGCACGGTCTCGATCACGCCGGGCAGGCGAAGGGCCGTGAAGGCGGCGTCGAACGCATGAATGCGCGCGGTCAAAGCCGGGTCGATCCGGTCGGCGAACTCCACCGACAGGGCGGTGTCACCGAGGGGGCGCACCACCGGGTCGCGCGTCACGTCACACGCTCCGCAGGCGCGGGGAGCGGCAGGCCAAGCGCCTCGATCACCAGGGCCGCGACGGCGCGTGCGGTTCTGTCGGACGCCTCTACGCCGCGCCCGCCGATATGCGGCGTCAGGACAAGGTTGGGCGCGGCCAGCAACGGGCTGTCGGGCGCAAGCGGCTCCTGCGCAAAAACGTCGAGCGCGGCGCCCGAGAGATGACCGCTGCGCAAGGCGCTGGCCAGGGCTGCTTCGTCGAGAAGCGCGCCCCGGGCCGTGTTGATCAGGATTGCGCCGTGCTTCATCCGGGCAAGCGCGGGTGCGGCAAGAACCGGCGCTCCTCCCGGTGTGCCGTGGAGCGACACGATATCGCTGTCTTCCAGAAGCGCGTCGAGGGACGGCGCGTGCGCCACGCCGTCCTGCCGCAGCGCGGCGGGCGTGGTGTGGCGGGTAAAGGCCGCCACGGACATCCCAAGACCCAAGGCCAAACCGGCGAGCGCACGGGCAACGTGACCGTACCCGACGAGGCCGAGGCGGCGCCCCGAAACCTCGCGCGGCAAAGCCCCGTCGCGAAAGCCCCAGTCGGCCCGGCGCACGGCCTGATCGGCCGCTACGACGTAGCGCGAGCAGGCGAAAATCAGAGCAAGGGCATGCTCGGCCACCGCGCGCGCATTGGTGCCGGGCGTGTTGAGAACGCGGATCCCCCGCGCCTCGGCGTCCGACTTGGCGATCCTGTCGGTGCCGGTGCCGTGGGCGGCGATGATCTCCAACCGTGGGGCGGCCGCAATCGCCTCCGACGACAGCCCTTGATTGCGCGTGATCACCGCGCGCGCCGTCCGCAGATGGGGCAGGAGCACCGACAGCTCTGGCGCAGGCGCTTCGAACACCGCAAGCCCGGCCCGATGCAGCAAGTCGACGCCGCACCGCGCAATGGGCTGGACGATCACGCAATCCGTCACGGAGATGGCGCCTGCGGATCAAGGCAATACTGCAGGAGCACCTCTGCGCCCGCCTGAAAATCCGCCATGTCCATATGTTCGTCCGGGTTGTGGCTGCCATGCAGGTTCCGCAGGAAGAGCATGCCGGTGGGAACCCCGAGAGAGGCGAACGTCGCCGCGTCGTGGCCCGCGCCGCTCGGCATCTCGCCGATCTCGTGCCCCGCGCGCCTTGCGGCGCGGTGCAGGGCGGCGATCACGCCCCGATCCATGAATGCCGGTTCGGTGAAGGTGCGCGGACCGAGGTCGAACACCACATGCCGCTCCTGCTCGATCTGCGCCACTGAGGCGCGAAGCTCCGCCTCGGCCTGCTCCAGCGTGGAAGGGGCGTTGCTGCGGATATCGAGCGAAAAGCCCACATGGCCGGCGACCTTCGAGAAGGACGCCTCGGCCGGGTCCGTCGCGATCTGGCCGAACGTCACGGTCAGATCCTGACCGTCGGCCTCCATCCTCTGCCAGGTTTCATCGAGCGTTGAGACAAGCTCGGCCACCGCCACCACGGCGTCGCGGCGGAGCGCGCGCGGCGTGGTGCCGGAATGGGCGTAGGCGCCCGTACAGATCGCGGCGCGGTAGCGGCGGGAGCCGCGGATGTCGGTCACAAGGCCGAGGGCCGCGCCGCGATGGGCCAGCACCGGGCCCTGTTCGATATGCGGCTCAATATAGGCGGCGATGTCGTCTGGGGTGAGAAAGGCCAGCCCCTCTGCCACGGCCGTGGCAGACCCGCCCGCCGCCTCGATCGCTGCGCCCAGTTGCTGACCGTCGCCCGCGCGCCGCACCGTGTCCAGCTCCGCCGCGGCGAGGCGCCCGAAGGCCGCGCGGCTCCCGATATAGGAGCTGGAGAACCAGGCGCTTTCCTCCGCCCGGATCGCCATCACGGTGATCGGCTGGGGCGGCACGCAGCCGGTGGCGACCAGGCCGGACACCACCGACAGGCCCATCAGCACCCCCGCTGCACCGTCGTAATTGCCGCCCCGCGGAACGGAATCGAGGTGGGAGCCGATGACCAGGCGCGGCGCCTCCTCCGCCCCCGGCAGGGTCAGGTACAGATTGCGGGCGGCGTCGGTCTCGAGCGTGAGGCCCAGGGCGCTGGCCTCCCGGTAGACGATCTCATGGGCGGCGGCCTCTCCCGGTCCGTAGGACATACGCGTGACACCGGCCCCAGAGGCATCCGCCGTCCGGGCGCGGAGCTCGGCAAAGAGGCGCTCGGCCAGGGGGAGATCGGGGGCCAGCCCGGCCGCGCGCGGGCGCAACTCGCTCATGCGCCCGACAAGCGGGCCAGGATGCTGGCGCGGACCTGCTCCAGGTGGCGCGTCATGGCCTGCGCCGCGCGCTCCCCGTCGGCGTCGCGCAGGGCATCCACGATCTCTAGGTGCTCCCGGCACGCATCGACGGCCCTTTCCGGCAGGTTACGCAGATCGAAGACCTGGGTCTTGCGGCGCAGGTTGCGGACGATCTGCGTCAGCTGCGGGTTGCCGGCGCTGTCCGAAATCAGGCCATGCAGGCGCTCGTCCACAAGACGCGTCTGCGACCGGTCGGCGGCCCGCCCGGCCAGCGCGCCCGCCAGCGCATCCTGCAGGATGGCGTCCAGCGCATCCAGATCGGCCGTCGCGACCCGGCCCGCTGCCATCCGCGCCACGGCAGGCTCCAGGATCATGCGGATCTGCAACGCATCGACATACTCGTCGATCCGCATTTCGCGGATCTGCACGCCGAGGCGCCCGTGCCGCGCGATCAGACCTTCGGTTTCAAGCATCAACAGCGCGTCGCGGACCGGTGTACGCGACATGTTCAGGATCTCTCCCAATCGCCGCTCGTTCAGGGCCTCGCCGGGCTTCGCTTCGCCCGTCAGGATCAGATCCAGAATCTGCCGGTAGGCCCGGTCGGCCAGGCGTTCGTTTTCGGTATGCCCGCCGTCGCGGCCATCGGCCGGGGCAAGCTGCTTGTTTTTTGGGCGGTTTATCGTGTCGGACACTCTGATCTCTCACTGCTCTGCGGTTTGCATCCGTTTGGTTGACGCTTGGTATACCAGTCCTTACGCTCAGGTCCAACGCTGCTTCTTGGGGGAAACGACGCGGATGCCTTCGGCCGAGCATATAGCGCTGCCTTTCTCTCGGGAGGAGCACATGGCCCGCCAGGCGCGCCTGCGGGCCGAGCTGCGCCAGAACGGCTGGGACGCCATGATCGTCTTCGCGCAGGAGAGCCATTACTGGCTGACGGGCTACGACACCGGCGGCTATGTCTTCTTTCAATGCGCCGTGATCACCGCCGACGAGCGGCCCATCGTGCTGCTGACCCGGCGCCCGGATCTGGTGCAGGCGCGCCAGACCAGCACCATCGAGGATATCCGGATCTGGTGGGATGCCGACGATGCCAACCCCGCCGAGGATCTGCGCGATATCCTCGGCGAGCTGGGGCTGAAGGGCGGGCGCGTCGCCATCGAGCTGAACACCCACGGGCTGACCGGCTGGAACCTCTGGCGGGTGCAGGGCGCGCTGGAGGGCTTTTGCACGCTGGAGAACGACGACCACCTGATTCGCAAGATGCGGCTGATCAAGTCGCCGGCCGAGATCGCCTATACCCGCAAGGCGGCCGAGATCCTCGACCGGTCGCTCGACGCGGTGATCGCGGCGGCCCGGCCCGGCGTTCTGGATAGCGAGATCAAGGCCGCCTACCTGACCTCGATCCTGAAGGACGGCGCCGACATGCCGCCCAATGCGCC
>JBCDGG010000111.1:0-18891 GCA_038757905.1 Pseudomonadota bacterium | reverse complement strand
TGGGGAGGGATGCGCAATGGCTAAGGTGTTGGTCTGTTACGCCCATCCGGGGCACCGCTTCAGCAAGGCCAATGTGGCGCTCTGGCGGGTGGCGCAAGAGGTCGACGGCGTGTCCTGCGTCGATCTCTATGCCGCGTATCCGCGCTTCAACATCGATATCGACACCGAACAGGCGCAGCTCTTGGCCCATGACGTGCTGGTCTTGCAATACCCGCTGTTCTGGTACGCTACGCCTTCGCTTGTTAAGGAGTGGCTCGATCTGGTGCTGGAAAACGGGTTCGCCTATGGCGAGGGCGGAACCGCGCTGACCGGCAAGACGATGCTTCTGGCCCTCACCACCGCAGGCCCGGAAGATGCGTATGCGACGGACGGCTATCAGCACTTCCCGCTCCGCACCTTCCTGACGCCGATGGAGCAGACGGCCCGCCTGTGCAAGATGCGCTTCGCAGCACCCTATGTTCTGCACGGGGCGCTCGCCGCCCCGGATGACGGGCGCCTGGCCGATCATGTGGCGGGGTATCGCAAGCTGCTCGAAGCTCTGCGCGACGACCGGATCGATCTCGACAGGTCGGCGGGCCAGAGCATCATGACGGCGCACACCCTCCCGATCGGAACGGAGGTCTAAGGTGGATCAGTTTCTGCTTCTCGCGTTCCTGTTTCTGATCGCCGGGGTCGTCGCGGTGCCCATCGCGACGCGGCTCGGGCTCGGATCCGTTCTCGGCTATCTTCTGGCCGGCATCGTCCTCGGCCCAATCCTGGCCAGCCTCAACGTGGATGTCGTCAGCCTGCAGCACTTTGCCGAGTTCGGCGTGGTGATGATGCTCTTTCTGGTCGGGCTGGAACTCGAACCCAAGATCCTTTGGGAAATGCGCGCGCGGTTGCTCGGGCTGGGCGGTCTGCAGGTCGGCGGCACGACGGCGCTTCTGGCGGCGGGAGGGTATGCTTTGGGCCTGCCTTGGACGATGGCGCTGGCCGTCGGCCTGATCTTTGCGCTGTCCTCCACCGCGATCGTGGTGCAGACGCTCAACGAGAAGGGCCTCATGCGGAGCGACGGCGGCCAGGCGAGTTTCTCCGTTCTGTTGTTCCAGGACATCGCCGTCATTCCGATGCTCGCGCTCATCCCGCTGCTTGCCATGCCGGAGCTGATGGAGGCCGCAGGGCACGGTGCCGGAGCGGCGCATGGCGGGGAGGCTGCGCACGCGGCCGATGCCGCGCACGGGGATACCGGGCACGGGGATTCTGGGCATGGGGGCGGTACGGATGGTCACGGCGCATCCATGAGCCTTGTCGACGGGCTGCCGGGATGGGCGGCCGCGTTGGTGACGCTCGGCGCTATCGGCTTCGTGATCGTCGGCGGCGCCTTGCTGACGCGCCCGGTCTTCCGGTTCATCGCAGGCGCCAAGTTGCGCGAGCTGTTCGTGGCGACCGCTCTGATGCTCGTCGTCGGGATTGCCCTGCTCATGACGCTTGTCGGGTTGTCGCCCGCCCTTGGGACATTCCTGGCCGGGGTCGTTCTCGCCAATTCCGAGTACCGGCACGAGCTGGAGAGCGACATCGATCCGTTCCGCGGGCTTCTGCTCGGCCTCTTCTTCATGACCGTGGGCGCGCTGATCGACTTTCAGCTGCTGGCCGAGAACCTGTTCTCGATCCTTGGCATCACCCTGGCGGTCATCGCGATCAAGGCGCTCGTCCTCTACGGGCTTGCCGTGCTGTTTAGGATCGAGGGCAGCGATCGCTGGCTCATGACGCTCGGCCTCGCTCAGGCCGGAGAGTTCGGTTTCGTGCTCTTGTCCTTCTCGCTGGCCAACAGCGTCCTGCCGGACGACCTCGTGAGCCGACTGACGATGGTCGTCACGCTCTCCATGCTGCTAACCCCGCTGCTCTTTATCGTCTACGACCGGGTCATCGCGCCCCGTTTTGCCAGCAGCCAAACGCAGGACCCCGACGAGATCGAGGAACAAGGGCATATCATCATCGCGGGGCACGGGCGCTTCGGCGGGATCGTGAACCGAATGCTGCGCGCCGTGGGGCACGAAACCGTCGTGCTCGACCATTCCTCAGCCCAGCTCGAAATGATCCGGGCCTTCGGCTACAAGGTGTATTTCGGGGACGCCACGCGCCCCGATCTTCTGGCGGCGGCCGGCATCGCGCAGGCCAAGCTGCTGGCCATCTGCATCGACGAAAAGGACCCGGCCACCGAACTCGTGCGGTACGTCTCCGAGGCCTATCCGCATGTGCACATCATCGCGCGCGCCCGCGACCGCAATCATGTCTACGATCTGTACGCCGCGGGTTGCCGCGACATCATTCGCGAGACCTTCGATGGCGGCGTGCGGGCGGGGCGCTCCGCGCTGGAGGCCCTGGGGATGCACCGGTACGAAGCCGAGCTGCGGGCCCGGGACTTTGAGCGCCGAGACCGGCATGCCCTCGCCCAACTGGCGGCGGTCTACGACCCGGACGTTCCGATCCAGCAGAACGAGGCGTATGTGCAGCGCGCCAAGGAGCTGTCGGCAGAATCCGAAGCCGAGTTGCGCGGCAAGGGCCGGACGCATAATGGCCGGACAGAGCGGGGCTGGGTGCCGCCCACGCTCGGCGATGTGGAGGCCGAGGAGGACGCCGCCGAGGAGCGGCCGCCCGCCACGGGCTAGGCCCGCGTCGCCGGACATCGAACGGCGGCCCAACTTCGGCGGGAGAGCGCCAAGCCCTCCAGCCTCAAGGGACCGCGGACCGCGCTGTGCTGGCCTGTGCTTCAGGGTCCGATGGTGGAGGTCCTGAGCGTCGCGTTGGCGCGGAAGGCTTGCGGGCGCCGTTCAGGAAGCCAACCGCGGAGAACGCGCTCGCCGGTGCCTGTTGCAGTTTGGTGCCATGGGCCTGCCCGCCCCGGCGCGTGGCGCGATGCCATCCCTCTACCCGTCAAACGGGAGATGCATGGGCAGCCGGCTGACGCGTTCCGCCCGAGCGGCCGGCGAACGCCGCGCCGCCGGGCTCGACGCGAGGGCTCACGGGGCCGTCCCTCTCCCTGAACGGGCATCCGCCCCTCAGGCGGCGAACAAGTCGTCGAGGCCCCTGCGCTTCAGCATCGCTGCTCTCAGGTGCCTGAGGTCGTCCTTGGTCAACCGGGCCCGCGACAGCGGGAGAAGGACCGCGTTTTCCAGGATGAGATGGCGGCGTGTCGCATTGGCCAGAGCATGCAACGCCGTCGCGAGCGCCGCGGGCACCTCGCGGCCCGGGCGGAGCGCATCGACGCCGATGACGACCACACTCAGGTGTTTTGAGATCTCCGTATGCTCCTGGTGCAGGCGCAAGGCGAGCTTGGGAAGCTCGTCCTCGGGCTCAGCGCGCCGAAGCAGGCACGGCAACAGATCGTCATCCTCATCGGCGAGCAGGAGCGGCAGCTCCTGACCGAGGTATTCCGAGAGCATCGCCGCGGTGTCCCGGTCCGCGGTTTCCGAGTTGGCCAGCCGATCCATCTCGGCGCACATGGCGCGCAGCCGCAGGTGATCCTCGGCGATGTAGTCGATCGGGTTCCGCAGCAGCCAGAGGCTCGTTGCCGAGGTCCCGTCGGTCGTGCGGTGGCTAGTGGTGTAACTGTTCACGATGTGCCCCCCTGGGCAGAACCGGCCGGAGGTCCGCGCCGGAGACTTCGGCGCGCGCTGCCAGCCCTTGGACAAAGTCCCGGGCCTCGCGCGCCCAAAGGGCCTTCTCCATGGCATCTGCAATCCTTTGTTTGATCGTATCGAATGGGAGAACGGCACCCGGGGCGACGGCATCCATTCGGATGATGTGCCAGCCGTAGCGGCTCTGGATCGGTTCGGCGGTGATCTCGCCCTCGGCCAGTCTATGCAGCGCGGCCTCGAACTCGGGAACCGTGTCCCCCGGGCTGAGCTGGCCGAGCGCGCCCCCTTCGGACCGCGAGCCGCAATCGCTGACGTCGCGTGCAAGGCGGGCGAACCCTTTGGGATCGCCCAGGGCGCGGCCGGTCAGGTCCACGGCGCGGGTCCGGGCCAGCTTGGAGGCGTCCGCGTCACGGGGATCGCAGGCGACAAGGATGTGCGACACTTCCCAAAGCGGTGGGGATCGAAAGCGTGTCGGGTCCTTGTCCCACTCGGCCTGCACCTCCGCCTCGGTTGGCGGGTCGACGGAGATGGCCGTGTCGAGGAGGCCCCGCACCAGGGCCTCCTCCTCGGCTTCGGTGCGGCCCGGCCCCAGCTCCTTTGGGTCCGCGACGATGCCGCGGGCGCGGGCCTCCTGCAGCAGAAGCATGCGCACCGCCAGCGCGTTGGCCGCCTTGCGCCAGGCGATGCCGGGCTTGCCCTTAGGTGCATCGTGGTTCTGCGCCTCCGCCGCAACCTGGGCGGAGGGAACCGTTTCGCCGTTCACGACGACATCCGGGAACAGACCGCTCATCCCCTTACTCCGCCGGAGAGGGCATCGCGGCCGAAGCCCGTTTCGGCTTGCGGCGGGCGTTGGCCAGGGGGCCGCGGGCCGGCAGCGGCGCTTGGCGCCGCGACCGGACGACCTGATACCCGGAGCGGAAGATGTAGCGGAACGGTGCCGCCAGGCCCGAGATCATGTGAACGAGCCGCGTGAATGGGAACAGCATCGTGATCAGCAGGCCCAGGAAGATATGCAGCTTGTAGAGCCAGTGCACGTCGACGACCATCATCCAGGCGTTCAGGTTCCAACTTACGACGCTTTGCGACCACGTCATGAAGCGCACCATCTCCGACCCGTCCATGTGCTGCAGCGTCTGCGTGATCGTCAGCAGGCCGATCACTAGCTGCAGCCAGATCAACACCATGATGATGATGTCGGGATAGCTGGAGGTGACGCGGATGCGCGCGTCGAACAGCCGCCGGTGCAACAGAAGGGTGGCGCCGATCAGCGCCGCGATCCCCGCCGGCCCGCCGATCAGAACGGCCATCCATTGCTTCAGCCAGTAGGGAATGCCCACCACATCCAGCACCCAGACCGGCGTGAACAGACCAACGAGGTGGCCGAAGAACACCGTGAGGATGCCCACATGGAACAGGATGGATCCCCACATCAGCTGCTTCCGCCGCAGAAGCTGGCTGGAGGAGCTCTTCCAGGTGAATGGATCGCGCTCGTAGCGGGCGATGGACCCGACGAGCAGGATGGTCAGCGCCACGTAGGGCATGACCCCGAAGAGAATGAAGTCGATATCGAAGTTAGAGAACATGTCGTGCCTCCCTCATTCCGCTGCCACGTTGGGCACGGGATTGGTGGGTTCATCCATGCGCGCCAGCATGTCGCGCACCTGCGGACATCCTGCGTTGGGGTCGGGGCCGAACCGGACTTCGGACTCCTCCCAGACGGCGTCGAGCGCTTCCAGGTCGTTGGGATCGTCGTCGGGTTGTTCGAGCAGTTCGGCGACTGCCTCGCGGTCCGCCTTTGCCCCGGCGATCTGCAAAAGGGCGGCGAACGCGGCGCCATAGGAGCTGTCCCGCCGCGCCAGGCGCGCGTTCAGGGCCTCCAGAATATGGGCCGCGTCCGCCAGGGTATCCCTGGCCTCGCGTGTGGGGCGCGTGGCCAGGAACTCCAGAAGGACGGGAAGATGGTCCGGCAGTTCGGAAGTCGCGGGCTCGAAGCCGCCCTCCCGGTAGGTTTCCAGCAGCGACACCATGGCGCCGCCTCTGTCCCGGCTCTCGCCATGGACATGTTCGAAGAGGTTGAGCGACAGCGTGCGCGACCGGTCGAAGAGGCCGACATAGGTCTCTTCGAGATCGTAAATGTCGCGCCCCCCGAGCTCCCCTATCAGGGGGCGCAACGCCCGACGCGCGGCCGAGGTCAGCCTTGGGTCGGAGGCCAGGACGCCTCCGATTTCGGGCATGGCGACCTGCAACTCGCGTGTCGGGTAACTCAGAATAAGGGAAAGGGCCTTCAGCGTCCGATCCATCACATCACCTCCGGCATGTTGAGCGGGCGCTTAGCCTTGCCGAAGAGCGATCCCTTCGACGATCCGGTCGAGCATCCATTGCTGTCCGTGAAGCCGCATCCGCCCTTCAGATCGTAGGCCGCCTCGACCTGTTCGCGGTGCGTGGTCGGGATCACGAAGCGATCCTCGTAATCGGCAAGGGCCATGATCTTGTACATGTCCTCGATCACCCGGCCGCTCAGGCCGACGCGCGCGGCGATGCCCTCGTCCAGCACACCGTCGACCGTTCTCGCACGCATCTAGGCCCGCATAGCCAGCATGCTTTCGAGCGCATGGATCACCGGCCCCTCGTCGCCCGCCGTCAGCATGTTGGCGAGGTAGCGGACTGGGATGCGCAGATCCTTGACGTTGGGCATGGCGCCCTGTGTCCCGATCTTGCCGGCCTCCGCCGCATTCTGGATCGGGCTGAGGGGCGGGATGTACCACACCATAGGCAGGGTTCGGTATTCGGGATGCAGTGGAAAGGCGACCTTCCACTCCATCGCCATCTTCCAGATCGGGCTTTCCTGCGCCGCTGTGATCCAATCCTCCGGGATCCCGTCTGCCCGGGCGGTTTCGATCACCACGGGGTCGTTCGGATCGAGAAACACGTCGAGCTACGCGTCGTAGAGATCGGTCGTCTTCTCCGCGCTTGCGGCCTCGTCGATCCGGTCGGCGTCGTAGAGCATCACCCCGAGGTAGCGGATACGCCCCACGCAGGTTTCCGAACAGACCGTGGGATTGCCCGATTCAATGCGGGGATAGCACAGCGTGCATTTCTCGGACTTGCCGGTCGACCAGTTGTAATAGACCTTCTTGTACGGGCAGCCAGACACACACATCCGCCAGCCGCGGCATTTCTCCTGGTCGATCAGAACGATCCCATCCTCTTCGCGCTTGTAGATCGCGCCGGAGGGGCAGGATGCGGCACAGGCCGGGTTCAGGCAGTGTTCGCAGAGCCGGGGCAAATACATCATGAACGTGTTTTCGTATTCGCCGTAGATCTCCTTCTGCACGCCCTCGAAATTGTAGTCCCGGCTGCGTTTCGAGAATTCTCCGCCGAGGATCTCTTCCCAGTTCGGGCCTTTCTCGATTTTTTCGATCCGCTCGCCGGTGATCTTCGAATAGGGGCGCGCCGTGGGGAACGCCTCCATTTCCGGGGCCGATTTCAGATGATCGTGGTCGAAATCGAATGGCTCGTAGTAGTCATCGATTTCCGGAAGGTCCGGATTGGCGAAGATGTTCGACAGAATGCGCCATTTCGAGCCCTGTTTGGGGCGCAGCTTTCCAGATGGCGTGCGTTCCCAGCCGCCGTTCCATTTGGCTTGGTTCTCCCAATCCGTCGGATACCCGGTGCCCGGCTTCGTCTCGACGTTGTTGAACCACGCGTATTCAACGCCGTCGCGCGTCGTCCAGACATTCTTGCAGGTGACGGAGCAGGTGTGGCACCCGATGCATTTGTCGAGGTTCAGCACCATGCCGATTTGTGCACGAACTCTCATTCTGCGGCCTCCTTTTCGGTCGCTTCGCGGTCGAGCCAGTCGACCTTTTGCATTTTCCGCACGACGACGAACTCGTCCCGGTTGCAGCCCACGGTGCCGTAATAGTTGAAGCCGTAGGATTGCTGGGCGTAGCCGCCGATCATGTGGGTGGGTTTCAGAACCGCGCGGGTGACGGAGTTGTGGATCCCGCCGCGCTTGCCGGTCTTCTCGGAGCCCGGCGTGTTCACGATCTTTTCCTGAGCGTGGTACATGAAGGTCGTTCCGTCCTTCATGCGCTGGCTCACCACCGCGCGTGCCGTGAGCGCGCCGTTCACGTTGAACAGTTCCACCCAATCGTTGTCGACGATGCCGGCCTTTGCCGCGTCATTCTCGGAGATCCAGATCACCGGACCGCCGCGGTTCAGCGTCAGCATCAGCAGGTTGTCGGAATAGGTGGAGTGGATGCCCCATTTCTGGTGCGGCGTGATGAAGTTCAGCACGACATGCGGCGCGTCCCTTTCGGTATGGACCTCTTCGGTGATCGTCTTGAGGTCGACCGGCGGGCGGTAAGACATGAAGCCCTCGCCAAACGCGCGCATCCACAGGTGATCCTGATAGAGCTGCTGACGGCCTGTCAGCGTCCGCCACGGGATCAGCTCATGCACGTTGGTGTAGCCCGCATTATAGCTGACCTTCTCGCTTTCGATGCCCGACCAGGTCGGCGACGAGATGATCTTGCGGGGCTGCGCGGCGATGTCGTGGAAGCGGATCTTCTGGTGATGCTCGCCTTCGGCCAGATGCGCATGCGCGCGCCCCGTGTTGTTGCCCAGAGCCTCCCAGGCCTTCACGGCGACGTTGCCGTTCGTCTCGGGCGCCAGCATCAGGATGACCTCGCAGGCGTCGATGGCGCTTTCGATCTTTGGCCGCCCTTCGGCGGCGCCGTCGCGTTTGACGCCGTTCAGCGCTGCCAGATTGTCCACCTCCTCCTGTGTGTTCCAGGTGATGCCCTTGCCGCCGTTGCCGAGCTTGTCCATCAGCGGCCCGAGCGCCGTGAAGCGGTCGTAGATGGCCGTGTAGTCCCGCTCGACGGCCACGTAGGCGGGCGCGGTCTTGCCGGGGACGAGATCGCACTCGCCCTTCTTCCAATCCCGCACCTGATCCTGGGCGATCTCGGCCGGCATGTCGTGCAACAGGGGAAGCGCGACGATGTCGGTTTCCTTGCCGAGGATCTCCGGCGCTACCTCCTGCACCTTCTTGGCGATGGCCTTGAAGATCTCGAAGTCGGACTTGCTTTCGTAGGCCGGGTCCACCGCCGCCTGCAGCGGGTGGATGAACGGATGCATGTCCGACGTGTTCATGTCGTCCTTTTCGTACCAACTGGCCGTCGGCAGGACGATGTCGGCATAGACCGCCGTCGTGGACATCCGGAAGTCGATGGTGACGAGAAGGTCGAGCTTTCCCTCGTGGCCCGTCTCATGCCATCTGGCTTCCTTGGGCAGCGCTCTGCCCTCTTCCCCCAGATCCTTGCCGAGGACGCCGTGATCGGTGCCCAGCAGGTGCTTGAGGAAGTATTCGTGTCCCTTGCCCGACGAGCCGAGCAGATTCGAGCGCCACACAAAGAGGTTGCGCGGCCAGTTCTCCGGCGCGTCGGGATCTTCGCAGGCCATCTCCAGCGCGCCGGATTTCAGCTGCTGCGCCACATAGGCCGGGATCTCGACACCCGCCGCCTTGGCCTGTTTGGCCACCTCCAGCGGGTTCGTCTTGAGCTGCGGCGCCGATGGCAGCCACCCCATCCGCTCGGCGCGGATGTTGTAGTCGATCAGGGAGATGTCCCAATCGCCCTCCGGCGCGGTCGGCGACAGGATCTCCTCTGCCGTCAATGTCTCGTAGCGCCATTGATCGGTATGGGCATACCAGGCGGAGGTAGAGTTCATGTGCCGTGGCGGGCGGCCCCAGTCGAGCGCGAAGGCCAGCGGCTGCCAACCGGTCTGCGGCCGCAGCTTTTCCTGACCGACATAATGCGCCCAGCCGCCGCCCGTCTGGCCCACGCAGCCGCACATCACCAGCATGTTGATGACGGCGCGATAGTTCATGTCCATGTGGTACCAGTGGTTCATCGCCGCGCCGATGATGATCATCGACTTGCCGCGCGTCTTCTCGGCGGTCTCGGCGAACTCGCGGGCCACATGGGCGATCTTGTCGGCGGGCACTCCGGTGATCTTCTCGGCCCATTTCGGTGTGCCGGGGACGTCCTCGTCGTAATCCTTAGCGACCCATTCACCGCCGAGGCCCCTGTCCAGCCCGTAATTCGCGCAGAACAGGTCGAAGACGGTGGCGACGCACACTTCGCCTTCCGCCGTCTGCACGCGCTTGATCGGGATGTTCTTGGTCAGAATGTCCGGCCGGTCGTCGCCGGTGGTGAAGGCCTCGGTGGCGGCGCCGCCGAAATAGGGAAAGTCCACGCCGCGGATCTCATCGTGATCGTCGTCGAGGATCAGCGACATCTGCAGCCGCGTTTCGGCGCCGTCGGCCTTTTCTTCGAGGTTCCACTCGCCTTTCTCCCCCCAGCGATATCCGATCGAGCCATTGGGGGAGACGAGCGTGCCGGTTTCCTCGTCGAAGGCGACCGTCTTCCATTCGGGGTTGTTGTCTTCTCCGAGCTTTCCGTCGAGGTCGCCGGCGCGCAGGAAACGGCCGGGCACGAGGGTGCCGTCCTTTTCCTCCAGCCGCACGAGCATCGGCATGTCGGAATACTTGCGGCAATACTCCTCGAAATACTCGGCCTGCCGGTCGACGTGAAACTCGCGCAGGATGACGTGGCCGAACGCCATGCCGAGCGCGGCGTCGGTGCCCTGCTTCACGTTCAGCCAGACGTCGGCGAACTTCGAGGCTTCGGAATAGTCGGGGCAGATCACCGCCGACTTTGTCCCCTTGTAGCGGACCTCGGTGTAGAAATGCGCGTCCGGCGTCCGGGTCTGCGGCACGTTCGAGCCCCAGAGCAGCAAATAGCTGGAATTGTACCAGTCGGCCGATTCCGGCACGTCCGTCTGTTCGCCCCAGGTCATCGGGCTGGCGGGGGGAAGGTCGCAGTACCAGTCGTAGAAGGACATGCAGACGCCGCCCATCAGGCTCAGGTAACGCGAGCCCGCGGCATAGGAGACCATCGACATCGCCGGGATCGGCGAGAAGCCGAAGATGCGGTCGGGTCCGTAGGTCTTTGCGGTGTAGGCGTTGGCGGCGGCGATCATCTCGGTCGCTTCGTCCCAGGTGGCCCGCACGAACCCGCCGGAACCGCGTTTCTTGGTATAGGAGGCGCGCAGGATCGGGTCGGTCTGGATCGCGGTCCAGGCTTCGATCGGGGTCTTGGTCTTGCGCATCTCGCGCCAGAGTTTCATCAGCCGGCCGCGGATCAGCGGGTTCTTCACGCGGTTCGCGGAGTAGAGATACCAGCTGTAGGACGCGCCGCGGGCGCAGCCGCGCGGTTCATGGTTGGGAAGATCGGGGCGTGTGCGCGGATAGTCCGTTTGCTGGGTTTCCCAGGTGACGATCCCAGACTTCACGTAGATCTTCCACGAGCAGGACCCGGTGCAGTTCACGCCATGGGTGGAGCGGACCACCTTGTCGTGGCGCCAGCGGTTTCTGTACGTGTCTTCCCACGACCGGTCTTCGTTGGTGACCTGACCAAGGCCGTTCGCGAACTCTTCCAGCTTGTTGGACTGGAGGAAGTTCAATCTGTCGAGCAGGTGGCTCATAGATCATTCTCCTATTGGCTACCCCATGCGCCGGAGGCCCCGGCGCATGGGCTGGTCAGACGGTCAGCAGGGGACGGAAGCGCCCTTGCGGCTGTAGTAGAACCAGCAGATCACGGTGCAGACGGCGTAGAAGATCATGAAGCCCCAGAGCGCGGCATTGGGCGCGCCGGTCAGGCTGATCGAGGTGCCGTAGAACTTCGGGATGAAGAACGCGCCGTAGGCGGCGATGGCCGAGGTGAAGGCGATGATCGCGGCGCTCTCCCGCTCGATGGTCCGTTGCAGGGCACCGGCCTCCAGCGTCGGCAACAGGCGCGGGATCTCCTGTTTCATGATCGAGGGGATCATCTGGAAGGTGGAGGCATTGCCCACTCCCGTCAGGAAGAACAGCGCCATGAAGCAGGCGAAGAAGCCCCAGAAGTTGCCGTCTGCCGCCTCCGGCGAGGTGGGCAGGAACTGCAGCACTCCGAACACTGCGACGATCATGCCGAGGAACACCCAGAAGGTGACGCGGCCGCCGCCGAACTTGTCGGAGACCCAGCCCGTCGCGGCCCGGCTCAGCGCGCCGACGAGCGGCCCGAGGAACGCGTAGGACAGCACGTTGACGTCGGGAAACTGCGTCTTCATCAGCAGGGGGAAGCCCGCGGCATAGCCGATGAAACTGCCGAACGTGCCAGTGTAGAGGACGCACATGACCCAGTTGTGGTACCGCTTGAGGATCGAGAGCTGATCCCCGAGCGAGGCTTTGGCATCGGCGATGTCGTTCATGCCAAACCAGGCCGCGATGGCCCCCACCGCCAGGAACGGAACCCAGATGAAGCCCGCGTTCTGCAAGAAGAGCTGGCCGCCGTCAGAGAGCTGCTGCGGCTCGCCGCCAAGCGCACCGAAGACCCCCATGGTGATCACGACCGGGACGACGAACTGCATCACCGACACGCCGAGATTGCCGAGCCCGGCGTTCATCGCCAGGGCCTGGCCCTTGACCTTCTTGGGATAGAAGTAGGCGATGTTGGCCATCGACGAGGCGAAGTTGCCGCCGCCGAAGCCGCAGAGCAGCGCGAGGATCAGAAACGTCAGATAGGACGTCTCCGGGTTCTGGATGGCAAAGCCGATGCCGAGCGCGGGCAGCAGCAACGACGCGGTGGAAATGGCCGTCCACCTGCGGCCGCCGAAGATCGGGATCATGAAGCTGTAGAAGATGCGCAGCGTCGCGCCCGAAAGCCCGGGCAGCGCGGCCAGCCAGAACCGCTCGCCCACCGAAAAGTCGAACCCGATGGCGGGCATCTTCGCGACGACCACCGACCACACCATCCAGACCGAGAAGGCCATCAGCAGGTTCGGGATCGAGATCCAGAGGTTTCGGGTTGCAATGGCCTTGCCCTTTTCTTCCCAGAACGCGGGGTCTTCGGGGCGCCAGTCTGTCAGTATGTGGCCGGTTCGGCCTGTGGGATGGTCGATCATCGCCATGGGTAGGTCCTCCCGATGTGGCGGTTATGAGGGGCCGGCCGGGCGCACTGCCGGGCCGGCCTTGCGTTCACTGAGCGGGCTGCTGGCCGGTGCTCGGCCCGAGCCGCGACAGGGCGGCTTTCAGATCGTCGAGATCCTTGAAGCGGGCCGTCACCGTCAGGCTGTCGCCGCGTTCGGCCAGTGCCACCTTCTGGGAGCCTTCGAAGATGACCGCGAGCTCGGCTTCGGCCTCTTTCTTCTGCTGGGCCTGAGCCGCGATCGCCTGATCGACGGAGCTCAGCACGTATTCCTCGCCGAAGCCGCCCTGCGGCTCCTTCAGCCAGAAGTAGCAGACGACCCAAGACAACATCGCGCCGCTGGCGATGATGAAGAAGAAGGTCGACGCGTCGACGAACATGAAGATGAAGAGGTAGAAGACGGCGCCGACATTGCCGTAGGCTCCGGCCATCCCTGCGATCTGTCCGGTCACTCGGCGCTTGATCGAGGGGATGATCCCGAAGGTCGCGCCCTCAGCGCCCTGCACGAAGAACGAGCAGGCGATGGTGATCGCGATTGCGACGATCAGCGGCCACGAGCTGTTGAGCAGGCCCATCAGCGCAAAACCGATGGCAATGCCGAGCATATAGGACAGCATCACGAAGCGCCGGTTGCCCATTCTGTCGGACACCAGGCCGCCCATCGGGCGGGCCACCAGGTTGATGAAGGCGAACGAGGCGGCGATGATGCCCGCGGTCACCGGCGTCAGCCCCCAGGTTTCCTGGAAGAACATCGGCAACATCGACACCACGGCCAACTCCGCACCGAAGTTGGCGAAGTAGGTGGTGTTGAGGGCGGCCACCGAGCTGAACGGATAGCGGTCGTCCTCCGGCACGCCGTTGCGCAGGATCGGGAGGTTCACCCGAAGCACCTGCCAGACCTGATAGATCACAAGGGTTGCGATCGAGGCGTAGCAGATGGCGGCCACGAAGCCGTCGATGTAGCCCATCATCTGCACCCGGTAGACCAAGATCGACAGGATCCCGATCAGCGGTACGGTGAAGATCACCAGCAGAGCGAGATCGCGGTAGGTCGACACCTCAAGCGCCATGCCCTTGCGAGCCTTCTTGTGGGTGTCGGCGGTTGGGCCATCTGTGATTGCGAACCAGTAGAATACGCCATAGAGGGCCATCACGATCCCGGACGTGGCAATGGCATAGCGCCAGCCGTCGTCTCCGCCGAACATCGTCAGGGCGACGGTGGGGATCGTCAGAGCCGCCGCGGCGGACCCGAAATTGCCCCAGCCGGCGTAGAACCCCTCGGCAAAGCCGATGTCACGGGGCTTGAACCACAAGGCGGTCATGTGGATGCCCACCACGAAGCCTGCGCCCACCGACGACAGTACCAGACGCGAGACGAAGAGCTGCATCTTGGTGTCGCCGAACGCGAAGAACAGGGTGGGAATGGCCATGGTGACCATCAGAACGGAGAACACCCGCCGCGGCCCCCATCTGTCGAGCGCCATGCCGACGAGGATCCGGGCGGGGATCGTCAGCGCCACGTTCGCAATCGCGAACAGGCGGATGTCGTCCCGCGTCAGCCAATCGTTCGACGCCAGCATCGACGAGGCGAGCGGCGCCATGTTGAACCAGACGTAGAAGGTGATGAAGAAGGCGATCCAAGTCAGGTGCAGCGCACGGATGGCTTGGTCTTGGACGCGGAAAAGGCTGGATATTTTCATGATCTCTGGCCCCAGGCTCTATTCTGCCGCCTGCATCGAGGATGCCGGGACGTGGGTTGGTACAATCAGAATTGGGCATTTCACCCGGCGGGCGAGAAAGGCCGAGACAGACCCGAAGGTCATGTGATCGAACTCCTCCACGAGCGCATCGAGACGTTTGGTGAGGAACCCGAGCGGGCCGCTGTCCGGCTGATGGCTGTGGCGCGCCATAACCAGCAGATCCGGACGGCGTTCCTCGGTGGCGCGCAGGATCATCTTGCGCGCGTCGCCCTCGGCCAGCATGACCTTGGCCTCGATGCCCGCGGCCATGAGTGCGGCGGCGGCTTCCTCTACCCCGGTCTTCTGGGCATCGAACTGCTCGCTAAAGAGTTCATCGGCCCCGGCTGTCGTACTGCCGACATCCTCGACGACCGACACCAGCGTGACCGTCGGTTGCAGCGGGCCGAACATCTCTTGGATTGCGTCGAGCGCAATCCGCGCGTTGCGCGAATGGTCGTACGCAAGCATGATTTCCATTGGTCCCTCCGTCATAGGCGCCCAGAGACGGACGCGATGCGCATGGGGAGGGTGCTGGGCCCAGATGGCCCTTCGGGTCTTGATCCAGGTCAAAAACTCCAGAAATATACTTTAAAATAAATGACTTAATAAGAAATGTCACTCTGGTTGCAGTGCAGCATCAAACCAGGTGCCGAAGAATGACGGCTTGTGGCTTGATATTTATCAATGTAGAAGTCGAAAAACATCAAGCGGGGTAGCCAGATGCACATAGGAATGCCCGAGTCGGATTATCCCGACATTCGCGGCTTGCATTTGCTTGCGGACATGAACGAGGCGCATTTCCGGGCATTGCTCCGCGGATCCTATGTGCAGAACTTCCCGCCTCAGATCGACCTGATCGAGGAGGGCGATCCGAGCGATTTCCTGCATATCGTCCTGTCCGGAAGCGTGGAGCTCTATTCAAGATGGAACGGCCGGGAGACGTCGATGGCGACGGTTCGACCCGTTTCGACGTTCATCCTGGCCGCAACGATCAAGGACGCGCCGTACCTGATGTCCGCGCGCACCCTGGAGAAAAGCCGGATCGCCCTGATCCCCAGTCAGGATGTGCGCGCCATCTTCGATGTCGACGGCAAGTTCGCGCGCGCGATCGTCGCCGAACTGGCCCAATGCTACCGTTCCGTCGTGAAGAACACCAAGGATCTGAAGCTGCGCACCTCCCTGGAACGGCTGTCGAACTATTTGCTTCGGCAGCAGAAACGCTCCGATGGCGCGGCAAGCTTCGAGTTGCCGATCGAGAAGCGCAGGCTTGCCTCGTTTCTGGGCATGACGCCGGAGAATCTGAGCCGCGCGTTCAAGGGGCTGCAGCCCTACGGGGTGAAGGTGCATGGCAACCGCATCGAGATCACCGATCAGAGAGACCTGGAGCGGTTCGCGAGACCGAGCCCGCTCATCGACGACTTCAAAACCTGAGGACCAACCCATGACCGAGACGTTACCCGGGGCCGCCGGAGAGCTGGAGCAGCAACACCCGCAAGTCTGGAGCGCCTATGCCGACCTTGGTCGCGCCACGTCGGAAAGCGGGCCGCTCACCGACCGGGAGAAGCGCCTGGTGAAGCTTGCCCTGGCGATTGGTGCCGGATCGGAAGGCGCGGTGCATTCCCATGCCCGCCGCGCAAGGTCCCAGGGGATCGAGGCGGAGGCCATCACGCAGGTTGCCCTGCTTGCCATCGGCCCCCTGGGGTTTCCCCGGGCCGTCGCCGCCAAGACGTGGATTGAAGATACCGACGGATGACCGGTCGGCCCTTGCGGATAGGTGCGGCCTGACTCGATCCGCGGGCGCTGCAATCGTGCCGGGCGGCTGGGTGGGCCCACGGTGTTGCCGAGGCCAGATGGGCTACCGGTGCAGCCGGCCCCGTTCGAGCACAAGCCCATCAGTGCGTCGTGCGACCCGCCCAAGGGCAACCGGAAGCCGCGCATGCCGTATGCCGCCCATCGCATTGCGGCGTGGACACCCGCTCAGCCAAAGGCGGCGGCGGGCAGGACCGTGCCGCGGCATAGCCCGAACCCGATGCGGTAGTCGGCCTCACACCATCCGGTGATGTCGACGGTGTCGCCGTCCTCCAAGAACGCCCGCTCGCCGCCGTCGATCCGCACCGGGTCGCGTCCGTTCCAGGTCAGTTCGAGCAGCGAGCCGAGGCTGTCCGGTGTCGGCCCCGAGATCGTGCCCGAACCCAGAAGGTCGCCCGTCTCCATCGCGCAGCCCGACGAGGCATGCTGCACGAGTTGGAGGGCCGACGAATAGTACATGTGTTTGTAACTCGTCCGGCAGAGCCGCGTGGGCTGCCCGCCAGCGGGCGTGAGCGCGACCTCCAACCGGATGTCGAGGTTGTTCGGCGTGTCCTCGTGCAGATAGGGCAGAAGCGGCACGGCCCGTTCCGGCGGCAGCGTGCGAAACGGCAGCAGGGCCTCGCGCGTCACCACCCACGGGCTGATCGACGTGCCGAACGCCTTCGATTGAAAGGGGCCGAGGGGCTGATACTCCCACGCCTGAATGTCGCGCGCCGACCAGTCGTTCAGCAGAACGTAGCCGAAGATGTTGTCATACGCCTCAGCCGCGCGGACGGGCTGGCCCATTGGGTTCGGCGTGCCGACGACGGCCCCGATCTCCAACTCGAAGTCGAGTTTCCGGCATGGCCCGAAGGTCGGCCCGGTGTCGCCAGGGCCCATGATCTGACCGTTCGGGCGGCGGATGGGCGTGCCGGAGACGACCACGGTCGAGGCGCGAGCGTTGTAGCCGATCGGAAGGTGCAGCCAGTTCGGCATCAACGCGTTGTCCGGGCCCCGAAACAGGGTGCCGACATTGGTGGCGTGTTCCCTGGAGGCATAGAAGTCGGTGAAGGACCGGACGAAGAAGGGAAGGTGCAGCGTGGCGTCCGCCTGGGCGACGAGCGGGGCGTCTCTCTCGCCCTCGTCGGCATCCAGGATTTGCCCGATGGCCCGGCGCGCCGCGCCCCATGCCGGCTGGGGCAGCGCCATCAGCGGGTTCAAGGCGCCTGCGTCGAAGATCGCGCCGCTGGCCCGAAGCGGCCACCGGCCAGCGGCTTCGAGTGCGGTCAGATCGAGGATCATGTCGCCGATGGCCACGCCGACGCGCTTGGCGCCGCCAGCCGTCGAGAACACACCATAGGGCAGATTCTGTATGGGGAAGTCGCTTTGCGGCGCGTTGGCGGACGCGACCCAGCTTCGGCGCGCCGGATCGTGGGTGTCGTTGCGTTCGCTCATGCCGTCTTTCGCGCGGAGAGGGAGCCTCGCCCCGGCCTTCTCCATCGCGTGCCCGGCCCCCGTCGGTGTCCGGCATCGCGACCGTTCCCTTGAGACCCTAGGCCGCGAAGGGCAGGCTCTTCGGCGGCCATCACGCGAAGCACACAGATCGCGACATCGAGAGTCGCGCCCGGGTGCCTTTGTGACACCCTTTCCGGGTCAGGGGCTGGCAGCGCCGGGGCTCCCGCCGGTCCGCGCGCGCTCCAGTTTGCTGACAGGGCGCGGAGCCGCGCAGAAGACAGGCCGTGTGCGCCGCACCGGTCGAGCGCGCTAGTCACCCGCCCAGTCCGGGCGTTCGGGATCGAAGTGATTTCGAAGCGGCTTCCACACATCGGGATACTTGATCTGCAGCGTCTCGAGGCTCGCTGCGTATTTGGTGAGCTGCTGGGGAAAGCGCGTCTCGAACATGAAGGCCAGGGTGTTGTCGAGCTTCTCGGGCGCAAGGTCCTTCAGCGAGGCCGCATAGAAGGCATCGGCATCCGGCCCATGGGGCAGCATCATATTGTGAATGGACATGCCCCCCGGTACGAACCCCTCGGGCTTGGCATCGTAGACGCCTTCGATCAGACCCATGAACTCCGACATGATGTTCATGTGGTACCAGGGCGGGCGGAAGGAGTTTTCGGCCACCAGCCACCGCGGCGGAAAGATCACGAAGTCGACATTGGCCGTTCCGGCCTCGCCCGTGGGTGCGGTCAGAACGGTGAAGATCGACGGATCCGCATGGTCGTTCAGGATCGGGCCGACCGGTGCGTAGTGCCGCAGATTGTATTTGTAGGGCGCGTAATTGCCATGCCAGGCCACGACATCGAGCGGCGAGTGGCCGATCTCGCAGGCGTGGAACCGGCCGCTCCATTTGATCGTCACGCGGTGTGCCGTGCCCTCCCTCTGCTCATAGGCGGCGACCGGGGTCAGAAAGTCCCGCGGGTTGGCCATGCAATTGGCACCGATCGGCCCCCGTTCGGGCACCGTGAAGGCCCCGCCGTAATTCTCGCAGATGTAACCCCGGGCCTTGGCGTCGCCGTTCAGAAGCACCTTGTACTTTAGCCCGCGCGGGAGGACGACGATCTCTCCCGGTGCGGCGTCGATCACCCCCATCTCGGTGAAGAAGCGCAGGCGGCCGATCTCCGGCACGATCAGCATCTCGCCGTCGGCGTTGTAGAACACCTCGGTGTGCATGCTTTCGGTCACGGCATAGGTGTGGATCGCATAGCCCACCTG
>JBCDGG010000110.1:0-18953 GCA_038757905.1 Pseudomonadota bacterium | reverse complement strand
GGACGGAGCAGTCGCGCTCCCACAAGTGGTAGATATTGCCCTGGCTGTCGCCTAGGATCTGCACCTCCACATGGCGGGCGCGCAGGATCATCTTTTCCAGATAGCCCTCGCCGTTGCCGAAGGCGGCTTCAGCCTCGCGCCGCCCTTCGCGCACCTTCTCTTCCAACTCGTCCTCGGAGAGGATCGGCCGCATGCCACGCCCGCCGCCGCCCCAGGAGGCTTTGAGCATCAGCGGGTAGCCGATCTCACGGGCTTCGGCGCGGATCGCGTCCATATCGTCGCCGAGCACCTCGGTCGCCGGGATCACGGGGACGCCCGCGGCGATGGCCACGCGGCGGGCGCTCGCCTTGTCGCCAAGGGCGCGCATGGTATCGGCCTTCGGCCCGATGAAGGTGATCCCCGCCGCATTGCAGGCATCGACGAAATCGGGGTTTTCGGACAGAAGGCCGTAGCCCGGGTGGATCGCGTCCGCCCCCGAGAGCTTCGCGACCCGGATGATCTCCTCGATCGAGAGATAGGCCTGCACGGGACCCAGACCCTCACCGATGCGGTAGGCTTCGTCGGACTTGAAGCGGTGCAGGCTGAGCTTGTCCTCCTCGGCGAAGACCGCCACCGTGCGCTTGCCGAGTTCGTTGGCCGCGCGCATGACGCGGATGGCGATCTCGCCGCGATTGGCAATCAGGATCTTCTGGAACTCGGGCATGGGTCATCTCCGTCGCGCGCGCAGTTGCCCATGGAGTATCAGGGCGCCTTGCCGGGGTGCAATCTGCCCATAAGGTCGCGTGGGCCCATGGGGCGGGAGGCCTCCGGCGGGGATGTTTGAGGCAAGATGAAGGGCAGGGCGCGCGGAGATGCGCGACGGGCGTCTTCTTGGCGCGGGCCCCCCGGGCGTTGGGCGGCGGTGGCGGGGCCGTCCTAGCGCGGCTCCGAGACGACGTGCTCGGGCAGATCGGCAAGGCGGGCGCAGCCGGCATTGGCCATGTCCGCCATGAGCTGTCCGCGCAGGATGCGCACGGCGTGGGCGGCGCCGCGGGCGCCGAAGGCCGCCACGCCGTAATGCACCGCGCGGCCGATCATGCAGAAATCCGCGCCGAGGGCGAGGGCGCGCATGATGTCGAGCCCGGACCGCAGCCCGCTATCGTAGATGACGGGCACGTCCGGGCCGAGGGCGGCCCGGATCGCGGGCAGTTGGAGCACGGGCGGCGGGGCCCCGTCGAACTGGCGGCCGCCATGGTTCGACACCCAGATGCCATCGGCCCCGGCGTCGCGGATCGCGGCGGCGTCGTTGGCGCAGAGAACGCCCTTCACGAGGAGCGGCCCCTCCCATTCCGAACGGAGCGCGCGCAGGTAGTCCATGTCCGGCGCGGTGCGGATCTGATAGCCCACATGGGCGGTGGCGGAGCCTTTGCGCTTGGGATCGGTGTAGCGCTCCAGTGTCTTGAGGCGCGGGGTGCCGTGCCCGAGCATGCCGAGCGCCCAGCCGGGCCGGCGCGCGGCGTCGAGCACGATCCGGGGTGTCAGGGTCATGGGGTTGGTCAGCCGGGCGCGCTGCAGCCGCTCCCGTCGGCTCGCTACGGCCAGATCGGCGGTCAGCACCAGGGTATGGAACCCGGCGGCGCGTGCACGGTTGCAGATATCGCGGCGGATGCCGGGATCGGCTGGGGCGTAGAGCTGAAACCAGCCCTGCGCGCCGGCATGGGGGCCGATCTCCTCCGGCGTGGCGGCGGCGACGGTGGAGAGGGTGTAGGGGATCTGCTCGCGTGCGGCGAGACGGGCCAGCAGGCGCTCGGCGCCGGGGTGAACCAACCCCGACATGCCGACGGGCGCGAAGCCGAAGGGCAGCGGGTGGGTCTTGCCGAACAGGCGTATCGATAGGTCCGGCGTGGCGACGCCCCGCAGCATGTGCGGCATCAGGCGGATCCGGTCGAGCGCGGCTTCGGCCATTGCGCGCGCGTCCTCGCGGCCGACGGCGCTGTCGAGATACTCCCACACGAAATGGGGGATGCGACGGCGCGCCGTGCGCTTCAGGTCTTCGATGCCGGGGTGGGAAAGGTCGAGGCTCATGGCGCGCACCGTCGCCTGTCCCGCGGGGAAGGACAAGGCGCCCGCCTGTGACAAGAAGGGGCAACCGGGCGGCGGGAGCACGCAATCGGGCCGCAGGAGCACGGAGGAAGAACATTAGAAGAACGCTTCTTTAACTTACCGGTCAATCGCGCTAGTCTTCCCGCCATGAGCAGCCATGACGATTTCGACGCCTTCGAACAGGCGGTCCCGCTCTCGCAACGCGCGCTGGCGGCCGCACCGCGGCCCTATCTGGAGGGGTTGAACCCCGCGCAGCGCGCGGCTGTGGAGGCGTTGGAGGGGCCGGTGCTGATGCTGGCGGGCGCCGGCACGGGCAAGACCAAGGCGCTGACGGCGCGGATCGCGCATCTGCTGATGACGGGCACGGCGCGGCCGAACGAGATTCTGGCGGTGACCTTCACCAACAAGGCGGCCCGCGAGATGAAGACGCGCGTGGGCGATCTGATGGGCCACACGGTGGAGGGGATGCCCTGGCTCGGCACGTTTCACGCCATCTGCGTCAAGCTCCTGCGCCGCCATGCCGAACTCGCGGGGCTGAAATCGTCCTTTACGATCCTCGACACCGACGACCAGCTGCGCCTGCTCAAGCAGCTGATCGTGGCCGCCGGGATCGACGAGAAACGCTGGCCGCCGCGAATGCTCGCGTCGATCCTCGACAACTGGAAGAACCGGGCTTGGACGCCGGAGCAGGTGCCGGCCTCCGAAAGCTCGGCCTATGACCGGCGCGGCGTCGAGATCTATGCCCAGTATCAGGATCGCCTGAGAGCGCTGAACGCCGTGGATTTCGGCGACCTGCTGCTGCATATGGTGACGATCTTCCAGACCCATGAGGACGTGCTGGCGCAATACCGCCGCTGGTTTCGCTACATTCTCGTGGACGAGTACCAGGACACGAACGTCGCCCAGTACCTGTGGCTACGGCTGCTGGCGGGGGGGCACAAGAACATCTGCTGCGTGGGCGACGACGATCAGTCGATCTATGGCTGGCGCGGCGCCGAGGTGGGCAACATCCTGCGGTTCGAGAAGGACTTTCCGGGCGCCAAGGTGATCCGGCTGGAGCAGAACTACCGCTCCACCCCGCATATCCTGGCCGCGGCCTCGGCCGTGATCGCGGGCAACAAGGGGCGGCTCGGCAAGACGCTCTGGACCGAGGCCGAGGAGGGCGAGAAGGTCCGCCTGATCGGGCATTGGGACGGCGAGGAGGAAGCGCGCTGGGTGGGCGAGGAGCTGGAAGCGCTCGGCCAGGGCACACGGGGCATGGCGCCTTTGCCGCTCGACCGGTGCGCGATCCTTGTCCGCGCCTCGCATCAGATGCGCGCCTTCGAGGACAGGTTCCTGACCATCGGATTGCCGTACCGGGTGATCGGCGGGCCGCGCTTCTACGAGCGGATGGAGATCCGCGATGCCATGGCCTATTTCCGCCTCGCGACATCGCCGGAGGACGATCTCGCGTTTGAGCGGATCGTGAACACGCCCAAGCGCGGCCTTGGCGATAAGGCCCAGCAGAAGATCCAGATGGCGGCGCGGACGAACGGGGTGAGCCTTGTCGACGGCGCGCGGCTGCTCCTTGCCGCGAAGGGGCTGACGGGCAAGGGCGCGGCCGCCCTGACGGAGCTGGTGACCGGTATCGACCGCTGGGCAGGACGGGCCCGGTCGGCGGAGACGAACCACATCGAACTGGCCGAACAGATCCTCGACGAGAGCGGCTACACCGCGATGTGGCAAAACGACAAGACGCCCGAGGCGCCGGGACGGCTGGAGAACTTGAAGGAGCTCGTCAAAGCGCTTGAAGAGTTTGAGAATCTGCAAGGGTTCCTGGAGCATGTCTCGCTGATCATGGACAACGAGGCCGAGGACGGGGTTCCGAAAGTGACGCTGATGACCCTGCATGCAGCGAAGGGGCTGGAGTTTCCCGCCGTCTTCCTGCCGGGCTGGGAAGACGGTTTGTTTCCATCTCAGCGCGCGATGGACGAAGAGGGCCTGAAGGGCCTCGAGGAGGAGCGGCGCCTGGCCTATGTGGGTATCACGCGCGCCGAGGAGCTGTGCACGATCTCGTTTGCCGCCAACCGGCGGGTCTATGGGCAATGGCAGTCGGCGTTGCCGTCGCGGTTCATCGACGAGTTGCCGGAGGATCATGTCGAGGTGCTGACGCCGCCGGGCCTCTATGGCGGCGGGTATGGGGCGGCTGGCATGGCGGCGCAATCGTCGCCGGCGATCATGGGGCAGCGCGGCTCCGACCTGCATGCAAAGGCTGCGCGCGCCGATGTCTACAACTCGCCGGGTTGGCGGCGCATGCAGGCGCGGGCCGCCGACCGACCGATGTCGCAACCCCGCGAGACGCGCAACATGGTGATCGACAGCGCGGCAAGCTCGTCCTTCACCACGGGCGACCGGGTGTTTCATCAGAAGTTCGGCTATGGCCATGTGGCTGGCATCGAAGGGGATAAGCTGGCCGTCGCCTTCGACAAGGCCGGAGAGAAAAAGGTGGTCGCGAAGTTCGTCGTCCCGGCGGCGGATGCCGGCGATGTGCCCTTTTGACCTGCGGCAATAATTCAGGATACATGTCTCGGCGGTGATTCATTGAGGCACCGCAAGATCAAGTCGACCACATGAAATGGGGACGAACGCGTGAAAGTTCTGGTGGTCGAGGACGATCCCAATCTGCGCGCTCTCTGGGGCGCGGTCATCGAACAGGCAGGGTTCGAGGCACACCTTGTCGAGACGGAACCCGCCGCGCGGGAAATGCTGATGGCCCGTCCGTTCGACCTTGTGCTGCTGGATCTCTTCCTGGGCGAGACCGACGGCACGTCGGTCGCCTCGTTCGCCACCCATCTGAACCCGTCCTGCCAGGTCGTCGTGATCACGGGAACGGCCGTTTACGGCAAGCGTGAGCTTTATGCCATGGCACCGTCGATCCGTGGCGTCATGCGCAAGCCGGTCAACATCGAGGACATCATGGCGCTCTGTGCGCATGTCGCCAAGGAGGGCACCATGCCGCCGCCGGAAGCGCTGACCTCGGGCGGGGCGGACTTCCGCTCCTGACCAAAAAAAAGGCGACGACACCAGGGAGGAGGAAGGTGCCGCCGCCGAGAACAGAAAACCCAGGGAGGAGGTCGGGCTTTCTGAACCGTGTGTTCTGTCTAACCGCGCAGCGCCGCCTCCTTGGCGAGCCCGCGGATCATTCCTCGTCGAAGCCCCAAATCGGAAAGTTCCCGATCGGAGAGTGCATTCAATTCATGAAGCGTCGCCCGGTATATGCGGTAGCGGTACAATCGCCGCCGCGTGCCTTCGTTCACCGCTCCTAGTGCCTCAGTCAGTCCTTCGGCCATTGCTGGCCTTGTATTCAAAAATCCCATCTGCCCTGGCCTCCTAAGGAAGGTTCTTACTCTCCTCCTCCGGATGACCTTTCCGGCCCCTATGCATGTAAGATACGGCAATGCTGCGGTTGCACAATGGCCAAGTAGAGCATTGCTGCCATGCAGCAAGTGCATATGCTTGCTTGACCTATTTCGCATCGCCGCGACCAATCGGCAGGCAGCGTGGAAACGCCACTTGTGCTTCGCGCCCGGAGCAGCATCTACATCAGGGACGACTCGGCCCATGTGGCGGTCGCCGCACCACGGCATAGGAGGCTTTGATGACGGTTTCTAAGGATGACGTCCTCGCGGCACTGCGGGCGTTGACCCTTCCCGACGGGGGGGACGTCGTCTCGCGCGATCTGGTGCGTGCGGTGCAGGTGACACCGTCGGGCGATGTCAGCTTTGTGATCGAAGCTGCGGATCCGGCGGCCGCGCGGGCGCTCGCGCCGGTGCGCATGGCCGCCGAGGCGGTCGTCAACCGGCTCGACGGTGTCAGCCGCACCTCCGTCGTGCTGACGGCGCCGACGCAGGGGGGCGGGCCGGGCGGGGCCGCGGCGCGCCCGAACACACCGCCGCCCGACATCAAGATCGGCCGCCATCCCACCCCGTCGCAGAACGGGCCCGCCAAGGTGGAGGGCGTCGGGCGGATCATCGCGGTGGGGTCCGGCAAGGGCGGGGTCGGCAAGTCCACGGTGTCGGCCAATTTAGCCGTGGCGCTGGCGCGTGCGGGCCGTCGCGTCGGATTGCTCGATGCTGACATTTATGGGCCGTCGCAGCCGCGTATGATGGGCGTCTCAAAGCGCCCCGCCACGCCCGACGGCAAGACCATCGAGCCGCTGCACGCCCATGGCGTGACGATCATGTCCATCGGTCTGATGCTGAAACCCGAAGAAGCCGTCGTGTGGCGCGGGCCGATGCTTATGGGGGCGCTGCAGCAGCTTCTGGGGCAGGTGGCCTGGGGCGATCTGGATGATCTGATCGTCGATCTGCCGCCGGGCACGGGCGATGTTCAACTCACCCTCTGCCAACGCTATCAGATTTCGGGCGCGATTGTCGTGTCGACGCCCCAGGACGTGGCGCTGATGGATGCCCGCCGGGCGCTGGACATGTTCAGCAAGCTCAAGACACCCGTTCTGGGCCTTGTGGAGAACATGTCCACCTATGTGTGCCCGGAATGCGGGCATGTGGCGCATCTGTTCGGTCATGGGGGCGTGGAACAGGAAGCGGCCAAGCTGGGCCTGCCCTTCCTGGGGGCCTTGCCGCTGGAGCTGGAGACGCGTCTTGCGTCGGATGCAGGAACGCCGATTGCGTTGGGCGATGGCCCGGCCGCGGCGGCCTATCGGGCACTGGCGGCACAAGTTCTCAGCTGACCCGCTCGCTCGGGCGTTCCGCCGCGGGACTGTACGGGGCCGATGGGATTCCGTGGGACACATGGGATTGCATGGGACGTATGGGATCGCATGGGACGCGTGGGATCCCGTGGGAGGAGACGGCCTATTGGCCGTGATTCCCTCGTCTCGACCCGCCAACCGTTGGTAGCCGGGCCCATTTGACCCGAGTCGCACGACGCTCGTGGCCCGACTCTTGACGCAAGAGTCAATTCTTTCTTGCGACCGCGCCGCAGGATTGTTGCAGGTTGTTGCGGCAATGCGCGCAGCGAGCCCCGGATTGTTTTGCGTTCATACCATATGTTGATGGCGCAAACGCGACTTCCGCAAGATGTGCGCTAGCCCGAGTTGCGCCCCATGGTGCATGCAGGAAACCGTGCAGAAAACACGCTCATCCCATCGTTTCCCGTTGAGGCCCGCGAGTTCCCATGGCATACCTGTCCACACGATGAGGACGGGCAAACAAGGGGGCACCCCAACAAGCTCCTAAAAAAATCCCAAGTCAGGTTTCATACAGGCATCCGACTTCATCAACATCGAGATCCGGAGTGTGGGCGAGCAGACATCCCCCCAGGTGGCACACACATCCGGACATCCCCTTCGCGGGGCAGAGGGCGGCGGATCGGACAGTGGCAGCAGTTCGATCCGCCGTTTTCGTTTGAAAACACTAACAGAATCACCTGGGGACGAGCAAGGAGCGCGGCGCGTTGCAGCTCAGCTTCACAGGCGAGCACCGTCACAAGGTTGACGGGAAGGGGCGGGTGTCTATTCCGTCCCAGTTTCGCCGTGTGCTCGAAGCGTCGGACCCGGACTGGACAGAAGGCCTGAACCCGGGCGTCTATCTGCAATACGGTGCATCGAGCCAAACGCATCTGGAATGCTTCACCGTCTCGGCATGGGCCGAGGTGACAAGGAAGATCGCTGCGCTTCCGCGTGGTTCGAAGCGACGCCGCACGCTGGAGCGGCTGTTTGGTGCGAAGGTGCTGCAGACCAGCGTCGACGAAACCGGGCGCCTGGTGCTGCCTGCCTGGCTGCGCGAGAAGATCGGGCTCTCCGAGCAAGCCGTGTTCATGGCCACAGGCGACACGTTTCAGGTGTGGTCGCCCGCAAAATACGCCGAGATCGACGCCGAACTCGAGGCGGATCTCGACGATCTGCCGGAGGATTTCGATCCCCTGGAATGGCTGGATACCGGCGCAGGGGGCGCCGACGGGCCGGGAGCGGAATAGACGATGGCCGCCGCCGCGCAATCACCGGACGCCGCGCCGCCGCACATCCCGGTTCTCATCGACGCGTTGATCGCCGGGGTGGCGCCCGTCGCTGGTGTGTGGGTCGATGGCACGTTCGGGGCGGGCGGCTATACCGCGCGGCTGGTCGAGGCGGGGGCCGAGCGGGTGATCGGGATCGACCGGGATCCGACAGCCATCGCCGCCGCGCAGGGCATGGCAGCGGCACTGGACGGGCGCCTTACGCTTGTGGAGGAGCGTTTCTCCGAGATGCGGGAGGTTGTCCCCGCGCCCGTCGACGGGATCGTGCTGGATCTCGGCGTCTCTTCGATGCAGCTCGATCAGGCGGCGCGCGGGTTTTCCTTTTTGCGCGATGGCCCGCTCGACATGCGGATGTCGGGCGAGGGGCCGAGCGCGGCAGACCTCGTCAACACGGCCGACGAGGCGGTGCTGGCAGACATTCTCTTTCACTATGGCGAGGAACGCGCGGCCCGGCGCATCGCGCGGGCGATTCTGGCCGCGCGCCCGCTGAACACCACCGCCTCTCTGGCCGAGGTCGTCGCCGGGTGCCTGCCGCGGGCCAAACCGGGGCAGAGCCATCCGGCCACCCGCAGCTTCCAGGCGATCCGGATCGCGGTGAACGACGAATTTGGAGAGCTGATCAAAGGGTTGGAGGCGGCCGAGGGCCTGCTTGCACCGCAAGGCGCGCTGGCCGTGGTGACCTTTCATTCGCTCGAAGACCGGGTGGTCAAGCGTTTCCTGCAGATACGGGCGGGGGCGGCGGGCGGTGCCAATCGCTTTGCGCCGGAGGCCGCAGCGCCGGCACCACAGTTCCGCCTGACGCCGCGCAAGGCCATCGCGCCAAGCGCCGCGGAGATGGCCGCGAACCCGCGGGCGCGGTCGGCCAAGCTCCGGATTGCCCGGAGGACCGACGCGCCCACAGGACCGGTCGACCGGAGCGCCCTGGGGCTGCCCGGCCCGGCCAATTGGTGGCGGAAATGACACCAAGAGGGATCGGGTGATGCGAGGATTTGTGCTGGTGCCAGCCATCGGGGCCGTGATGGGCCTGGCGTTCTGGGCCTATCAGGAGAACTACACCACCCAGGCCGCCCAAAGCGACGCCGAAGCGCTCAGCCGCGAGATTGGCGCCCTGCGGGAGCGGCTGGCGCTCTTGGATGCCGAATGGGCCTATCTCAACCGGCCGTCGCGCCTGGCCGAACTGACAGAGCTGAACTTCGACCGCATCGGGCTGCAGCCCTTCGCGCCGTCTCAGTTCGGCAGCGTCGATCAGGTGGCGTTTCCGCCCGATCCGACGGAGCTGATCGTCGACGGCATCATCGAAGCGCGGGGCGAGCTGCGCCCGGACCAGGAGGGGGAGGCCCAGTACCCATGATCAGAACCCCGCTTCGCCCCTTGGCTCGCATCCTGGCTGCGCGCGCTTCGGGCGCCGATCCGGACGCGATCGAGGCCGAGAATCTGCGCCAGCGCAACGACGCGCGCCGGGACGATCTGCGCGTCCGTGCGGAGGGGCGGCTGTTCGTGCTGGTGCTCTGTTTTCTGGGCGCTTTTCTGACGGTCGGGGTGCGCATGGGCACGCTCGCGGCGTCCGAGGCCGAGGAGCCGCGCTTGGCCGCGGCGGGCGAGGCCATCGTTGCCACGCGCGCCGACATCACGGATCGGAACGGGCGCCTGCTGGCGACCAATCTCGACACCCATTCCCTCTATGCGCAGCCCGAGCTGATGGTCGATCCGGCGCGGGCGGCCCAGGACCTTGCCCGCGTGTTTCCCGACATCGAGGCCGACGCGTTGCATCGGCGTTTCACGGACGGCCGCAAGTTCCTTTGGATCAAGAAGAAGATCAGCCCGGAGCAGATGCAGGCCGTGCATGATATCGGCGAGCCGGGGCTGCTCTTCGGCCCGCGTGAGATGCGGCTCTACCCCAATGGCCGGCTGGCCTCGCACGTGCTGGGCGGCGCGAGCTTCGGGCGCGAGGACGTGCATTCCGCCGAGGTGATCGGCACGGCGGGAATTGAGAAGGCGTTCGACAGCTATCTGCGCGATCCCGGGCTGGCCGGTGCGCCCCTCGCAACCTCGCTCGACCTGCGGGTGCAGGCGGCCACGCGAACAGTGCTTGATGGCGGGATGAAACTGCTCAACGCTAAGGGTGCCTCCGCGGTTCTGATGGATGTGCGCACGGGCGAGATCCTGTCGCTCGTGTCGCTGCCGGATTTCGATCCGAACGACCGGCCGCAGCCCCTCGGCACCGGCGACCAGTCGGACAGCCCGCTGTTCAACCGGGCCGTGCAGGGCGTCTACGAGCTGGGCTCGGTCCTGAAGATCTTCGCGGCGGCGCAGGCGATCGAACTGGGCCTCGTGAACCAGAACACGGTGATCGACACCTCCGGCCCGATGCGCATCGCGGGCTTTCCGATCCGGGAGTTCCGCAACAAGAATTACGGCAAGATCCCGGTGTCCGAGATCATCGTCGTCAGCTCGAACCGGGGAACGGCGCGCCTTGCCCTGCAGATCGGGGCCGAACGGCAGAGGGAGTTTCTGCGCCGCTTCGGGTTCCTTGCGCCGACGGAGCTCGAAATGGTCGAGGCGCCGACGGGCCGGCCGCTCTATCCTGCCCGCTGGCAGGAGCTTTCCACCGTCACGATCAGCTACGGCCACGGCATCTCCACCTCGCCGGTGCATCTGGCGGCGGGCTACGCCTCGCTCGTCAATGGCGGGACGCGGGTGCGGCCCACTTTGTTGCGCCAGCCCGGCCCGCAGCAGGGCGAGCGCCTGGTGTCGGAGAGCACCTCGCGCGCGGCCCGGGACATGCTGCGCGCCGTCGTGACGGAGGGCACGGCGAGCTTTGCCGAGGTGCCGGGCTACAAGATCGGCGGCAAGACAGGGACGGCGGACAAACCCCGCGCGGCGGGCGGCGGGTATTATGAGGACAAGGTGATCGCCACCTTCGCCTCGATCTTCCCGGCGGACGATCCGAAATACGTGCTCGTTGTAACGCTCGACGAGCCGCAGGAAACCACAGGGGAAAAACCACGCCGCACGGCAGGTTGGACGGCGGTGCCCGTCGCCTCGGAGATCACGCGCCGCGTGGCGCCGCTCCTCGGCCTTCGGCCGACCGTTGAAGCCACCCCCTTGGCCGGGCTAACACCCATTGCGAGTCGGTCGGGCGACTGACGGAGCGGGCATGGCAGGGGCAGCGATGAGCGACAAGGCAGGCTGGAAGACGCTTTCGGATTTGGGCCTTGCTGCGGCTTCCGCGCAGGAGGCGTCCGTCGCCGGCCTGGCGGTGGACAACCGGCAGGTGAAGCCGGGCTATCTGTTTGCCGCGCTTCCCGGCACGAACCTTCACGGCGCGAGCTTCATCCCCGCGGCGCTGGAGGCCGGGGCGGCGGCGATACTGACCGACGCCGCAGGCGCCCGGCAGGCCGAAACGGTGCTGGCGGGATCGTCGGTGGCGGTCGTCGTGGTCGAGGATCCGCGGGCGGCGCTGGCCTATGCCGCGGCCCTGTTCTACGGCGCGCAGCCCGGCACCATGGTCGCCGTCACGGGTACGAACGGCAAGACCAGCGTGGCAAGCTTCACCCGCCAGATCTGGCAGGAGCTGGGCTTTCCCGCCGTCTCCGTGGGAACCGTGGGCGTGGAGGGGGATTGGGAGGCGCCGCTGGCCCATACAACGCCCGAACCCATCACGCTGCACCGGACGCTGGCCGAAGCCGCGCAGGCCGGGATCACGCATGCGGCGATGGAGGCGTCCTCGCACGGGCTGGTGCAACGGCGGCTCGACGGGGTGACGCTGGCCGCGGCCGGCTTCACCAATATCACGCAGGATCACCTCGACTATCACGCCGATTTCGACGCGTATTTCGCGGCCAAGGCCCGGCTCTTCACGCGCGTTCTGTCCGCCGACGGTGTCGCCGTCGTGAACATGGACGGGGCCGGGGCCACGCACATGGCGGAGGCCGCCGAGGCGGCGGGGCACGAGGTGCTCCGCGTCGGGCGGAGCGAGAGCTGCCCGCTGCGGCTCCGCGCGCTGCGGTTCGAGCCGGAGGGGCAGATCCTGCGCTTCGAATGGAACGGGACGGCGCATCAGGCGCATCTGGGGCTGATCGGCGGCTTTCAATCCGAAAACGTGTTGCTGGCGGCCGGGCTCGCCGTCGCGTCCGGGGCCGACCCGGCCGATGTCTGGCCCGCGCTCAACCGACTGAGCGGTGTCCGCGGGCGCATGCAGCTTGCCGCCACCCGTTCGAACGGCGCCTCCGTGTTCGTCGATTATGCCCACACGCCGGACGCGCTGGCCACGGCGCTGCAGGCGCTGCGCCCCCATGTGATGGGCCGTCTGATCTGCGTGTTCGGCGCCGGAGGCGACCGCGACCGCACGAAGCGCCCGCTGATGGGCGCCGCGGTGGCCGAGTTTGCCGATGTCGGCATCGTCACCGACGACAACCCCAGATCGGAGGATCCCGCGGAGATCCGTGCCGCTGTTCTCGCCGCCTGCCCCGAGGCCACCGAAGTCGGCGACCGGGCCGAGGCTATTCTGCGCGGCGTTGATGCCCTTGGGCCCGGCGATGCGCTGCTCGTTGCGGGCAAGGGGCACGAACGCGGGCAGGTCGTCGGCGATGTGACGTATCCGTTCGACGACGTGGAACAGGCCTCCGTCGCCGTTGCCGCATTGGACGGGCGGGTGTCGTGATCCGCACCGCGCCGCATCCCCTTTTGCCGGGCGCGCTTGACGCCCGATCGAAACAGGGTCAAGCGGCCCCCGCTTCTTCCCGCAAGTCTGACTGAGGACCGCGCGCGCATGCTTTTCTGGCTTACGGAATTCTCCGACGGCGGCGACGTCTTCAACCTGTTCCGCTATATCACCTTCCGGGCGGGGGCGGCGTTCTTCACCGCGCTGATCTTTGGCTTTCTGTTTGGCCGGCCCCTGATCGACCTGCTGCGCCGGCGCCAGGGTAAGGGGCAGCCGATCCGCGACGACGGCCCCGAAAGCCACTTCGCCAAGGCGGGGACGCCGACCATGGGCGGCGTGCTGATCCTCGGCGGGTTGACGGTGTCGACGCTGCTTTGGGCCCGGCTCGACAATCCGTATGTGTGGATCACGCTCTTTGTCACGATTGCCTTCGGCCTTCTGGGGTTTGCCGATGACTACGCCAAGGTGTCCAAGGGCAATGCCAAAGGCGTGTCCGGCCGTGTGCGGCTGGCCATCGGCTTTGCCATTGCGGCGGTGGCGGCCTTGGCCTGTGCTGCGGCCCATCCGGAGGATCTTGCGAACCAACTGGCCTTTCCAGTGTTCAAGGATGTGCTGCTCAGCATGGGCTTGCTCTTCATCCCCTTCGCGATGTTCGTGATCGTGGGGGCGGCCAATGCGGTGAACCTGACCGATGGGCTCGACGGGCTGGCGATCATGCCGGTGATGATTGCGGCGGGCACGTTGGGCGTGATCGCCTATGCCGTTGGCCGGGTCGACTTCACCGAGTACCTCGATGTCCACTACGTGCCGGGCACTGGAGAGTTGCTGATCTTCTCGGCCGGGCTGATCGGCGGGGGGCTGGGTTTCCTGTGGTACAACGCGCCCCCCGCGGCCGTCTTCATGGGCGATACCGGCTCGCTGGCGTTGGGCGGGGCCCTCGGCGCCATCGCGGTGGCCACCAAGCACGAGATCGTGCTGGCTATCGTCGGCGGGATCTTCGTGGTCGAGGCGCTGTCGGTCATCATCCAGGTCGCCTATTTCAAGCGGACGGGCAAACGCGTGTTCCTGATGGCGCCGATCCACCACCACTTCGAAAAGCGCGGGTGGGCGGAGCCGCAGATCGTCATCCGGTTCTGGATCATCTCGCTCATCCTTGCGCTCATCGGACTGGCCACGCTGAAGATCCGCTGATGTCCGGCCCGGTCCGTGATACCGAAGCGATGATCGCAGGCATGGCGCCGGAGCTGCTGGCCGGCGAGGTCGCCTTCGTATCGCTCCCGGCGCCCGAGGCCGCGGCCTACATGGCCGAGGCTCGCGCCGCGATCAGGGAGGCGGAAGGCGTCACGCTGATCCTGCCTCGGACCCATGCCGCCGTGCCCGAGGACGCCCTGGCCCTGCGCCAGATCACCCTGCGCGTGCACTCCGCGCTCGACGGGGTGGGCCTGACGGCCGCCGTGGCCGGGGCGCTCGCCGCCGCGCAGATCCCCTGCAACGTGGTCGCGGGGTTCCACCACGACCACATCTTTGTGCCCGCGAGCGAAGCCGAGCGCGCCGTCACCGTTCTGCGGGATCGCGCGCAGGCCTAGAGCGCACGGCGCGCGAGGGTCGGGCCGGGGTGCGGCGATCTAACGTCAAAACAGCTCGGTTTGTCTCCCCAGTTCCTTGCTCCGCGCGACCGGCGCGCGGGCGGCCTGCCATCGCTCGTCCATCTGGGCGGTCGCCCTCGGGAGCGCCGTTGTCATTGGTCGCTCGAACCAGGGGCGCAACACTGGCAACTCCGATCGACAAGGGCGACGCGATGGCGCGGCGGTCTGTAGGCCTTGGCCCGCGCCTTGGGGCCAAGGTTTGATGCGCGTGCGCGACCGCGTGGATCAGCGCCGCGTCGGTGTCTTGCGCGACCGCTTCGGCGTGGGTTTGGGCGAGGGCCAGGGCTTGAAAGCATCGTCGAGGCCCAGCTGATCCTTCACGACCCGGGGGCGCACTTCCTCCACCACGCCGCTCTTCAGCGTACCGAGTTGGAACGGGCCGTAGCTCACCCGGATCAGCCGGTTCACCTGCAGCCCCACCGCTTCCATTGCGCGGCGGATCTCGCGGTTGCGCCCTTCGCGCAGAGCCACCGTCGCCCAGGCATTCGCGCCCTGCTGGCGGTCGAGCGTCACCTGCATCGGCTGAAACCGTTCGCCGTCGAGCGTCAGCCCTTCGCGCAGGGGGGCGAAGGTCGCGTCGCTCGGCGTGCCCTTCAGGCGCACGCGATAGCGGCGCAGCCAGCCGGTCTGCGGCAGTTCCAGCCGACGTTTGATCTCGCCATCGTTGGTGAGCAGCAGTAGCCCTTCGGAGGTCAGGTCCAGCCGGCCGATGCTCATCACCCGCGGCAACTCCTCCGGCAGGGCGTCGAAGATGGTGCGCCGGCCCTTTTCGTCGCGCGCCGTGGTCACCAGACCGGCGGGTTTGTGATAGAGCCACAGGCGCGGCGGCTCCGGCGCGGCCAGATCGGTGCCGTCGACGGCGATCCGGTCGGAGGGCGTGACGTTCAGCGCCGGGCTGTCGATCCGGCGGCCATTGACGGTGACGCGCCCCTCGGCGATCAGGCGCTCGGCCTCGCGCCGCGAGGCGCGTCCGGCGCGGGCGATCACCTTGGCGATCCGCTCGCCATCTGGGGTTTGGCTCGACATGGGGGGCTGGTACCTGTCGGCGGGCGGGAAGGAAAGGACAGAGGATGGCAGACAGGGATCCCCTGCGGCGGTTCGTCGAAGCGGCGCTGGCGACGGGGCGCGACCGGGCCGAGATCCGCACCGCCCTGGCAGCGGCCGGATGGTCGGCCCGCGAGATCGATGACGCGCTCGGCGCCTTCGCCGAGGGCGATTTCACGCCGCCCGTGCCCCGGCCGCGCCCGGTGGTCTCGGCGCGCGACTTCTTCGTCTACGCCCTGATGAGCGTGGCGCTCGGGGTCGCCGCCTTCGCGCTGATCCGTTTCGGGCACATCGCCGTCGACCGCGTGTTCGATCTGGACCTGACCACATGGCAGCGGAACGGCCTGTCCAGATTTGGCGCCATGGTCCTGGTCTTTGCGCCTATCTACCTGTGGGTCTCGCGGAGCGAAGCGCGCAGGCTGGCGCGCGATCCGGCGCGGCAGCGGTCTGCGATCCGCAAGTGGACCTATGCCTTGATCCAGCTGGTCACGCTGCTGACGCTCCTGGGCGCGTTGTCCTACGGGGTGTACCTTGTGTTGCAGGGCGACAGCCCGCTGGCCGATTTCCTCAAGGTGGCAATAACGATGGGCGTCATGGGCGGCTTGTTCCTTCTCCACCGGCGCGAGGCGCAACGCGGCGGCGTGGAATGAGCTTTGTCCCCCATATGCAGATCGCCCTGGCGGAGGCGCGCGCCGCGGCCGATCTGGGCGAGGTGCCGGTGGGCGCGGTGGTGCTCGACCCGGCGGGCAAGGTTGTCGGGCAGGCGGGCAACCGCACGCGCCTGATGTCGGACCCGTCCGCCCATGCCGAGGTGCTGGCCATTCGCGCGGCCTGCGCGGCGGCGGGGTCGGAGCGGCTGCCGGGCCATGTGCTCTACGTCACACTGGAGCCCTGCGCGATGTGCGCCGGGCTGATCGCGGCGGCCCGGATCGCGCGGCTGGTCTACGGCGCGGCCGACCCGAAATCCGGCGGGGTGGCCCATGGCGCGCGCGTGTTCACCCATCCCCAGGCACATCACGTGCCGGAAGTCATCGACGGGATCGCAAGCGCCGAGGCGGAGCGCCTGCTGACCGAGTTCTTCGCGCAGCGCCGGTGAGGGATGGCAGGTCTGCGGGCCTGATCCAGACCAGCGCGTTCGTGGGCGTATCGCTCGCGGGCCATCGGCGACCTCTGGCGGGCCGGGATCCGGGCGACGCGCGCTAGGGCAGGGCGGCGCGGACGGTCGTGCGCCCCAGTTCGGTGCCTTCGCGGCTGAGGATCGCCGACCCGACATACGCACCTTCGGTGAGGCCGGAGCTCGGCGCGCGGCGTCCGAAGGCCTCCATGCGGAAGGGTTGTGGGTTGGCGATCTCGGTCTCGTGCGCGGCGAAGGTGCCGTCCGGGCCGGTGATCTCCAGCGCGAGCGTGTCGCCCTGCTGCACATTGGCCATGAAGACCCAGAGGACGATGGCGTCGGCTCCGGCGTTCAGCCCGTCTTCGGGCAGGCCGGCCTGGACGTCTTCGTAGCTCGGCAGGGCCGCGGAGAGGCCCGCGTCGATCGGCATGCCGGCAGTGTAGCCGATGGCGCTTGTCCAGAGCGGGGATTGCGCCGGACCGCACGCACCGGCCGCCTCCGGGTGGAACGGGTCGACGACCGCCCCGTTATGGCGCACCTCGAAATGCACGTGGGGAAAGCTCGCAAGCCCGCTCATGCCGATCAGACCGAGCGGTTGACCCGCGCGCACTGCTTCGCCCGTGCGGGCGGTGACGGTGCCTTCCCTTAGGTGGCAGTACTGCGTTTCCCAGCCATCGCCATGGTCCAGCAGCACGCCGTTGCCGCATTCCGTCCCGGCGATGTCGGGAGCGTCCGGCCCGTTCTGGCGAATGTCGGCCATGCCGTCACGCATCCCGCGCACGATCCCGTCGGCTGCGGCTAGAACGGTGGTGCCGTCTGCCATGTCGGCTTCCGTCGGGACGGCGAAGTCCGTGCCCTTGTGGCCGTCGTTCGCCAACGTGCCGCAGGCGAAATCCTGAACCGCCGGGCCCGGGTCGCGGTCGACGTATTGCTGGATGTAGCAGTCTTCTCCGAGCGTGCAGTCGACCGGGAGGTTGAGCCGCAGCTGGTCGTCTTGCGCAGTTGCTGCGGCGGGCAGGGCGGCGAGGGCCAATGTCAGGCCCGTCCTGGCGAAAAAGGGCGCCCGAGGGCGCCCTTTTGTGTTCTGGTCCTGTCGGCTCATTCGGCCGTGAGCAGCGGTGGTTTCTTGGAGGACAGCTTGCGCTTCTCCGGCTCCGAGATGTCGAGCTTCAGATCGCCCTCCTTCACCGACACGCGGACGACGCCGCCTTTGGCGAGCTTGCCAAACAGCAACTCCTCCGCCAGTGGCTTCTTGATGTACTCTTGGATTACGCGGCCAAGGGGCCGGGCGCCCATCTTGTCGTCGTAGCCCTTGTCGGCCAGCCACTCGGCGGCCGGCTTCGTGAGTTCGATGGACACGTTACGGTCCATCAACTGGGCCTCGAGCTGCAGCACGAACTTCTCGACGACCTGAAGGATGACGTCCTTCGGCAGCGGCGCGAAGCTGATGACCGCGTCGAGACGGTTGCGGAACTCCGGCGTGAAGGTGCGCTCGATGGCGGCGGTATCCTCGCCTTCGCGCCGATCGCGGTTGAAGCCGATGGCGGCTTTCGCCTGCTCGGTCGCGCCGGCATTCGACGTCATGATCAGCACGACATTGCGGAAGTCCACCTGCCGGCCGTTATGGTCGGTCAGTTTGCCGTGGTCCATCACCTGCAGCAGGATGTTGAAGACATCCGGGTGTGCCTTTTCGATCTCGTCGAGCAGGAGCACGCAATGGGGGTGCTGGTCCACGCCGTCTGTGAGCAGGCCGCCCTGGTCGAAGCCGACATAACCCGGAGGCGCGCCGATCAAGCGGCTGACCGCGTGCTTCTCCATGTATTCCGACATATCGAAGCGCAGCATTTCGACCCCGAGGGTATCTGCGAGCTGCTTGGCGACCTCGGTCTTGCCCACGCCGGTGGGGCCGGCGAACAGATAGTTGCCGATGGGCTTTTCGGGCTCGCGCAGGCCGGCACGGGCCAGCTTGATGGCGCTCGTCAAGGCGACGATGGCCTGATCCTGCCCGAAGACCACGCGCTTGAGCGTCGGCTCCAGGTCGGCCAGCACCTGCGCATCGTCTTTCGAGACGTTCTTCGGCGGGATGCGGGCGATCTTGGCAACCACGGCCTCGATCTCCTTGGCGCCGATGGTTTTGCGCCGCTTGCTCTCAGCCACGAGATGCTGGGCCGCGCCGGCCTCGTCGATCACGTCGATCGCCTTGTCGGGCAGCTTGCGGTCGTTGATGTAGCGCGCCGAAAGCTCCACCGCCGTCTTGATCGCATCGGTGGTGTACTTGATATCGTGGTGATCTTCGAAATAGGGCTTGAGGCCCTTGAGGATCTTCACCGCGTCATCGACCGTCGGCTCGTTCACGTCGATCTTCTGGAACCGGCGGCTCAGCGCGCGG
>JBCDGG010000109.1:0-18955 GCA_038757905.1 Pseudomonadota bacterium | reverse complement strand
GGCGCCGCGGCCCGGCGCAATCTGTCGTTGATGGCCACGCCGAGCCCCACATCGGGCACCGGCGCGACGGCGATGGCCCGGGCCGGGCGCCGATCGAGCGTCCGCAGATGCGCAAAGAGATTGGCCGCCGCCTCCCTCAGATCGCCGGTTTCCGACAGGTTCAACCCGCCGTGACCATCGCCGGGGCTGGGGCTGAGGCTCAGGCTGGGCCCGAACCCCAGCCATGCCTCGTCCGGCGCGGGCGCCGCCGCATTCAGCCGCAAGGGTTTGGCCGGCGCGTAGTGCGACGCAAGCTGGCCCGGGGCCGTCACCCCCGGACCGTCGCCGGGATCGTGCGCCAAGGGGGCGCCCAGCACCCGCGCAATGCGCCCCTCCGCCACCCCGCCGGGACGCAGGAGCACAGGGGCGGGCGCGACCCCGACAATCGTGCTCTCCAGCCCCACCGCGCAAGGCCCGCCATCGACGATCGCGGCGATCCGTCCGTCCAGCCCCTCGCGCACATGCTCCGCCATCGTCGGGCTGACCCGGCCGGAGGGATTGGCCGACGGCGCCGCCACCGCGCCCCTAAAGGCGCGCAGCAGATCCTGCGCCACCTGCCCCTGCGGAACCCGTAACCCGACCGTGCCAAGCCCCGCCGTGACGAGCGCGCTCAGCCCCGCCTCCGGCCGGAGCGGCACCACCAGGGTCACGGGCCCGGGCCAAAAGGCATCCGCCAGTGCACGGGCTTCCGGCCCGAACACCCCGATCCGCTCGGCGGCCGCCAGATCCGGCACATGCACGATCAGCGGGTTGAACTGCGGGCGCCCCTTCGCCTCGAAGATCCCCGCCACAGCGGGGCCGGACCGCGCATCCGCGCCCAGCCCATAGACCGTCTCGGTCGGAAACGCGACGAGCGCCCCCGCGCGCAGAAGCGCCGCGGCCCGCGCGATGCCTGCTTCGTCTGCCGCCAGCCGTTCCGTCTGCTGAGGTTCCATGGCCTTCCCCGGGGCGTCGCGCCGTGACGCCGCGTTGCGCTTTCGCGACCACCGCCGGCGACCTTATGCTGACGCCCCATAGATCACCAGTTGTCACAGATCCAGATAGGACGACGATGCCGTTCACCGCCCCTGTTTCCGAATTCCAGTTTCTCTTCAAACATGTCGCCGGAGCGGATGCCCTGCGCGGCACCAGCCGCTTCGCCGAAACGACCGACGATGTCGTCCACGCCGTTCTGACGGAAGCCGGCCGCCTGTGTGCCGAGGTTCTCGAACCCATGCGCCGCCCCGGCGACACGTACCCGGCGCGGCTGGAGAACGGCGTCGTGCGGACAGCGCCCGGAACCGCAGACGCCTATGCCCAGCTTGCCGGCGGCGGCTGGATCTCCGTCGCCGCGCCGGAAGCCTTCGGCGGCATGGGCCTGCCCGTCACCCTGCAAACCGCGCTGAACGACATGATGAGCGCGTCCAACCTCGGGCTGCAGACCGGGGCGCTCCTCTCTCAGGGCCAGATCGAGGCCATCGCCGCCCACGCCTCGGACGAGTTGAAAGCGCGCTATCTACCCAAGCTGATCTCCGGCGCATGGTCGGCAACCATGAACCTGACCGAACCGCAGGCGGGCTCCGACGTGGGAGCGCTGACCACCCGCGCCCTGCCCAACGGCGACGGGACCTACGCCATCACCGGAACGAAGATCTACATCACCTATGGCGACAGCGATCTGGTGGACAATGTCATTCACCTCGTGCTCGCACGCTTGCCGGGCGCGGCGGCCGGCACCAAGGGGATCAGCCTGTTTCTGGTGCCGAAGCGCCTGCCCGATGCGCAGGGCAATGCGGGGGCTGCCAACGGGGTGAGCGTCTCGGGTGTCGAGCACAAGATGGGCCTGCATGCCACGCCCACCTGCGTGATGGAGTATTCCGGGGCCACGGGCTGGCTTGTGGGCGAAGAGGGCGGCGGGATGGCCGCTATGTTCACCATGATGAACAACGCTCGCCTCGGCGTGGCCTGCCAGGGCGTCGGCGCCGCCGAAGGGGCGACCCAGGCGGCCCTGGCCTGGGCGCTGGAACGGCGCCAGGGCCGCACGCCGGTGGGCGACGGCGCAGGCCCGATCGCCGATCATGCCGACGTCCGCCGGATGCTGGCACAGATGAAAGCCGAAACCTTCGCCGCGCGTGCCATCGCGCTGGCCTGCGCCGTCGCGATTGACATGGAAACCTCGACCGGAGCCCCGGACTGGGCGGCGCGAGCCGCCTTCCTCACGCCCATCGCCAAGGCTTATGCCACCGATATCGGGCACGAGGTTGCCAATCTCGCGATCCAGGTGCATGGCGGCATGGGCTATGTGGAAGAGACCGGCGTGGCGCAGTTCGCGCGGGATATTCGCGTCGCCGCCATCTACGAAGGGACGAACGGAATTCAGGCGATGGATCTGGTCGGGCGCAAATTGTCGGACGGAGGCGAGGCCGCCTTTCGCCTGCTCGACGAGGTTCAGACCGGAGCTGAGGCCGCCCGCGGCACCCGCGAGGCTTTGGCCGCGCCGCTCTGGCAGGCCACCGAGAACCTGCGCGAAAGCACCGAATGGTTCCTGGATGCCGCGCCGCAAACCCGCTTTGCCGGGGCGGTGCCTTATCTGCGCGCCTTCGCCCGAGTCCTCGGCGCGCATTATCACCTCAAAGCATCCAGCGCAGACGAGAGCCGGGCTCCGCTGGCCGCGTTCCATATCGAGCGCCTGTTGCCGGAGCATCTGGGCCTGCTCGCACAGGCCCGGGCGGGTGAGCATGGCCTCTATGCCATCTCGACCGACGCGCTCGCGGCGGCCTGAGCCATGGATGGAGCCGAAGGCACGTCGGCGCCGCTGTCCTACCCGTTCGACGCCCCGCCACCCGAGGGCGAGGCGACCGAGGTCGCCGAAGGCGTGCTGTGGATGCGCCTGCCGCTCCCCATGGCGCTCAACCACGTCAATGTCTACGCCCTCGACGATGGCGATGGCTGGACGCTGGTGGACAGTGGCTTTGCCTCGCGCCGCAGCCGCGCGATCTGGGATAGGTTGCTGGCCGGACCCTTAAGCGGAAAGCCCGTGCGCCGGCTCGTCGTCACGCACCACCATCCCGACCATATCGGGCTCGCCGGGTGGTTTCAGTCCGCCCACGGCGCCGAACTGCTGATCACGCGCACCGCCTGGCTCTTCGCACGCATGCTCACGCTCGACGTGCAGGACAGACCGGCCGCCGAAACGGCGGAATTCTGGCGCGCGGCCGGCATGGCGCCGGAGATCCTGGCGCAGCGCCTGACCGAACGCCCGTTCAACTTCGCCGATTCCGTCGCCCCCCTTCCCCTCGGCTTTCACAAGATCGCGGAGGGCGACACCCTGTCGATCGGCGGACGGACATGGGATGTGCGGCTCGGCTCCGGCCACGCGCCCGATCACGCCACCCTCTGGGCCCACGCCGACCCCCTGGTGATCGGCGGCGACCAGCTTCTGCCGTCGATTTCCCCCAATCTCGGGGTCTATGCCACCGAGCCCGACGCCGATCCAGTCAGCGACTGGCTGCAGAGCTGCCACCGCCTGTCCGCCTTTGCCCGTGACGATCAGCTTGTCCTGCCGGGCCATAAGCTGCCCTTCACCGGTCTGCCGGCCCGGCTGCGGCAGTTAGCGGACAACCATCACGGCGCGCTCGCGCGCTTGCGCGACTGGCTGCGCGTGGCGCCCCGCACCGCGCATGAGTGCTTCCAGCCCCTTTTCCGGCGGGAGATCGGCAGCGCCGAGTATGGTCTAGCCCTAGTGGAAGCCGTCGCGCATCTGAACCATCTGCACCAAGCGGGTGAAGCCCGGCGCAGCCTGCGCGAGGATGGCGCGTGGCTCTACCGGATGACGCAAGTGTGACACTGCGCCGTTTTCGCGCGGGATTTCCGGCTTAACTCCGTGCCGGGCGTAGGCTAACACCACCCTTGATGCGCGATACGGGAGGCCCCGATGGGCGAAAGCAAGCACGAACACGGAAAGATGGAAATCGGTGATCAGGAGAAGACGTTCGCCGGTTTCATGCGGTTCACCACGAACACGACCATCGGCATCATCGTCTTCCTGATCTTCCTCTACTTGATCGCCGGCTGATCCGGCACTCACCGCCATGAGTGTAACCCGCCGCGCGCTGATCGGGCGTTTGTCCGCCGCTGCCGTTTTGCCCGGTGCTCTTTCGGGCTGCATCGGAGAGGAGGTCTGGGCCCCGGACGACGAGGTGTCCCGCGCGATCTACCGCGACGAGGGCCCGCCCTCGGTGACCGTGTTCACGATGATCCGGAACCTCTCGAACGAGGGCGCTCATTCCGGGCTGATGGTGAACGGATCGCAGCGCCTGATCTTCGACCCGGCGGGCAGCTTCAATCACCCGCAACTGCCGGAGCGCAACGACGTGTTCTTCGGCATCAACGAGAGGGCGCTGGCCTTCTACATCGACTATCACGCCCGCGAAACGTACCGCGTGGCCGTGAATCAGGTTCCGGTGTCCGCCACCTCGGCGGAACGCGCGCTCGGGCTTGTCCAGAAAGCCGGGCCCGTCGGGGCCGCGCGCTGCAACATCGCCATCGTCGAAGTGCTGCGCGAGTTGCCGGAGTTTCCGGATATCCCGGGCTCGTGGTTTCCCATCAACACCATGCGGTATCTCGAAAACCGGCCCGACGTGAAGACGTCGCTCTTCACCGACGACAGCCCCGACAACCGCGGCGATCTTGTGCGGGTGCCGCTGGTCCGCTGAGCCCTACAGAACAGCCAGACCGACAAAGAGCGTCGCAAGACCGGCCGAGGCGGCCGCCAGAAGGCTGCGCGACCACAAGCCAATCGCGATGGTGACGGCGGCCGCCGCCAGGCGTGCGGGCTCCGGTGTGCCGCCCGTCGCCTCGGGCCAAACCACCAGCGGTCCGACCAGCGCCGGGATCACCGCAACCGGGGTGTAGCGGAGGTGGCGCAGGATCCAGGCCGGCACATCCCGGCCCGCCAGAAGCCCGAGGAACGAGAACCGCACCAGCCAGGTGCCGACGCCGAGCGCGGCAATCGTGCCCCAGATGGCAGCATCGGACCATCCCGTCATGGTGCGCGCTCCGCCCGAAGCGGGCGCGCATAGCCCCGCCGCTCGATCTCGGCGCCGACGGCCATCGCCACCGCGGCGGCCGGCAATAGGCCGAGATTGTAAGGCAACCCCGCCAGCAGAAGCCCGAGCACCAGCGCCACGAACGCGGCCGCCAGGTGGGCGAGGGTACGCAGGGCGGGCGCCACGAGGGCGAGGAAAGCGATGGGCAGCGCGAAATCGATCGGCAGGCCGCTCGGCACATCGCGCCCGGCCACGGCCCCGGCCAGCGTGCCGAGGTACCAAAGCGGTGCGATCAGCACCATGGTTCCGAAGAACAGCGCCACCCGCTCCTGCAGGGACATCTGCGGTTTCGCCTCGTACTCCGCGACGGCCTGGGCATAGGAATTGTCGACGATCAGGTAGGCGGCGAAGGCCCGCTGCCAGAACGGCGCGGCCCCGAGCCACGGCGCGAGAGACGCCGAATACATCGCCATCCGCAGGTTCACCGCAAGCCCGGACGCCAGCACGATCAGCGCCGGGGCCTGCTCTGTCATCAGTTGCAACGCGGTCAGCTGCGACGCCCCGGCGATCACCAGAACCGAGAACCCCATCACCTGCGCCAGGTCGAGCCCGGCCTCCGTTCCGACCACGCCGAACAGAAAGGAAAACGGCATCAAAACAAGGATGAAGGGCGCAGATTCACGTGCGCCGCGCAGAAAGGCGGATCGGGTGGTAGAGATTGTCATGGGCTGTCACTACTGTACGTCCCGGCGGTATCGGCAACGGACGGACGATGCAAGCAATCGCACCCTGCTTCCCCCGGCTTTTGCCGCAGGCACCGGCGGGTGGCTCGCTGAAACAAGGCACGCCGCGACAGGGCCCAACGTGACAGGGCCCCCACCGCGCTTCACGATCGCGACAGGGTTCCCCGATGCGCAGCGCGGTGCGGTCGCGCGCCTGTTCTGGGACGCATTTTCGGACAAGCTCGGGCGCCTTCTGCGCCCCGAAGCGCAGGCGTTGCGCTTCATCGAGGAAGCGCTTGTGCCGCACTTTGCGCTCTCGGCGCTCGATCCAGAGGGCCAGGTGCTGGGCATTGCGGGGATCAAGACAGAGGCTGGCGGCCTGCTCACGGCGGGCTACCGCGATCTTCAGAAGGTCTACGGCCATGCCGGGGCGCTCTGGCGCGGGCCCTTGCTGGATCTGACTGAACGCCGGCTGGAGCCCGGTCAACTGCTGATGGACGGGATCTTCGTGGCCGCGCAGGCGCGCGGTCAGGGCGTCGGGCAGGCGCTTCTGCGGGAGGTTTTGGCCGAAGCCGCCCGCCGCGGCTGCCGCGAGGTGCGCCTCGATGTGATCGACCGGAACGCACGTGCACGTGCGCTCTACGAGCGCATGGGGTTCGTCGCCGTTGGAGAGGAGCGGATGGGCCTTCTTCGCTACGTCTTTGGCTTCGCGCGCTCGACGACGATGGTTTGCGCGATCGACCGAGAGGGCCGCTCAGTCGAACGTGCCGGAGACGCGGCCGAGCAGCATGAACGCCCGCGCGGTCCGGGTGTCCGATAGCGCCACGATATCTGCGTCGCTGGCCTTGGGCTCGAACTCCGCGATCGTCCGGTCGAACTTGCGCAGGAAATGGTGCGCAACGTCGCGGAACACCGGATCCTGCCGCATTCGGCCGGAGGTGAGCGCCAGGCACGACCGGTCGCGGATACCGCCCAGCGCGGCAATGCCCTTGCCGCGATCGCCCTGCGCGAAGCGCCGCCAGACCTCTGGCCGGGCCCGGTCCGGCGCGAGATCGTCCATATAGATCCCGTCCTCTGCAAGCAGCGTCAGCACGTCCTGGGACGACCGGATCAACCCGGCGCTGAACGGATCCTTCAGGCCGAGCCGCAGCGCGCGGAACCCTTCCGCGTCGCGCTCATCCTCCGGGAAGTTGAGGGCGCGGACGAACTCCGCGTTGGGGATGGGATCAATCTCGGCTTCATCGGGCGTCCCGAGCGCCAGTCGCGGCTGCGCCGCTTCGGCCGGCCTGGCCGCCGCCGGTCGCGCCGGCGCGGCGCGCTGTGCCCGCGGCTGCGTCCCGGCCAGCCCGGCGGGGCCGAGCGCGCCTCCCTGCTGGGCGAGCCGGGCCAGGGCCGCTTCGGCCTGCCGCTGCGCCCGGGCGATCTCGTCGAGCTTGGCTTCCAACGGATCCCGCGTTCCCGACGCCTGCCCCTGCACCTGCGTCGCCGCCGTCGTCCGGATGACATCGACCGCCGCGTGCAGGCGCGCGCTTTCCTCACGCAGGGTGCGCGATGCGCGCGCCGTCATCGTGGCGAGCCAGATCAACGCCACAGGCAGGACGATCGCCACGATTGCGGCCAGCCAGGTCAACCCGCGAAACCCTCCTTCTGCGCCGTGCGGCAGGAACAGAAACACCGCCGCCACGCCAAGAGCCCAAATGGCGGACAACACCAGCGCGATGGCACCTGCCGGGTCGAGCCCCTCGTCCTGCGCCGCCTTCGGCACGGTCTGCGGGGCATCGCTGCCGTCGCTCATCTGCCGACGCGCGCACGCAGCGCGGCCCCGGGGGCGGCGTCAGACGAACTTGATCCCAACAACCTCATAACTCCGCTCTCCACCCGGCGTTCTGACCTCGACGCTGTCGCCCTCTTCCTTGCCGATCAGCGCACGCGCGATCGGAGACCGGACATTGAGCAGGCCCCGCTCCAGATCCGCCTCGGGCTCGCCCACGATCTGGTAGGTCTTCTCCTCATCGGTGTCCTCGTCGACGATGGTCACGGTCGCGCCGAACTTGATGGATCCCGACAGCTTTGCCGGGTCGATCACATCGGCCCGGCTCAACAGCCCTTCGAGCTCCTTGATGCGCCCCTCGATGAAGCTCTGCTTCTCCCGGGCGGAATGATACTCTGCATTCTCCGACAGATCGCCGTGCTCCCGCGCCTCGGCGATCGCCTGGATGATAGCCGGGCGTTCAACAGACTTGAGGGTTTTCAGTTCATCCTCGAGGGCCGCAGCGCCCGTTCGCGTGATCGGTATCTTGTCCATGAAGATGTGCTCGTGTGGCTTATGCTCACGCAAGTTGAGGATGCGGAGCGCAAGGTGCAAGCCCAAACCGGCCTCGATCTGCCCCGCCGTGCGGCCCGCCGCCGGTCGCCGGGCCGCTTGCCCCGCCAAACCGCGCACTTACGTATTGCGCGGCACACGCGTGAGATGCCGGGTCCGGTGCGTCTTCGGGGCTTCGAAAAGCATCGTAGCGTTCCGATTGACGCCCCACTTTCCTCTCGGCTATCGACGCGCGGGTAATTTTGTTGCGCAGGCGCCAAGCAATGACGCCAGGTCTGCGCACGAACGGGAAAGGCCGGTAGCGATATGAGCGAGATGACGCGCGAGGCGATGGAGTACGATGTGGTCATCGTCGGGGCCGGCCCTTCAGGATTGTCTGCCGCGATCCGCCTGAAACAGATCGACCCGGATCTGGAGGTCGTGGTGCTCGAAAAGGGCTCCGAGGTTGGCGCGCACATCCTCTCCGGCGCCGTGCTCGACCCCTGCGGCCTCGACGCGCTGATCCCGGACTGGCGCGATCTCGGCGCGCCGGTCACGGTGCCGGTTCGCACCGATAACTTTTACGTGGTCGGCGAGGCGGGCCAGATCCGCATTCCGAACTGGACGATGCCGCCACTAATGAACAACCACGGCAACTTCATCGTATCGATGGGAAATGTGTGCCGCTGGCTGGCCGAGCACGCCGAAGGGCTCGGCGTCGAGATCTTCCCCGGCATGTCCTGCTCGGAGCTTGTCTATGCCGAAGACGGCAGCGTGAAGGGCGTCGTCGCGGGCGAGTTCGGCAAGCAGGCCGACGGCACACCCGGCCCGGCCTACGAGCCGGGGATGGAACTGCACGGCAAGTACGTCCTGCTCGGCGAGGGCGTGCGCGGCTCCCTCTCGAAAGAGGTGATCGAGAAGTTCGATCTGTCGGCCGGGCGCGAGCCGCAGAAGTTCGGCCTCGGCATGAAGGAGATCTGGGAGGTCGACCCGGCCAAGCACCGCGAGGGCACCGTGACCCACACGATGGGCTGGCCGCTCGACAACAATGCCGGCGGCGGCTCCTTCATCTATCACGCGGAAAACAATCAGGTCTTCGTCGGGTTCGTGGTCCATCTGAATTACCAGAACCCGCATGTCTTCCCGTATATGGAGTTTCAGCGCTTCAAGCATCACCCGCTGGTCGCGGACCTGCTGAAGGGCGGCAAGCGCATCGCCTACGGCGCGCGTGCCATCTCCGAAGGCGGCTGGCAATCCATGCCCAAGGCGGTCGCGCCGGGCGTGGCGTTGCTCGGCTGTTCGGTGGGCCTGGTCAACGTGCCGCGCATCAAGGGTAACCACAACGCGATGCTGTCCGGCATGGCCGCGGCCGAAGCGGCGGCGGAGGCGGTGAAGGCGGGCCGCGCCAGCGACGAGTTGGAGGCCTACGAAACCTTCTTGCGCAAGGACGGCCCGATCGCCAAGGATCTCAAGCCGGTGCGCAACACCAAGCCGCTCTGGTCGAGATACGGTATTCTGGGCGGCGTGGTGCTCGGCGGGATCGACATGTGGTGCAGCACCCTGATCGGCCGCAACCTGTTCGGCGGCATGCGTCACGGCAAGTCCGACGCCGCCGCCACCGGCGAGGCACGCGACTACAAGCCGATCGACTATCCCAAGCCCGACGGTGTGCTCTCCTTCGACCGGCTGACCAATGTCTCCTACTCGATGACGAACCACGAAGAGAGCCAGCCCGCGCATCTCCACCTCAAGGACGCCTCCATCCCGGTGGAGATCAACCTGCCGCGGTTCGGCGGACCGTCGGCGCGCTATTGCCCCGCGGGCGTCTACGAATTTGTCGAGGAGGAGGGCAAGGACGCCCGGTTCGTCATCAACTTCCAGAACTGCGTGCATTGCAAGACCTGTGACATCAAGGATCCCAGCCAGAACATCGTCTGGACGGTCCCGCAGGGTGGCGATGGGCCGAATTATCCCAATATGTGACGCAGGGGCGCCGCAACGGGCGGGCTTTTCGCGCCGCGGTGCCCTTCAAATGCACGTCATGGGGCCCTCGCATGTTGCCGGATGCAGGCGCCGGCCCTAGGCTTCCCGGAACGCAACTCGCGAGGTTTCCGTTGTCTGCATCGTCCCGCACTGCTTCTTTCGTACTCGGCATTGCCTTGTCCTGCGCCGTGGCCCTTCCGGTGGTAGCCCAGGATCGCGGTTTGGCCGGCCCGTACCTTGCCGCGCGCACCGCGAGCGGCGCCAGCGATTATGACGCGGCCGCGCGGTATTACGCGCGCGCCCTGATCCGAGACAGCCGCAACCCCGAACTGCTGCAAAGCGCCATCGTCGCGCAACTGGGCCTGGGCAAGCTGGCCCGCGCTGTCCCGATTGCCCGGCAGTTGCGCGAGACCGGCGCAGACAGCCAGATCGCCAACCTCGCCCTGCTGGCCGATCAGGTCTCGCGCGAGGATTGGGATGCAGTGCTGGCCGATCTCGACGCGGGCATGTCCGTCGGCCCCCTGGTGGACGGCCTGATCCAGGCCTGGGCGGAGTTCGGCAGCGGCGACGCGCAAGCCGCGGCGGACGCGTTCGACATTGTGGCCGAGCAGAACGGCCTCGGCGCCTTCGGGCTCTATCACAAGGCCCTCGCGCTCGCCGTCGCCGGAGATTTCGACGCCGCGCACGAGATCCTGGCCGGAACGGACGGCGTGCCGCTGCGCCTGACGCGCCGCGGCATCGTCGCCCATGCACAGATCCTCAGCCAGCTTGGCCGCAACGACGACGCCGTGGATCTGATCGACGAGTACTTCGGCGCCTCGCCGACCCCGCGCCTGGCCGAGATCCGCACCGCCCTACTGGAGGGCGCATCGGTGCCGTTCGATCTGGTGAGCGACGCCAAGGAGGGCGCGGCAGAAGTGCTCTTTACCGTGGCGGGCGCCCTCAGGGGCGAAGCGTCGGAGAATTATACGCTGCTCTACTCCCGCGCCACCCAGGCGATCCGGCCGGGCCATACCGAAGCGATCTTGATGAGCGCGGGGCTGCTCGACAGCCTGGAGCAGTATGACTTGGCAACCGAAGCTTACGACGCGGTGCCGCGCAGTTCGCCCGCCTACCATATCGCCGCCCTCGGCCGGGCCGAGGCGCTCGGCAATGCCGGCAAGAAAGAAGCGGCGATCGAAGCGCTGGAGCAACTGGCCGAGACCCACGGCGCGCAGAGCCTCGTGCATACGACGCTGGGCGACACGCTTCGGCGGATGGAGCGGTTCGACGAGGCCACCGGTGCCTACGACCGCGCGGTCGCGCTGTTCGACAGCGACAGCGAAGAGCAATGGATCGTCTACTTCGCCCGCGGCATCACCCACGAACGGGAATCGCGCTGGGATCAGGCGGAGGCCGACTTTCGCAAGGCGCTGGAACTGAATCCTGGGCAGCCCTCGGTGCTCAACTACCTTGGGTATTCCTTCATCGAGATGGAGGAGAACCTCGACGAAGCGATGGAGATGATCCGCGAGGCCGTTGCGGCGCGTCCGGAGAGCGGCCATATCGTCGACTCGCTGGGATGGGGGCTCTATCGCCTCGGCCAGTACGAAGAGGCCGTGATCCATATGGAGCGCGCCGCCGAGCTTCTGCCCGTCGACCCGATCATCAACGATCATCTGGGCGATGTGTATTGGGCCGTCGGGCGCAAGGTGGAAGCGCGGTTCCAGTGGCACAGGGCGCTGTCGTTCGACCCCGAGGAAGAGGAGGCCGAGCGCATTCGCCGCAAGCTGGAGGTGGGCCTTGACACGGTGCTCGCGGAAGAAGGCGCCGACCCGCTGCAAGTGGCGGGAGACGAAGGCTAGGTGACCCTTGTCCGCGTTGTCGCGCCGGCCAAGATCAATCTGACGCTCCACGTCACCGGCCAGCGAGAGGACGGCTATCACCTGCTGGACAGCTTGGTGGCCTTCGCCCCGGCCGGCGACACGCTACTGATGCGCCCTACAGGCGTGTCCTCGATCACGGTCGAGGGGCCGGAGGCTCTGGGCGTGCCCACGGATGTCGACAACCTCGCCCTGCGGGCTGCGATGCTCACCCTTGCCGGCGCGGGGGCCGCACTGACCCTCGACAAGCATCTGCCGGCGGCGTCCGGGATTGGTGGCGGATCGTCGGATGCGGCCGCTGCCTTTCGCGGCGCATTGCTTATGATGGACGCCCCGAAGCGCGACTTGCTGGCGCTCGGGCCCGAGATCCTGTCGGAAACCCGGTTCCGCCCGTTGCGGGATCTTGGAGCAGACGTTCCGATGTGCTTGCTGCCCAAACCTTTGCGCGCCCGCGGGATCGGCGACCGGATCGACTTTGTCGAACTGCCGCCCCTACCGGCGGTTCTGGTCAATCCGCGGGTGGCTGTGTCGACACCAGCGGTGTTTCGCGCGCTGAAGGAGCGCGCGAACCCGCCCATGCCTGACGCCCTTCCAAAACTCGCCGATGCGCCCGCCCTGATTGCGTGGCTTGCCGGTCAACGCAACGATATGGAGGGGGCGGCCAGGGGGATCGCACCTGAAATCGGCGCGGTGCTCGATGCGCTGGCGGCCACGCCGGGCTGTGGCCTTGCGCGCATGTCGGGGTCCGGTGCGACGTGTTTCGGATTGTTCGCCGATGAAGCACATGCCAGAGAAGCCGCGAAGGCCCTTGGCGACGCGCATCCCAACTGGTGGGTCGCGGGCGGGGTTCTGGGCGATCAGACGGAGCGCGCGATGCCGCGCCACCTCCCGCAGCGCTAGCTGATCCGGGCGACCACGTAGTCGGCCAGATCGACGAGCAGGCCCTTGATCTCGCTCTCCGGCAGATCGGCAAGGGCGGCCTTGGCCGCGGCCGAGAAGCCCAACGCAGCCTCGCGCGTGGCCTCGAACGCCCCGTGCTTGGAGAGCAGGGCGAGCGCATGCTGCAGATCCTCCTCTTCCTGCCGACCCTTCTGAATGGTGCGGACCCAGAACTCGCGCTCCGCCCCGTCGGCAGCCGCGATGGCCTTGATCAGGGGAAGCGTCAGCTTCCTTTCGCGGAAATCGTCGCCGACATTCTTGCCGGTCGCGCCCGCGTCGCCCTCGTAATCGAGCAGATCGTCAACGATCTGGAAGCTGATACCCAGCGCGTCACCATAGGTCCGCAGCGCTTCGTTCACCTCGGCCGGCTGGCCGGCGATCACGCCGCCGACCTCGCAGGCGGCGGCAAACAGCGCTGCCGTCTTGCCGCGCACGACCTGGAGGTAGATCTCCTCCGTTGTGGCGAGATTCTGCGCCGCGGTGAGCTGCAACACCTCGCCTTCGGCAATGGTCGCCGCCGCGTTCGAGAGGATGCCGAGAACGCTGATATGGTCGGTCTCCACCATCAACTGGAAGGCGCGGGCGAACAGGTAATCCCCCACCAGCACCGACGACTTGTTGTCCCAGAGCAGGTTGGCCGTGGGCCGGCCGCGCCGCTGGCCGCTTTCGTCGACCACGTCGTCATGCAGCAGCGTGGCGGTGTGAATGAACTCCACCGTCGCGGCGAGGCGGATATGATTGTCCCCCTCGTAGCCCGAGAGCCGCGCACTGGCGAGCGTCAGCATCGGCCGCAGCCGCTTGCCCCCCGCCTCGATCAGATGAGCCGAGACTTCCGGAATGCGCGGGGCGTGCTTCGACGCCATCCGCTCGCGGATCAGCGTGTTGACAGCCTCCAGTTCCGGCGCGAGCAGGCTCGCGAGCCGCTCATGCGGTTTGGTGACGGCACTGGTGTCGACGGCTGTATCGGCCATGTGGGGAGACGCTCCTCGACAAGGCCGCGCCCTGCCCTTACCTCAATCTCATGAAAGAGCTATTGCGCACAAACGATCCGACAACGACCGCTTACGCGAAGGCCCTCCTCGACGGCGAGGGGATAGACTACTTCGAGATGGACGTCCATATGAGCGTCCTCGAAGGCTCCATCGGGATTCTGCCGCGGCGCCTGATGGTGCGCGACGCCGACCTCTTCATCGCGCGCGCCGTGATGCGCGACAACGAAATCTCAATCACCGAGGACAGATGAGGCCCACGCCGACCCGGGACGCGTTTCTGGGCGGGCGGCTGCATCTCTGGCAACCGGCCCGGGGTTATCGCGCAGGCGTGGACGCTGTGTTTCTGGCGGCGGCGTGCCCCGCGCGCCCGGGTCAAAGCGTGCTCGATCTCGGCTGCGGCGTGGGCGCGGCGTCGCTGTGTCTGGCCGCGCGGGTCTCGGGCCTGTCGCTTGTGGGTGTCGAGCGCGAGGCCGAAATCGCAATGTTCGCCCGCTGCAATGCCTCCGCGGCCGGTGCGCCGTTGCGCATTGTGCAGGCCGACATCGCAGCTCTGCCGTCACAGCTCCGGCAGCACCGGTTCGATCACGTGATCTTCAACCCGCCCTATTTCAGCCGGACCCGCTCCGTTGCGTCCGCCGACGCCCTGCGGGAGGGCGCCATGGGCGAAGAAACCCCGTTGGAGATCTGGATCGATGTGGCCGCGCGGCGCCTTGCGCCGAAGGGATGGCTGACCCTCGTTCACAAGCCCGACCGCCTTGCCGAGATCCTGCCCCTAGTCACCAGCCGGCTGGGCGGCGTCGCGCTGCAGCCGCTGCTCCCCCGCGCGGGACGCGCCGCAAACCTGGTGATCCTGCGGGCGCGGAAGGGCGGCCGGTCCCCGCTGATTCTCCATGCCCCGCTCGTGATCCACACCGGCCAGCACCATGTGGCCGACGGCGATAGTTACGTAGCGGAAATTTCGGCGGTCCTTCGAGACGGAAAATCTCTCCCAGGCTTCGCGCGTTAACCCCTAATCAACATTTCAGGGGCGTGATGAGGGCATGAAAGAAACGTGACAGACTCTGCAAAACGTGCTGCAGTTTGACACACGTCAACGCGAGAGAGGAGATGTCGATGTCCGTAAGCGCCCATGTGCAGGAACTCCGCAAGAAACACGCGAACCTGTCTGCCGAAGTTGAAGAGGCTCAGCGCAATCCCGGAATGGACCAACTGCACATCGCGACGCTCAAGAAGCAAAAACTCCGACTGAAGGAAGAGATCAGTCGACTGTCGGAGCACTAGCCACCAGCCGCATCTGCGATACTTGCGGGGGACGCGCGCCGCCCCCCGCCCGATACAGCGACCCAAACGCTGCACCTGTCCCCCAAAATCGCCGATCCCACGCGCCGCATGCACCGGGGCCGCTATACACGCCCTTCTCGGGCCGCTAGAGCGCGATGACACGGACAGATCCCGGCGGCGATGAACGGCACCGATCACACTTCCCCCCCAGCGCCTGCCGCCGACGGCCCGGTGGCCTATCTGACCGGTCAGTACCCCCGCGCCTCGCACACCTTCATCCTGCGCGAGGTTGCCGCCCTGCGCCGTCTCGGCCTCGACATTCGCACCTGCTCGGTCCGCCGCGAGCCACCCGAAGAGCTTATCGGGCCAGAGGAGCGCGCCGCGCAGGCCGAAACCTTTCACGTGCTGGAGACGGCGAAGCGCCCGTTCCGCCTGGTGTCGGATCACGTGGCGGCCTTCCTGCGGGCCCCGGGGGCGTATCTGGGGGCGCTCGGCCTGGCGTTGCGAACGGGCCGGCCCGGCGCCTCGGGGATCATCAAGCAACTCGCCTACTTCCTGGAGGCGGGCGTGCTCGCCCGGCATCTGGCGCAGGAGGGCGCCGTTCACCTCCACAATCATTTCGCCGACTCCAGCGCCAACCTCGCCATGATCACCGCCCATATGGCGCGCCTGCCCTTCAGCTTCACGCTGCACGGCCCGGCCGAACTGTTCGATCCGGAGGGGTGGTGCCTCGGCGAAAAGGTCGCCCGGGCGCGGTTCACGATCTGCATCAGCCACTATGCCCGCAGTCAGGCCATGCTGTTCTCCGATCGTCGGCACTGGCCGCGCCTGCGGATCGTCCATTGCGGGGTCGAGATCGCGCGGTACAAACCCACTCCGCCCGGCCCCCATAGGGGCTTTCGCCTGGTCTTCGTGGGCCGTCTCACGGCGATCAAAGGCGTCTTCGTCCTGTTGGACGCCATCGCAGAGGCAGACCGCGCGGGCCTGCACCTCACCCTGATCGGCGACGGGCCGGATCGTGCGGCGCTCGAGGCCCACGCAACGGCCCTTGGCATCGATGTGGCGTTCCTGGGCTACCGGAGCCAGGCCGACGTGGCCGCCGCCCTGACGGAGGCTGACGCGCTCGTCCTGCCGAGCCTGGCCGAAGGCGTGCCCGTGGTTCTGATGGAAGCAATGGCCAGCGCGCGGCCCGTCATCGCCACCCAAGTGGGCGGCGTGGCCGAACTTGTCGCGCCCGAGGCGGGTCTCCTCGTCCCGGCGGGCGACACAGATGCCCTGGCCCAGGCTGTGGCGCATCTCGCGGGCCAGCCGCCCGAGGCCCGTCAGGCCATGGGCGCAGCCGGGCGTGCCATCGTGGAGCAGGCGTTCGACGTGGATCGCGGGGCCGCCCGGCTGGCCCGGCTCTTCCGGGGCGCGCCCGTCCATGGGCCACGGATCGAACCGGACGCACAGCCCTAGCATGTGCGGGATCGTCGGTTTCCTTTGGGCCCCGGGGGCACGCGTGGGCCGAAACGCCGAGGGCCGGGTACGTGACATGGCCCGGGCCATCGCACACCGCGGCCCGGATTCGGACGGCACCTGGACAGACGACAGCGCCGGTGTCGCGCTCGGCCACCGCCGTCTGGCCATCGTCGACCTCTCGCCCGCCGGGCACCAGCCGATGGCGTCTCCCGCGGGCCGCTACGTCATGGTCTATAACGGCGAGGTCTACGACCACGCCGACCTGCGCGCCGAGCTGGAGACCGCGGGCAAGGCGCCGCAATGGCGCGGCACGTCCGACACAGAGAGCCTCGTCGCGGCGTTCGACGCCTGGGGCATCGCGGCCACCATCGCGCGCTGCAGCGGCATGTTCGCGCTCGCCGTCTGGGACAAAGCGGATCGGCGACTGACCCTGGTGCGCGACCGGTTCGGCGAAAAGCCCCTGTACTACGGCTGGAACGGCACCGGCGAAGACCGCGCATTCTACTTCGCCTCGGAACTGCGCGCGCTGCGGGCGCATCCGGCCTTCGCGCCGGAGATCGACGGCGGAGAGCTGCCGCACTACGCCCGCACGGGCTATATCCGCGTGGGCCACAGCATCTACCGCGGAATCCGGCAGGTCCGCCCAGGCGAAATCGTGCAACTCGGCGCCGGCCAGACCGATCCGACAGGCGAAAGATACTGGGACGCTGCGGCGGTCGCCCACCAAGCCCGAACCGAAGACGGGTTCACAGGCTCCGATGACGAGGCCCTGCACCAGCTGGAGGCCCTGACATCGGCAGCGGTCGAACGCCAGATGATGGCGGATGTTCCGCTCGGCGCGTTTCTGTCCGGCGGGATCGATTCCTCGACGGTGGTCGCGCTGATGCAGCGCCAATCCAGACGTCCGATCCACACCTTCGCCATCGGCTTTCACGAGGCCCGCTACAACGAAGCCACCCACGCGAAGGCGATCGCACAGCACCTCGGAACAGATCACACCGAGCTCTATGTCGGCGAGGGCGAGCTCTTGGGCGTCGTTCCGGATCTCGCCGGGATCTTTGACGAGCCGTTCGCGGACAGCTCGCAAATCCCGACTTTCCTGGTCTCCCGCCTCGCCCGGCAGGCGGTGACCGTCGCACTGTCCGGCGATGGCGGCGACGAACTCTTCGGCGGCTACGACCGGTACCGCAAAGGCGCGCGACTATTCGATGCGATCGGCCGGGTGCCGCTGCCGCTGCGCAAGGGGGCTGCCGGGGCGATACGCGCCCTGTCCCCCGCCGTCCTGGATCGCATGCTCGCCCCTGTCCGGCGCGTACCCCAGGGCAAGGAACCGAACGGCCAATGGGCGCACAGGCTCGCCACCTACGCGGCCAGTGCGGATGTCGATGCGCTGCACCGGGCCCTCGTCTCGCAGACCCAAAGGGCCGACAGGCTCACCGCTGCGGCCGAGGGACCCGAGGAGGGGCCGGTTGCGTCGGGGTCCGGGCTCACCGCCGCCGAACGCATGATGCAACTCGATCTGGCCGCCTATCTGCCGGGCTACATCCTGACGAAGGTCGACCGCGCCGCCATGGCCGTCTCGCTCGAATCGCGCGCACCGCTGCTCGACCATCGACTGGCAGAGTTCGCGCTCTCGCTCCCCGAGCGGATGAAGGTGCGCGGCCCCACATCGAAATGGCTCCTGCGCCGCCTCTGCACGCGCCTGCTGCCCTCGGCCCTGGTCGAGCGTCCGAAGATGGGCTTCGAAGTGCCAATGGGCCTGTGGCTGCGCGGCCCACTGTCCGAATGGGCGGGCGACCTGCTCGCGCCGGACGCGATCCGCCGCGACGGCTGGTTCGACGCCGCCGAAGTGACGCGCATGTGGTCGGAGCACCGCAATGGCCGCTTCAACCACGGCCTCGGGCTCTGGCACGTACTGATGTTTCAGGCCTGGCGCAGCCACTTGCAGGGCCCGCCGCACTAAAAGAAAGGGCCGCACGTCGCGCGCGCCGCCCCTTCACTTTGCCGAAAATATCCCCGCCGGAGGCAGCCCTGGCGGGCCACAGGCGCCGTCAGACGAAGAACTGTGCGCCGTTTGCGGAGATTGTGGATCCGTTGATGAAGCCTGCGTTGTCGGAGGCGAGGAAGGCGACGCAGCGGGCGATTTCTTCGGGTTCGCCGAGGCGGCCGGCGGGGATGCCCTTGATGATCTTCTCGCGGATCGATTCGTCGATCGCCATCAACATTTCGGTTGCGATGTAGCCCGGGCAGACGGCGTTGGCGGTGATGCCCTTGGCCGCGCCCTCCTGCGCGAGCGATTTGACGATGCCCAGATCGCCCGCCTTCGTCGCGGCGTAGTTCACCTGGC
>JBCDGG010000108.1:0-19471 GCA_038757905.1 Pseudomonadota bacterium | reverse complement strand
GTGGTGCGGTCCCCCATGCTGGCCATGGAGTGGCAGTTGACGTGGATCACCCGCCCGAAGCGCGCATGAGCACCGTCAATCGCAGCGGCAAGCGCCTCGTGGTAGGGCCGCCAATAGCGCTCGATCCGGGCCTCGACCGACGCGGCGGAGAGCTTTGCGCCGTAGATCGGGCCGTATGCGCGCATGTCCCGCCAAATCAGACCGACACCGCGGTCGATGGTCTTGAAACTCGGGGTTACGGGGTGGGGCCAGTCCCCCTCGATCATCGACAGGTCGAGATCGTCCTCCTTGCGGTTCGGGTCGATATAGACCCGCGGAAAGAGGGCATGGACAAATTGCGCCCCGAACCCCACGACATGGGCAAAGAGCTCGTCGACATGGGCATCCTCGGAGCGCCGTAAGGTCATGCGGTCGATCACATGGTCGAAGTCGGCCGGGTAGATCGAGCCCGAATGCGGGCTGTCGAAGACCAGGGGCGCCGGGGGGCCGAGGGGCGCCAGGGTGACAACGGGCGCGCTCATGTGTTCTGCCAGAAGTGGCACGCCACCTCGCGCGTGGGGGTGATGTATCGCAGATCGGGGCGGTTTGCGCGGCACCTGTCCTGCACGATGGGACAGCGCGGGTTGAAGTGGCAGCCCGGGGGCGGATCGAGCGGGGAGGGGATCTCGCCCACGATCGGGGCGAAGTCGCGCTGGCGTTGGTCGAGCCGCGGGGCCTCGGCCAGAAGCGCCTTGGTGTAGGGGTGATGGGGGTTGGTGAAGATTTCCTCGGTGGTCGCGCTCTCGACGATCCGGCCGAGATACATGATGGCGACCCGGTCGGCGATGTGCTCGACCACGGACAGATCGTGGCTGATGAAGAGGTAGGTTAGCCCGAGATCCTCGCGGAGATCCATGAACAGGTTGATCACCTGCGCCTGAATGGACACGTCGAGCGCGGCGATGGCCTCGTCGCAGACCAGAAACTTCGGCTTGACGGCGAGCGCGCGCGCGATGCCGATCCGCTGGCGCTGCCCGCCGGAGAACTGGTGGGCGTAGCGCTTCTTCAGAGACGGGTCGAGGCCGACCTTCTCCATCACCTCGTCGACATAGTCCGGCGCATCGGCGGGCGCGACCAGGCCATGGACCCTCGGCGCCTCTCCGATGATATCCTCCACCCGCATCCGCGGGTTCAGGCTGGCGAAGGGATCCTGAAAGATCATCTGGATGGCGAGCGTCGCGTCGCGCCGTTCCCGGCCTTTCAGCTTGGCGATGTCCCGGCCCTGATAGAGCACCTGGCCTTCCGTCGCGGCGTGGATGCCTGCAACGACACGGCCCAGCGTGGACTTGCCGCAGCCGGATTCCCCAACAAGGCCCAGCACTTCGCCCGGTGCGATCGACAGGGTGACGGAATCGACGGCATGCACGGTCTCCTCGCGCATATCCGCGCCGAGCCGGCTTGCGATCTTGCCCGCCACGTCCAGCGTCTTGACGAAGCGCTTGGAGACGTCGCGGATTTCGAGGATCGGCGTGCTCATTCCGCCGCCGCTGCGGTGTGGGGATGAAAGCACCGGACGGCGCGCCCCGCGATGTCTTCGATCTGGGGCTGCCTCGCGCAGGCGCCATTGGCGCGCCGGCAGCGGGGCGCGAAGGCGCACCCCTCGGGCAGAGCGAGCATGTTCGGGGTCATCCCTTCGATCTGGAAGAGCCGTTCGCCCCGCTTGTTCGACGTCGGAACAGAGCCCAGGAGGCCGACCGTATAGGGGTGTAGCGGGCGGTCGATGACGCTGTCGGTCGGGCCCTGCTCGACGATGCGCCCGGCATACATGACAGAAATCCGGTCGGCCAGGCCGGCCACCACGGCCAGGTCGTGGGTGATCCAGATCATCGCCGTGCCCATCTGGTGGGTCAGTTTCTGTGCCTCATGGATGATCTGGCCCTGAATGGTGACGTCGAGCGCGGTGGTCGGCTCGTCGGCGATGATCAGGTCGGGCCGGTTGAGAAATGCGATGGCGATGGCCACCCGCTGCCGCATGCCGCCCGAAAGCTGGTGTGGATAGGCCCGTAGCCGCTCCTCCGGCGACGGGATGCCCACAAGGCCCAGCGCATCACGGCTGCGTTGCCAGGCGGTCTTGCGGTCCACGCGTTCGTGGGCGGCGATCGCCTCCATCATCTGCGTGTCGATGCGCAGGACGGGGTTGAGCGTCATCATCGGGTCCTGGAAGATCATCGCGATGCGGTTGCCGCGCAGGGTCTGAAGCGCCGCTTCGGGCGCGTTGGCCAGTTCTACTCCGTTGAAGCGGACCGACCCTTCGACGATCCGGCCCGGCGGGTCGATCAGCCCCAGGATCGAGAACCCGGTGATCGACTTGCCCGACCCGGACTCGCCGACCAGCCCCATCACCTCGCCCTTGGCGACAGAGAAGTCGACGCCGTCGACGGCCTTCACGACACCGGCGCGGGTGAAGAAATGCGTCTTCAGCCCCGAGACCTGCAGAACCGGTGTCATTTCTTCAGCCTTGGGTTCAGGACATCGCGCAGCTGATCGCCCACAAGGTTGATCGTCACCACCGTCAGAAGCAGGGCGAGTCCGGGGAAGACCGAGATCCAGTAGCGGCCCGACAGCATGTATTCGAACCCGTTGGCGATCAGCACGCCGAGGCTGGGCTCCGTCTGGGGCAGGCCGACGCCAAGGAAGGAGAGCGTCGCCTCCAGGGAGATGGCGCTGGCCGTCTGGACCGTGCCGACGACAATCAGCGGCGCCAGGCAGTTCGGAAGGATGTGGCGAAAAACGACGCGCGCGTTCGACAGGCCGAGACAGGCCGCGGCCTCGACATATTCCTTACTGCGCTCGACAAGCGCCGTGCCGCGGACCGTGCGCGCGTAATACGCCCATTGCGCAACGACGAGGGCCAGGATGATCTTGTCGATCCCCTTGCCCAGGACCGCGACCAGCATCAGCGCCACCAGCGTCGCCGGGAAAGACAATTGCAGGTCCACCACGCGCATGATGATCGTTTCGGTGCGCCCCCCGGCATAGGCGGCCAGCAATCCCACGGCCATGCCGATGGCCAGCGCGATGATCCCGGAGGCGACCCCGACCGACAGAGAGATCCGGAGGCCATAGAGGATGGCCGAGAACAGATCCCGCCCGGCGCCGTCGGAGCCGAGCCACATCGTGTAGCCCGCATAGGCCTCCGACCCGGGCGGCAGGCGCCCGTCGAGCACATCGACCTGCGCGAGGTCATAGGGGTTTTGCGGGGTGATCCAGGGGGCGAGCACCGCAAGCACGATGATGGTGAGCAGCACCAGCAGGGCCGCGGTCGCGATCCGGCTCTCCAGAAACTCGCTCGCGAAGCGTTGGAACGGCGTTTCGACCCGCGCTGGCGCGCGCGGCGCGGCGACCTGTGTGGTGGCGTCCGTCATTTGCCCTGATCCTGCAATCGCACGCGCGGGTCGAGCACCGAGTACAGGATGTCGACCACCAGATTGATGACCACGAAGAACAGAACGATGATCATCAGATAGGCCACCACGACGGGCCGATCGAGCTGCAGAATGGCGTCGATCAGGAGCTTGCCCATGCCGGGCCAGGCGAAGATCGTCTCGGTCACCACCGAGAACGCGATCAGGCTGCCGAACTCGAGCCCGAGCACGGTCACCACGGGGATCATGATGTTCTTCATGACATGGACGAAGATGATCCGCCGGGTGGACAGGCCCTTGGCCCGCGCGAATTTCACGTAGTCCTGGCCCATCGCTTCCCGCACGCCGGCGCGCGTCAGACGGATCACGAGAGAGATGTTCAGGAGCGCAAGGTTCAGCGCGGGCAGGAACAGGTGGCTCAGCCCGTCAAAGGTGAGAAGGCTGGTCTCCATGCCGAGGAACATCGCCGTGTCGCCCCGCCCGGTGGAGGGCAGCCAGCCCAACTCCACCGCGAAGAGGATGATCAGCATCAGGCCAACCCAGAAGGTCGGCAGAGAGAAGCCCAGGATGGAGCCCGCCATGATCCCCTTGGAGACCGGGTGATCGGGATAGAGCCCGGCGAACAGGCCAAGCGGAATCCCGAAGAGGATCGCAAGGACCAGCGAGGTGAACGCCAGTTCGAGGGTTGCGGGCATGTGCTGCAGGATCAGCTTCAGCGCGGGCTCGCCAAAAATGAAGGAATTGCCGAGATCGCCCTGCATGGCGCCCTTGAGGAACAGCAGATACTGCTCCCAGATCGGCCGGTCGAGGCCGAGCCGTTCGATGGTGGCCTGAATCTCGGCCTGATCGGCATCCGGGCTGACCAGCATATACACAGGATCGCCCACGACGTTGACGCCGAAGAAGACGATCACCGACATCAGGAAAACGATCAGAACGGCCTGCATCAGACGTCTGATGACGAACGCGGTCATGGGTGCGGCGCCCTTGGATGAAGGAAAGCGGGCCGCTCAATCGAGCGACCCGCCAAGGTGTCACTCCGCCACGACGCCCGTGGCCAGGGTGTACTCATCCGTCCGCGGGATATAGCGCAGGCCGGTCCGCGACGCCCAGGTGTTGACCTGGAAATGCGTCGGGATGATCGCGACATTCGCGATCGCCATCTCGGTCGCTTCGGCCAGCAGATCCTGCCGTTTGGCGTCGTCCACCGTGCGAAGGGCCTCCTCGATCTTGGCGTCGATTGCGGGATCGGAATGGCGCCCGCGGTTCGACGAGCCGAAGCCGGCATCCGCATCGAAGGTGTGGATGAGCGACTTCAGCGGCGAGGAGGCTTCACCCGATCCCGCACCCCAGCCCACGAGGATGAAGCTGAACTCGGGCAGGCCGTCCGGGCTGCCGCGCGAGGCGCGTCCGAAGTAGACCGACCGCGGCATCGTCTCGACGGCTGTGGTGATGCCGATGCGCGTCAGCATCTGGGCAATGGCCTCGACGATCTTGGCATCGTTGATGTAGCGGTCGTTCGGCCCGTGAATGGTCAGCTGGAACCCGTCCGGGTAGCCCGCTTCGGCCAGCATCGCCTTGGCGCCCTCGGGATCGTAGGCGACCGGTTCAAGCTTGTCGGAGACACCGAAGAAGCCTTCGGGCAGTAGTTGCCCGGCCTTGATCGCGACACCTTCCATGACCCGATCCACGATGGCGTCACGGTTGATCGCCATGGAGATCGCCGTGCGCACCTGCACGTCCAGCAGGGGGTTCGTGATGTCCTCGCCGTTGGGGCCTTTGACGAAGGGCGAATCCTCGCGGAACTGATCGAGGTGCAGGTAGATCACCCGGTTCGAGACGCCCTGGCTGAGCACGATCTCGTCGTTGCCGGAGAGGGTTTCGATATCTGTCGTTGGCACGCCCGAGATCATGTCCACATCGCCTGCCAGAAGCGCCGCGACGCGGGTCGGGCCGGATGTGATCGGGCGGAACTCGACCTCCGACCACGCCGGCGCTTCGCCCCAGTAATCGTCGTTGCGGGCCAGCACGATGCTCTCGCCCGGCGTGTAGCTGACGAACTTGTAGGGCCCGGTGCCCACCGCGGCGGTGCCGGCGTTGAACTCCTCGGTGGTGCCGCCGCATCCGACGCTGTCGGAGATGATCGGAATCGTCGACACGTCGTTGCCCATCAGGGGATACGGCTCCGCCGTTTTGAAATGGACCGTGAAGTCGTCGATCTTCTCCAGGGTCTTGCCCTTGGTGTAGGTGCCGTAGCCCGAGGGCGAATTGGGCACCTCCGGGGCGCGCTCGAAGGTGCAGATCACATCGTCGGCGTTGAACGCCGTCCCATCATGGAACGTGACGCCTTCGCGCAGCTTGAACTCCCACGTCAGGTCGTCGATGGGCTCCCACGACAGGGCCAGGCCCGGCGAGAGACGCTGTTTCTCGTCCTGCGCGATCAGCCGGTCGAACATATGGACCGACATCGCGTTGTTCGGGCCGAGGTTGTGGAAATGCGGATCGATCGATGTCGGCTCGGAGGCGAGCCCGATCACGATCCGTTCGGCCGAAGCCGCCGTGACCGATAGGGCCAGCACGCCTGCCGCGGCCATCAAGGCTTTGGTGGTAGTTCTCATAGTCTGTTCTCCCTGTGGATCCCAGCCGGGCTTCGGTTTTTCTTGGCGCCCGGTCCGTTCGTCCTGAAGCGAGCGTAGTAACTGAATTTTTCGTTGCCAATGGAAATCTCCCCTTGCCCGAGGGGAAGCGCGGCGCGCCCGGCGGACGCGCGCGCCTTTGGCACTCCGGCGCGATGTGAGGGGAATTCGGGCGGTTCGTGCGCGCCGGGGCGGCGTGCAAGTGGCTTCAGCTATGAGGACAGCGCCGGAGCGGCCGCCCACTCGGTATCCGGATCGAGCGGGTAGGACGGGCGCGGCAGGCGCTCGAATGGCCAGCGTTCCAGGACGGGGCTCGTCAGGCCCATCGTGTCGATCTCATAGATCTGTTCGGGCGCGAACCAGGCGGCGAAGCCGGCCCGGAAGTGACCGCGCGACTTGACGACGACGCAGCGGGCGCGCCCGACGTCGAGGCCGAGCATGTGGAAGAACACCGGATCGGCCGTCTGCGTGCGGTCGGAGATGATGACGACGTCGATCCCGCCGATCCGTAGCGCAGCACTCGGGCCAAGGGCGAGCGTGCGGCCCGCGGTCTTGCCCCGTTCGCCGATCACATGCCCGTCCGACAGGGCCAAGACCCGCGCGTCTGCCGAGAACGGGGTGTCCCACTGCTCCCACGCCGCGTCGCCCTGGCTGCGGTTGAACCGGGCCGCGAAGCGCGCGCCGACCCCGAGGTCATGGGCTTCGGCGGCGAGCTCCGGGTCGTGGAACGAGCCGTAGAGCACGCCCTCGGCCCCGGCCTGCACCAGGGCCGACAGAAGCTCCGTCGTGCGGCCCGATCCGCCACCGCCCGGATTGTCGCCCGCGTCGGAGAATAGAACCGGGTCCCCCGCACCGGTCGCCAGCGCCACGCCCGCGTCGAGCGGGGTGAGCGCGCGCCGGAACCGGGCCCTGTCCGCCCAGGCTCGGGCGGCGAGTTCCTCGGCCAGGGCCCGGGCCGGCGCGGCCGACCGCCGCCCCGCCACCAGTATGGCCACGCCATTGTCGGGGGTATCGGCGAATACGAAGTTGCCGAAGACCGAGACGTTCAGGATCTCGCCTCCCATCTCGGCCTGGCGCCGCTGGCCCAGGTCGATCAGATCGCCATAGGGGCCTTCGGCTGTCAGCAGCGTGACCGATGCGGGCACGATCGGCGGCTTGATCAGCGATTGCTTCGGCCGTTCGCCACTCGCGAGGATCCGCCGGAGGGCAAACGCCGCCTCCTCGCCCCGTTCGATCATGTCGACATGGGGGTTGGTGCGGTAGGCGACGATAAGATCGGTCGCCTCGACCATGCGCTCGGACAGGTTCGCGTGCAGATCGAGGGTCGCCACGATGATCGGCTGCGGGCCGACCTGCGCGCGGATGGCGGCCATCAGCGCGCCGTCCGGATCGTCGAGGTGCTCTGCCACCATGGCACCGTGGTTGCAGATATAGACCGCATCCACGGGCCCCGCGTCGGCAAGACACGCGACGTTGGCCGCCTCCACCGCCTCATAGGCCGTTCGGGTGACAGGACCGGCCGGGTGGCTGGCCGCCAGGAGGCCGGGCACCGGCTCCCACGCGCCGGTGGCGTCCATCGCGCGCACGAATGCTGCGAACTCGGGCGCCAGCTTGGGATGCGCGGCGCGTGCCTCGGCGAGCAGGTCCGGCCCTTCGACCCAGGTCAGGCTTTGGAAGTCGGCCAGGCCGGCAGGCCGGGCAAAGCGGTTCGATTCCAGGATCATGCCCATCAGGGCAACTCTCGGCGCTCTGGACATCTCCGGGCCTCCCGCTCTAGCTCACGGTGCACAAGGGAGCGCAAATCATGGCCACGATCAACATTCCCAACGATTACCCTGTCGAGCTGACACCGCCCGACATCTCTGCCTACGCGGCGGGCAACACCGGCGTGCCCTATATTTGGACGTTCGACAGCGGCGTGCCGGGGCCGCACGCGATGGTCAGCGCCATCGTGCATGGCAACGAGCCCTGCGGCGCCATCGCGATCGACTGGCTCATGCAGCGCGACGTGCGCCCCGTTGCGGGGTCGCTCAGCCTCGCCTTCATGAACATCGCGGCGTACGAGGCCTTCGATCCGGCCGATCCCAACGCCACGCGCTGGGTGGACGAGGATTTCAACCGGGTCTGGGCAGAGGAGGTGCTCGATGGCGATCGCGATAGCGTGGAACTGCGCCGCGCGCGCGAGGTACGGCCGGTGCTGGACAATGTCGACTTCCTGTTCGATCTGCACACGATGCAGCACGTTGCGCCCCCGCTGATGATGAGCGGGCGCCACCCGAAGGCCAAGGCGCTGGCGGCCAAGGTGGGTGTTCCCGAGCGAGTGGTGGGCGATGCCGGGCATGCCGCGGGCCGCCGGATGCGCGACTATGGCGGGTTCGACGATCCCACCTCTGCCAAAACGGCGCTGCTGATCGAATGCGGCCAGCATTGGGAGGCGGCATCCGAAGACCTCGCCATCGAGGCGACCGTGCGGTTTCTGGCCGCGCTCGGAACGGTCGATGCCGCGCTGGCCGAGCCCTTTGGCCCGGCACCGGGCGGGCAGGTGTTTTTCACCGTCAAGCAAGCGGTCACCATCGCGCAGGAGCGGTTTGCGTTTGCCGAGCCGTTTACCGGCGGCGAGGTGATCGAGCAGGCCGGGACGCTGATCGGGCATGACGGGGACATCCCGGTGACCACGCCCGAGGATCGGATGATGCTGGTCATGCCGTCGAAGCGGCTGTGGAAGGGGCAAACCGCGGTGCGCTTGGCGACGAGCGACTAGGGGCGCGCACGCGTCGCCTGCGGGCCTCACCCGTCACGCTGGCGCCGCGGGTTTGTCCTGGCACTGTCCCTGAGGCGTGGCGCCGGGCTGGCGGGCAATGCGGCTGCCCAGCCCGTGCTGCTGGGTAGGCGCGCGTCAGACGCCACATCCGGTTTCTTCGGTTGAATGGCCTTCGCCGCTGGCCTCGAGCAGGGCATTTTTGCGCGGAACTCGCATTCCCTCTCTGGCCCTTCCAGGCGCGATCTGCCATGATATGTATAGTTGTATAGATAGCAATGGATTTGTCGAGATGCCGCTGTGCTCGACCCAGAAACCGTCCGATCAGAGCGTCGCCAGGACGCGGTCACCCCGGGCCGTGTCCACGGATGTCCGCGTGGCGTGCAGTAACGGTCACCACGTGGCGGACCGGGGCGCGCGCATCCGGCACTGCCATGCGAACGCCGAACGGGCGCCGATGGCGGGGGCCGGGCGGCTGTTGCGCCATGCTCTGATGGTTGTACTGCCACGGCAGGCGTGTGGGCAGTCCCCTGAAGACCTGCCGCTCAACCGGACGCCAGGCCGCGTCGCGCAGACACCCGGTTGGCGCCCGGCCGATCCCGCAACGCATGCTCATCTGGCCAACCGCCCGAACCGGTGCTTCCAGCGCCGAGGCAGGGCCGCGAGAGCCTTGGGCCGTCATCGCGACAGCGGGCTTCCGTGCCCGGGGGCAGGCGGTGCCCATGCAGCCGGCACTGACCCTTTGTCCCACCGAGGCCGGCCATGACGGCGCGGCCGATACCCTCAACGCAGGCCGGGAACGACCAAGCAGCAGGCCGCCTGATCGCGGTGGTCGGGCCGTCCGGCGTGGGCAAGGACTGCGTGATGGAGGCGCTGGCCGAGGCGGAGCCCGCGCTCGTCCGGGTGCGCCGCGCGATCACCCGGGCCCCCGGCCTCGGCGGCGAGGATTACGCGGCGATGACGGAAGACGCGTACACTGCCGCAATCGCGTCCGGCGCGTTCTGCCTGCACTGGCGCGCGCATGGGCTCGGCTACGGCGTTCCGGCGGAGGTGCTGCAGGACGTGCGCGACGGGGCAGACCGGCTCGTGAACCTGTCGCGCGGGGTGCTTGTCGAGGCCGACGCGCTGTTCCCGTCGCTCGTCGTGCTCAGCCTGACGGCCCGGGCCGAGACGCTGGCGCGCCGCATCGTAGGGCGGGGACGGGAAAGCCTGGCCGAGATCGAAGCCCGGCTCGCCCGCGCCGTCCCATCCTTCGCCGCCCATCTCGACATTCGCACGGTTTCCAATGACGGGCACTTGTCGGCCACGGTCGCCAGCGCACGTCGTCAGCTGCAAGCCCCGCCTCGTCCGGCCGCGCAGGACGATCCCGGCACGAAAGGCCCGCCCGCATGAACTCTCCCGTCGTTCCGCCCGCCCCACTCCCGTTGCACGACGTCGACCATGCGCCGACGCTGCGGCTGACGAACGCGCGGCTCGTGTTGCCCGACCGGATCGCGGAGGGCACGATCGTTGTGGAGGGCGGCCTGATCACCGAGATCGCGGAGGGCGCCCTTGGCGGCGCCGAGGCCCGCGATTGCGGCGGCGCGTACGTGCTGCCCGGGCTGATCGAGCTCCATACCGACAACCTCGAACGCCATATCGAGCCGCGTCCGTCGGTCGAGTGGCCGCATCTGCCGGCGATCCTGGCCCACGATGCCGAACTCGCGTCGACCGGGATCACCACGGTGTTCGATGCCTTGCGCGTGGGCTCGATCCACCACGCCGACAAGGGATATGCGAAATACGCGCGGGACGTGGCGCACGAGATCATCGACGCGCGCGCCGCAGGTCTGATGAAGATCAGCCACTTTCTTCATCTGCGGGCCGAAACCTGCTCCGAGACGCTGATCGAGGAGCTTGAGGAGTTCACGCCGGACGACCGGATCGGCATCGTCAGCCTGATGGACCATACGCCCGGCCAGCGTCAGTTCCGCGATCTCTCCAAGCTGAAAACCTACGTGTCTAAGAAGCGCGGCATGTCGGATGCCGACTTCGTCGACCATGTGGCGACGCTCACCGCCTTGCGCGACCGGCTCGGCGCAGTACACGACCGGGCCGCCGTCAGCGCCGCGGGCCGGTTGGGCGCCGTGCTGGCCAGCCATGACGATACGACCTCCGAACAGGTCGTGGAGTCTAAGGGCAAGGGCGCCGCCTTCGCCGAGTTTCCGACAACCGTCGAAGCCGCCGAGGCCTGCCGGGCGGCGGGGATCGCGATCATGATGGGCGCGCCGAACATCATTCGGGGCGGATCCCATTCCGGCAATGTCTCGGCGCTCGACCTCGCGCGCCGTGATCTGCTGGATATCGTGTCGTCGGACTATGTGCCCTCGGCCCTCCTGCTCTCGGCCTTCCGGCTGGCGGCGCAGTGGGGGGATCTGCCCCGCGCCATCCGAACGGTGACGGAGGCACCAGCCCGGGCCACGGGGCTGACCGACAGGGGCGCCCTGCGCCCGGGTCTGCGGGGCGATCTTGTGTGCGTGTCCGACGCACACGGTTTGCCGGTGGTGCGCGCTGTCTGGTCGCGCGGGCGGCAGGTGGCGTAGCCGCCCGGCCTCGGCGATGCCCTCTGGCCCGGGGAGCGGTCCTTGGCCGCCCGCGGAGGGCTAGTCCTCGATCAGCAGGGCTTGGCTCAGCCGCGCGGCCGCGCCCTGCAGGATGTCCCGTTTGCCGATGGCGCTCTCCAGCGAAACCCGCTGCGTCGGGGCGTGAAAGGCGAGGGCGGCGACGAAGTTGCCCTCCGTGTCCCGAACCGGAACGGCCAGCGCGACCAACCCCTCGAAGAACTCCTCGTTGTCGACCGAGTAGCCACGCTCCGCGATCTGCGCGAGGTCCTTGAGCAGGTCGTCCGGTTCGGTGTGGGTGGCGGGCGTCAGCCGGTCCAGGGTGAGCGCGGAGACGAAGCGCTTGCGCGCCGCGGGCGCGAGGCTCGCCATGAAGCACTTGCCGCTGGCCGTGCAGTGGAAGGGCACGTGGCTGCCGATCGGCAACTGGATGCGAAACGCCCAATCCGTCTCGATCCGGTCGAGATAGCTCATGCCGTCTTCGCCCGGGACGACGAAGTTGACCGTCTCGCGGATCTGATCGGCCACATCCCGCAGGATCTGCCGCCGGGCGATATGGGTGCGCGAACTGTGCAGCAGGCCCGCGCCCAGCGCCCGCAAGCGGCGCGCAGGGTAGAAGCGCTTGGAGGTGCCTTGCCGCGCCAGAAAGCCGGTGCGTTCGAGCGTTGTGCACAGCCGATGCACCGTCTGCTTGGGCAGGCCGAGCTGCGCGTTGATCTCCGTCGCCGTCATCGCACGGTCGCTCCGGCCCAGAATCTCCAGGATCAGAAGCGTGCGAAGATTGGTTGGGATTCGGTCGCCCTGGCTCATGGGAGAAGAAAAAAGTTGTGCGGCATGCGAATCATTGTAGCCTCTCTGGCACTAAAAATAGAGACGGAAAGTCTCATTTTTTGACGTTGGGAGGGAATCGGATCGACTTTGACTTTGTCATAGTCGGCGCGGGCTCGGCTGGGTGTGCGCTCGCCAGTCGTCTGTCGGAAGACGGGCGATATACGGTGGCGCTGCTTGAGGCGGGTCCGCGCGACCGAAACCCATGGATCCATATCCCGGTTGGCTACTTCCGGACGATGGGCAACCCGCGCACCGACTGGCGCTACATGACCGAACAGGATTCTGGCATCGCCGGACGCACCATCGCCTGGCCGCGCGGGCGGGTGCTTGGCGGGTCCAGCTCGATCAACGGGTTGCTCTATGTACGCGGACAACCGCAGGACTTCGACCGCTGGGCGCAGATGGGCTGCACCGGCTGGTCGTGGGAGGATGTCCTGCCGTTCTACAAACGCTCGGAGACCTGGAAGGGGCCGAACGGCACGGATCTGCGTGGGACGGATGGCCCGCTCTCGGTGCAGGCCTCGCGGCTCAGCCGGGACATCGTCGACCACTGGATCGAAGCCGCGGTGGCCGCAGGCTACAAGCGCGCGAAGGATTACAACGATGCCGATCAGGAGGGGGTGGGTCACTTCCAGCTGACCATGGTCGGCGGGCGCCGCTGTTCGTCGGCGGTGGCGTATCTGAAGCCCGCGCGCGGACGCAAGAACCTGGAGGTGATCACGGAGGCCCAGACCGAGAAGGTTCTGCTGGAGGACGGTCGCGCGACAGGAATACGGTTTCGAATCAAAGGGAAGATGACCGATCTTCATGCACGGCGTGAAGTGATTCTGTGCGCCGGGGCAATCGGCTCGCCGCAGATCCTGATGCTGTCGGGGATCGGCGATGCGGAAGACCTTCAGCCCCATGGCATCGACGTGCGCGCCCATCTTCCGGGCGTCGGCAAGAACCTGCAGGATCACCTGCAGGCGCGGCCCGTCTTCAAGACCGATCTCAGCACTATCAACGTCGAGACCGACAACATCTTCAAGCAGGCCCTCGTCGCGCTGCAATACGCGCTGACGCAGACCGGTCCGATGACCATGGCCGCAAGCCTCGGCACCGGCTTTCTGAAGTCCGAGCCGCATCTGGAGACGCCGGATATCCAGTTTCATATCCAGCCGTTCAGTGCGGACACGCCGGTGGAGGGCCCGCACCGGTTCTCGGCATTCACGGCGTCGGTTCTACAGCTTCGCCCCGAAAGCGCGGGCCATCTGACGCTGAGATCGGCGAACATGGACGATCACCCGCTGATCTATCCCAACTACCTCGCCACGGACACCGATTGCCGGACGATCGTGAAGGGCATTCAGGTGGCGCGGCGCATCGCGTCCTACGAGCCGTTGAAATCGCATATCACGGAGGAACACGCCCCGGGCGAGGGCGTCGCCTATGAGGATGAGGACGCAACGCTCGACTGGGCGCGCCGGACATCGGTGACGATCTATCACCCGACCGGCACCTGCAAAATGGGCATCGACGATGCGGCCGTGGTCGACCCGCGCCTGAAGGTGCGCGGCGTGCGCGGGCTGCGCGTCGCCGATGCCTCGATCATGCCGCAGATCGTCAGCGGAAACACCAACGCGCCGGCCATCATGATCGGCGAGAAAGCGAGCGCGATGATACTGGAGGATGCGCGCGCATGAGCTGAGCCCGCCATGCGTCCGGCCCCGAACCGCACAGACGGACGGGGGCCGCGGGCGGGTTTGACAGACGTCACCGGGGGCAGGGCCTTCGAGCCCCCGGGTGATCAAGAAGACTGAGAGGGCAACTGACATCGGGAGGAAAACATGTTCAGTCTCAGAACCTTCGCGACAGGGGCGGCCGCCCTTGCGCTCATGGCCTCGGCCGCCGCCGCCGAGACCGTCATCCGCGTGCAGTCGGTCATTCCGGCGCAGGCAGACGAAGTCTTCATGCTTCAGGAATTCGCCAACGACGTCGAAGCGCTCACCAACGGCTCGGTGAAGTTCGAGATCCTGCCGGCAGGCGCCGTGGTGGGCGTGCGCGAAACGCTCGACGCCGTCGATAGCGGGCTGATCGAAGGCGGGTTCGCTTGGACGCATTACTGGTCGGGCAAGCACCCCGCGGCCATGCTCTTTGGCTCGCCGGTCGCCGGCGCGGGTGTCGGCATCGACAACATCGCGTTCCTGTCGTGGTTCCAGTACGCCGGCGGCAAGGAGCTCTATGATCAGCTCTGGGACGAGATGGGCGTGAACGTCAAAGGCTTCATGCTGCAGCCCGTGGGCCCGGAGGCGCTCGGCTGGTTCAGCGAGCCGATCGCGTCGATGGACGATTTCCGTAAGTACCGCTTCCGCACGCCTCCCGGAATTCCGGGCCAGACCTACAAGGACATCGGCGTGGCCTCCGTGGCGATGGGCGGCGGGGACATTCTGCCCGCGCTCGAAAAGGGCACCATCGACGCCGCCGAGTGGTGCTGCCCCAAGCCGGATTCTGTCTTCGGTTTTCAGAAGGTGCTGAAGCACTACTACCTGCAGGGCCTGCACCAGGTGGTCGTGAACGCCGATCTTTACATCAACGGCGATGTCTATGACGGCCTGACGGATGCGGAGAAGACGGCCATCGAGGTCGCGGCCAACGCGTCCCTCTCCAAGGCGATGTCCTACCGTATCTACGAGAACGGCAAGGCGCTGAAGGATCTGACGGAGAACCACGGCGTCATCCTGCACGACACGCCGGAGGACTACTTCTCGGAGTACATGGAAGCGGCCAAGGCAGCGCTGGAGCAGAACGCGGCCGACAACGAGTTCTTCGCGCAGGTCTGGCAGAGCCAGAAGGACTTTGCCGAGATCGCCGTGCCGTTCTGGGCCGGGGCGCAGACCTCGAATGCCAATCTTGGCCGGGCCTTCGCGGATAGCCTGAAGTAAGCGCTCCGCCGCGCACAGACCCCCGGCGCCACGGCGCCGGGGCCAACACCCATGACATGGATCGGGCCGGGGGGAGCAGCGGATGTCCAACGAGGTGGATCCCAACGACCTTGAAATCGCCGACGAGCTGATCGCCGAGCGCCGCGCCGAAGAGCCGGGTCAGACGCCGGAGGATATGACGCCCTGGCAGCGCCCGATCACGGCCGCCATCGACGTGCTCAATCTCTGGGCCGGGCGGATCATCTGCCTGCTGATGATCCCGCTCATCCTGTCCATCGTCTACGAAGTCTTTTCGCGCAACATGTTCGCCCTTCTGACGCAGAACGGCATGAACGATGTGGCGATTGCCTGGGGCTTCGGCCCGACGTTGTGGGTGTATGACGTCAGCCGCATGCTCGGCGGCGTCCTGTTCATGGCCGCGGCAGGGTATGCCCTGATGCGCGGCGTCCATATCCGCGCCGATTTCCTGTATCGAAACTGGTCTCTGAAGACGCAGGCAACCGTCGACGCCACGCTCTACATGGCGTTCTACATCCCCGCGATGCTGTTCTTCACCTGGGTCTCGGCCGAGTACTGGCTGAAGGCGTTTGTCTCTGGCGAGCAGGCCTCGGATTCAACCTGGGCGCCGATCCTCTGGCCCGCGCGGCTGGCGATGCCGGTCGGGGCGTTTCTGCTTTTGCTGCAAGGGTTTCCGGAACTCTTCCGCGCCTTCCACCAGATGGGCAAGGAGCGGGAGCGGATCTTTCTGCGAATCCTGCCGTTCTATGCGGTGATCCTCGCCCTCGTCACCGCCGGCGTGTTTTTCCCGGATCTCGTGCCTATCGGCGACCTGTGGGAAGACATCTTCGGCGGCGGGCCCGGCATCGACAAACCCACCATCGGGCTGATCATGCTCGGCGTGATGCTGTTTGCGATCTTCGTGGGCTTTCCGATCTCCTTCACGCTCATTTTTCTTGGTTTTGTCTTCGGGACTTGGGGCGCAAACTTCAAGCTCGCAACCTTCCTGATGACACTGCAGACGAACTCGGTGATGCTCTCCGATCAGCTCGTCGCGGTGCCCCTCTTCATCTTCATGGGCATCGTGATGGAGCAGGCGGGCCTGATGGAGCGTCTCTTCCAGGCCGTGCAGATGATGATGAGCCGGACGCGGGGCGCGCTCTTCATCGCGGTGCTCTTCGTGTCGACGATTTTCGCCGCCGCGACGGGGATCGTAGGCGCCTCGGTTACGATCCTGGGGATCATGGCGGCGCGCACCATGAACAAGTCGGGTTATGACGTGAGGCTGGCGGCGGGCACGATCACGGCCGGGGGCACGCTGGGTATCCTGATCCCGCCCTCGATCATGCTGATCGTCATGGGGCCGGTGCTGGAAGTGCCGGTGACGGATCTCTTCCGCGCGGCGATCATCCCCGGGGTGATGCTTGCGGGGCTCTACCTGCTCTATGCCCTGGGCCGATGCTGGCTGAACCCGTCCATGGGGCCGATCCTGCCGCCGGAGGAGCAGCCGGAGACCTCCCGCTTCTACCTGCTGGAAGTCGTCGTGGTGATGGCGTCGCTGGTCTTCCTGATCTGGCTCATCACGCGAGGGATCACCACGGGCTTCGGCTTCCCGCTCGGCGCGCTGGTCGTGCCATTGGTCTGGATCGGGCTGATGTACGGCGCCTATCGCTGGCTCGACCGCGCGCGCCCGGGCGGGTTCTACCTGTCGCCGCTGTGGTACGAGTTCTTCATGGGTCTTGTCCCGCCGACGGTGCTGATCGCCTTTGCGCTCGGCTCGATCCTGGCAGGCTGGGCGACCCCGGCGGAAGCCTCGGCCTGCGGAGCGTTCGGGGCGGTTCTTCTCTCGATGCTCTACCGCAAGTTTACCTTCCCGGGCCTCTACGACGCGCTGATCAAGAGCCTCGAGATTACGGTGCTGATCATGTTCCTGGTCGCTGCATCCAACTTCTTCGGCGCAGTCTTCTCGAATCTCGGCACGCCCAAGATGCTGACGGAGCTTCTGCTCAGCCTCGACATGTCGCCGGTGCTCGTGCTGATGCTGATCATGGCGCTGATCTTCCTGCTGGGCTGGCCGCTGGAATGGGTGCCCATCGTCTTGATCATCGTCCCGATTCTGATCCCCACCGTCACCTCGCTCGACCTTGGCTTCGAGAACCCGAACGACCTTCTGATCTGGTTCGCGATCCTCGTGGCGGTGAACCTGCAAACGGCATGGCTCAGTCCGCCCGTGGCGCTCTCAGCCTATTTCCTGAAGGGGGTCGTGCCCGAATGGGACCTGCGCGACATCTATCTGGGGATGATGCAGTTCATGGTGATCCAGGTGCTCGGGCTGATCCTGATCTTCCTGTTCCCGCAGATCGCGCTGTGGCTGCCGAACCTCGTGGGTGGGGGATAGCGCCATGGCCCACGCCCGCTCCACCGTCTCATACCTGAAATGGCCGATCCTGGTGACGGCCATCGGCCTCGGCCTTTCCGGCTGGCTCGGCTGGGAGACCGAGCACACCATCGCCGCCGTCCTGTCCTTTCTGCTGATCGGCGGGGTGTTGGCGGCGCTGGAGATCTCGCTGTCCTTCGACAACGCCATCGTCAACGCCAACAAGCTGGAGGATATGACGCCCGTCTGGCGGCAGCGGTTCCTGACCTGGGGGATTCTGATCGCGGTCTTCGGGATGCGGATCGTCTTTCCGCTCGCCATCGTCGCGATCTTCGCCTGGGTGAACCCGTTCGAGGCCATGCGCCTGGCGCTTGCCGAGCCCGACACCTATTCCGAGATCATTTCCCATGCGCACGGGCCCATCGCGGCCTTCGGGGGCACCTTCCTGATGATGGTCGCGCTGAAGTTCTTCATCGACGAGGATAAATCCATCGACTGGATCGAGGGGTTGGAGCGTCGGCTGCGCCGCTGCGGCTCGATCCGCGGGTTCGAGTTCGCGTTCGTGCTCATCATCGTGCTGCTGATCTCGCAGGCGCTGATCGAGGAGCATCGCGCGCCGTTCCTCTTTTCCGCGGTGATGGGCCTTCTTGTCTTCACTGCGGTCGATGGTCTGGGCACGTTCCTCGACCAATCGTCCCAATCCATTGCGCATCTCGGCGCGAAGGGCGGGCTCGGCGCGTTTCTCTACCTTGAGGTGCTCGACGCGAGTTTTTCCTTCGATGGCGTCATCGGCGCCTTCGCCCTGACGACGAACATCCTGCTGATCGCCATCGGCCTCGGCATCGGGGCGATGTACGTGCGGTCGATGACGATCATGCTGGTAGAGAAGGGGACGCTGCAGCACTTTCGCTATCTCGAACACGGGGCGTTCTATTCGATCTTCGCGCTGTCGCTGATCATGTTCCTGCAATCGCTGGTCCATGTGCCCGAGACGCTGACGGGGTTCATCGGGGTCGGGCTAATCGGCTACGCGCTCTTTGCCTCCGTCCGCCACAACAAGCGCGAGGCGCTGGCGGCCCCAGTGCCGGTGGCCGCAGCGGCGCCCGGTGCCTATCTTCAGCGCGAGGGGGACGCCGATGCAGATCTGCGATGAGCGGCGCGGCGGAGTGTCGGGCGGGGCAGGAGCTGGCCTGAGGCCAATCGACAGCGCCCTGCCGGTGAAACGACGGTCATAGGGAGCGGAGGCGCGCATGTACAAGACCATCCTTGTGGCAATGGCATTGGACCACGACATCTCGCAATCGCTGATCACCTTCGCGCAGGCGATCTGCGACCCAGGCGGTCGGATCACCGCGTTACACGTGCTCGAGGAGCCGACAGGCACCGCGAACGCCCGTCTGCGCGAAGACCTGCAGAACGAAGGGACGCAGCGCGCCCGCGACATGTTCGATCAGAAGCTCTCGGCCTTTCCGGAGGTGGAGGCCAAGCTCATTCAGGGCCACGTCTCGCGCACGATCCTCGACTATGCCGAGAACAACGGCGTCGACTGCATTGTCATGGGCTCGCACAAGCCGGGGCTGGTCGATTACCTGATCGGGTCGACCGCGGCGCGGGTAGTGCGCCATGCGCCCTGCTCGGTGCATGTCTATCGCGGCGGCTAAGGGACGGGCCAACCGGTGACGGGGGTTCGAGCCCCTGCCTCCCAGGCCGCTTGATCGGCGCGGATCACGGGACCTTGCAGCACATCGCATCCGCAGACCGCAGGACCGCCTCATCGCCGGCCGGCACAGGCGCCGGCCGGCGAACGAAAGTCGCGCCTCAGAGGCGGATGCGGAAGAGCGCGAAGCCCGTGTCGCTATCGCCCGCCGGTTCGATGTCCACGCCCGGAACGCCGCTCGAATACTGCGCCCCTGCGGGCCCCGTTTCGAAGATGACGGTCGTGTCCGG
>JBCDGG010000107.1:0-19522 GCA_038757905.1 Pseudomonadota bacterium | reverse complement strand
TGCGACGCCGCATGTCGCGGGCGGGGCATCCCGGAGGGGTGGCGCGCTTGGAGATCTGTGATGCCTCCGGCGGGGATTTTTTTGGCAAGATGAAAGGACGGGCGCGGGCCGCGGTGTGCGCGGAGGCCCCGGGGCGAGGGCAAGAGCGCTGCCGCCTCTATCCCTTCCCGGGCGGGCCAGGGGCGAAGGGGGGGCGAGGTGTGCGCCGGTTCCTGCCGCGTGCCTTGTGGGGGCCGAGAGTGGTAGATCGGTTGGTACGCGCTTGGGTCTGGATGTGGAACTGCGGTGGAGGCTTTCGCCTCGGCGGGAGCGTTGTGGTCTCGGTGCTCCTCCGGGTCGGGCTTGACCCGTCGTGCTTGCACCCGGCCCCGCGAAGGGGGCGCGCTCTGGCCGCCCGTTTTCGAACAAGCGGTCTTTGGGAGCGGGCTGGCGTTGGGGTGCCCACCGGCCGGCGATGGTGTTGGGTGGCGCGTGTGAGTGAGCCGTCCGGCTCCGGTCCTTCGCCTATGCGTGGTGCTTGCTCCCGTGGCGGCCGGGGCACCTGTGCAACGCCCGAACGGGCTTGACCACGGCGGTCGGAAGGGCGGCGGACGTCAGTCTGACGTGTCGATGCCGAGGCGGGTGGCGAGGGCCGCCATCGCTGCCCGGCATGCCGGCGTCCAGTCCGCGTGACGCGCGCGGAAGAGCGTCGCCTCCGACCGGTGGATCGGGGGAGAGGCGAGGGGGCGGAGGTGGTTGGCGCGCAGGGTTTCGCCGGAGGAGGTGATGTCGGCGATGGCTTCGGCGGTGGCGTTGGCCACGGTACCTTCGGTGGCGCCCTGGCTGTCGACCAGGGCGTAATCGGCCACGCCCTCCGCCTGCAGGTACTCCCGCACCAGCCGGTGATACTTCGTGGCGATGCGCAGGCGGTGGCCATGCGCGGCCCGGAAGGCGCTCGCGGCGGCGTCCAGATCGCCCGGCGTTTCGACATCCACCCAGGCGCGCGGGACGGCGATGACGAGATCGGCATGCCCGAACCCCATGGACACCAGAGGCGCCACGCGCGTCTCCCATCCCGGGATGCGTTCGCGCACCAGATCGGAGCCGGTGACACCCAGATGGATGCGGCCCGCCGCCAACTCGCGCGGGATCTCGCCGGCTGATAGCAGCAGGAGCGCGACCCCCTCCACGCCTTTAACCTCGCCGGCGTATTCGCGTTCCGATCCGGTGCGGGCGATGTCGACGCCCCGGGCGGCAAACCACGCGACCGTCTTGTCCATCAGGCGTCCCTTGGAGGGCAATCCGAGCTTCAGGGTCATCGGCGGCTCTCCAGATCGAGCACGACGCCGGGCCGGATGACGCCGCCCACCGCGGGGACCGCCTGTCCGCCGCCGAGCTTGGCGGTGAGCGCGTCGTAGCGGCCACCCGACGCAACCGGCGGGAAGGCGGGGTGCTGCGGCGCGACGAGGCCGAACACGAAACCGTCGTAATACTCCAGCGTGGTCCGGCCATACGCGGTTTCGAAGACGATGGCGTCGAGATCCACACCGCGCCTGGCGAGCGCCTCGAGCCGGTCCGACAGGCGGTCGGCCGCGGGCAGAAGCGTCGGCATATCGACGGCAATGTCGCGGATCTTCGCCAGCGCATCGCGGGGGGCGGCGCGGATCGCAAGCAGATCGTCGATCAGCGCGCGTTCGCGTGCCGGGAGTGGCGGTTCGGCGGCATCGGCGGCAAGCGCCTCGATCCGGCGGGCGATCTCGTCGGCGCTGCGCAGGCCGATCACCGGGCCGGCCTCGGACACCAGAGCGTCGGCCGATTTGTGCGCGAGCTGATCGAGCAGCGCCGCACGGCTCGCCGATACCGGACGCTGCCCGCCGAACCGGTCGAGCAGCGCGCGAAAGCGGTGGGGCCGCCAGATGTGGCGCATCAGGGCGGCACGCCGGGGCTCGGACAGGGTTAGGCCCGAGATGGACGCGGTGAGCAGGCCGATATCGCCCATGGCCGCGTTGAGGCCGAGCGGTGCCAGGGCACTGGCCAGGGTCGCGAAGACCTCCGCATCGTGTGCGGCGGGGTCGCGGCCGTCGAACAGCTCCAGCCCCACCTGGATGAACTCCGCCGGGCGCCCGTCGGCTGGATCCTCCTGCCGCCGGAAGACCTCGCCGGCATAGGTATAGCGGGCCGCTTTGGCGCCGCGCGCCATGTGCATCTGCACCACGGGCACGGTGAAGTCGGGGCGCAGCATCTGCTCGCCGCGCACGGGGTCCGCGGTGACATAGGCGCGGGCGCGGATATCCTCGCCATAAAGGTCCAGCAGCGTGGCGGCCGGCTGCAGGATGTCGGCCTCGACCGGTTCCGCCCCGCCAGCGCCGATCAGCGCCTGAAGGCGTGCGGCCTCGGCCCGGATCGCGGATTTGGGTGTCATTGCCCGTCGTCGCGCGCGAGCAGGGCCTTCACCTCGGCGACAAGCTGATCGCCCGGAACTTCGCGTTGGGCTGGCTGGCTCTTCCACTCTTCGAGGCTCGCGTCGGCGGCGAGCCGGGCCCCGAGGACAAGGTCCTTGATCTGGACGACGCCGCGTTCGGCCTCGTCGGAGCCTTGGATGATCGCCACCGGGCTTTCGCGTTTGTCGGCGTATTTGAGCTGGTTGCCGAAGTTCTTGGGGTTGCCGAGATACACCTCGGCCCGGATGCCGGCGGCGCGCAGCTCGCTGGCGATGGCCTGATACTCCGCCATGCGGTCGCGGTCCATCACGGTGACGACCACGGGGCCCGCGGCTGCGTCACCGATGCGGCCGGTCTCGCGGAGCGCGGCGAGCAGACGGTCGACACCGATGGAGATGCCCGTCGCGGGGACGGCCTGCCCGGTGAAGCGCTTGACCAGATCATCGTAGCGCCCGCCGCCGGCGACGGAACCGAACTGGCGCGGGCGGCCCTTTTCGTCGGTGATCTCGAAGGTCAGCTCCGCCTCGAAGACGGGCCCGGTGTAGTAGCCGAGGCCGCGGACGACGGAGGGGTCGATGAGCGCGCGATCCGGGCCGTAGCCTTGCCCATCCAGAAGCGCAGCGATCCGTTCGAGGTCTTCGACACCGGATCGGCCGGTCTCAGACTCGGCCACAAGGGCACCCAGCCGCGACAGGATCGTGGATTGATCCGCGTCCCCATCACCGGCGCCCATAAAGGCCATGACCGTGTCGGCCTGCCCGTCGGACAGCCTGGCCCCTTGGGTGAAGTCGCCCGACTCGTCTCTCCGGCCTTCGCCGAGCAGCGCGCGGACGCCGTCTGCGCCCAGCCTGTCGAGCTTGTCGATCGCACGCAGGACGATCCCGCGCTCGCGGGCATTCTTGTCGGGATCGGCGGGATCGAGGATGCCCGCGACCTCCATCACACCGTTCAGGACCTTCCTGTTGTTCACCCGGCAGATGTAATCGCCCCGCGGGATGCCGACGGCCTCCAGCACGTCGGCAAGCATCGCAACGATCTCGGCATCGGCGGCGACCGACGGGGCGCCGACCGTGTCGGCGTCGCATTGATAGAACTGGCGGTACCGGCCGGGGCCGGGCTTTTCGTTGCGCCAGACCGGGCCCATGGCGTAGCGCCGGTAGGGGGTGGGCAGATCCTGACGGTACTGGGCGGCGACGCGGGCGAGCGGCGCGGTCAGGTCATAGCGCAGCGCAAGCCAGTCGCCGTCTTCGTCCCAGGCGAAGACGCCCTCGTTCGGGCGGTCGACATCCGGCAGGAACTTGCCCAGGGCCTCCACCGTCTCCACCGCGCTCGTCTCCAGCGGATCGAACCCGTAGAGATGGTAGACCTCGGCGATCCTGTCGAGCATTGTCTTGCGCTCGACGAGATCGGGGCCGAAATAGTCTCGGAAGCCCTTCGGCGTCTCCGCCTTGGGCCGTCTTTGTTTCTTGTCCTTGGCCATGCCTGCCCCCGGGCGTTTTGGGTGCTCCCCGCGTGCGGGCGCACCGTTAGCCCAAGGGGCACGGGGCCGCAACCGGAGGAGCGCGCGATGACCGCCACGCGGATCGAGGAAGAGTTGGCGCATCTGCGCCGCGTCACGGATGACCTGAGCGACGTCGTCGCCCGTCAGGAGGGGGAGATCGCCCGCCTCGTGCGGCAGGTGAAGCTGCTGATGGAACGCGCAGCGGAGGCCGAGGCGGCCGATGGCGGCACCGCAATCTTCGCCGAGAAACCGCCGCATTACTGAAACGGGCCGGGGCGCAGGCGGGGGCGCGGTCCGGGGCACCGTAGCGCTGGGGCCACGCCCGCCGAATTCCCGCAAGTTTGAGATGCGCGGGCAACGGCCTTTGGTATCGTGCGCGTTGGTTATGGGCTGCGCGGCGCTGCGGCACCTATGGTTTGGACCGGAGTGGTTTTGATGCGCGTGATTGCGATCTTCCTTTGGGCGCTTGTTCTCGTTCCGGCGATGGCCGGGGCGCCGGTGCGGGCGCAGGAGGCTGTATGGGTCCAGATCGAGGCGGTGCCGACGCTCGCGCAGGGCGAGGCGCGGGCGCAGGCCTATGCCGCGCGGCTCGACAACGTGCACGGCTTCCGCTTGCCGACGGGCTGGTACGCCATCGCCCTCGGGCCCTTCGATCCGGGCCTCGCCCGGGCCGAGCTTGTGGCGCTGCGGCGGGCCGGAATGATCCCGGGCGACAGCTACATCGCGCAGAGCACCGCCTACCGGCAGCCCTTTTGGCCCCAGGGCATCACGGTTACACCCATTGCACCGGCGGTGCCCGGCGCCGTGGTGCCGCCGCAAGACACCGCGCGCCCCCTGCCGGAGATCGCGCGCCCCGATGAGACACCCCAGGAGGCGCGCCGGGGCGAGCGCCTGCTGAGCGGGCAGGAGCGGCGCGACCTGCAGGAAGCCCTGAGCTGGTTTGGGCATTACGCCGCCGCCATCGACGGTGCCTTCGGCCCCGGCACCCGGCGCGCGATGGCAAGCTGGCAGGCCGCTCAGGGCTATGACCCGAGCGGCGTGCTGACGACCGGTCAGCGCGCCGAGCTGATCGCCGCCTGGCGGGCGCCGTTCGACGCGCTGGGCCTTGCTATGCGCCGCGACGCCGATGCCGGGATCGAGATGCTGATGCCCACGGCCCAGATTGCGCGGGCGCGCGTCGAGGCCCCGTTCGTGCATTACGACGCCACCGAAGACAGCGGCATGCGCCTGCTCCTGATCAGCCAGAGCGGCGACGAGGCGACGCTCTTCGGGCTCTACGACATCATGCAGACGCTGGAGATCGTGCCCTCTGCCGGGCCGCGCGAGCGGCGTGCCCGCGAGTTTTCCCTGAAGGGGCAATCGCCGGATCTGACAAGCTACACCCATGCCCGGCTGGTGGACGGCGCGGTCAAGGGGTTCACGCTTGTCTGGCGCGAGGGAGATCCACGCGTGATGAATGCGGTGGTCGCCCAGATGAAGGACAGCTTCACCGCGCTGCAGGCCGTGTTGCCGGACACGGCGCGCGAGGGCGATGTGTCGGAGCCGCGGGTGGACTTGCTGTCCGGCCTCGAAATCCGGCGCCCGATCCGATCCCGCACCGGGTTCTTCGTGGACGGCTCGGGCGCAGTGCTGACGACCACCGGTGCGCTGGCCGAGTGCGGCCGCCTCACCCTTGGCGCCGATCGCGACGTCGAGATCGTTGCGCAGGACGAGGCGCTGGGCCTTGCTCTGCTGCGCCCGAGGAACCGCCTGGCCCCGATCCGCGTGGCCGCGTTCCAGAGCGGGCTGCCGCGCATCCGCTCCGAGGTCGCCGTTGCCGGCTTCTCCTATGGCGACGTTCTGACCCTGCCGGTCCTGACCTATGGCACGCTCGCGGATTTGCGCGGCCTGGGCGGGGAGGAGACGCTTGCCCGGCTCGACCTGGCCGCGCAGCCCGGCGATGCCGGCGGGCCCGTGCTCGACCGCAGCGGTGCGGTGCTCGGCATGCTGCGCGCCGCGCCCACGGCGGGAGGGCAGCGCCTGCCGGACAATGTCGCCTTCGCAGTGGACGTGCCGGCCATCGCGGAGTTTCTTTCGGCCGCGGGCCTGTCGCCGCGGGCCGCCGACGGAGAGGCCGCGCTGCCGCCGGAGGATCTTGCCGATCTGGCTGCCGACATGGCGGTGCGGGTCAGTTGCTGGGAGTGATGGCGCGTCCCTCCGACGCTCCTTGAGGCCGGAACGCAGGGGAACCTCGCGCGGCGCCGGGCTCGATCTGCGGCACCGCTCGCTCAGGGCCGCCAGAAGCGGATCGTGAACAGCGCGAACACCACCAGCAATTCCAGCCGCCCCAGCAGCATGGCAAAGGCCAGCAGCCATTTTGCGGTGTCGTTCAGTCCGGCGAAGTTTCCAGCCGGGCCGATCTCATCGCCAAGGCCGGGGCCGATATTGGCCAGTGCCGCCGCCGCCCCGGACACCGAGGTGGTGAAATCGAGCCCGGTCATGCCGAGGAGGACGGACAGCACCCCCAGCGAGACGATGAAGAGCACGAAGAACGCCATGACCGAGTTCAGCACATCCTCGCTGACCGGTCGCCCATCGTAGCGTGGCGCAAAGACGCCGCGAGGGGAGTGGATGCCCCGGATCTGCGCGCGGATGGAGGCAAAAAGAAGCTGATAGCGGAAGATCTTGATCGAGCAGGCTGTCGAGCCGGCGCAACCGCCGATCAGCCCGGCGAAGAACAGAACGGTCACCGCGAAGCTGCCCCACAGCATGTAATCCTCGCTTGCATAGCCCGTTCCCGTCAGGATCGACGTCACGTTGAAGAGCGACTTGCGCAAGGCGGGCTCGAACGCGCGTTCGGAGGCGATCACCTGCCAGGTGACGACGATCGCCGCCACAACCAGCAGCGTGCCGGCAAAGGCGCGGATCTGCGGGTCGCGCAGCGGGGCATCGAAACTGCCCGACAGGAGCTGGACGTACCGCACGAAGGGAAGCGCGGCGAGCGCCATGAAGAGCACGGCGGCGTATTCGACGCTGGGCCCGAACGCCCCGAAGGAGGCATCGGAATTCGCAAATCCGCCGGTCGCGATGGTCGTCATGGCATGGACGGTGGCGTCGAACCCGTCCATCCCGAGGGCGAAATAGGTGATGCCGCAGGCGGCGGTGAGCGTGAAGTAGACGACGGAGATCCGGCTCGCGATCTCGGTCGCGCGGGGCAGGATCTTTCCGAACGTGTCGAACCCTTCGGACCGGAATATCTGCATGCCGCCCACGCGCAGCTCAGGCAGGAACACCATCGCCACGACGATGATCCCGATGCCGCCGAACCATTGCAGAAGGCCGCGCCAGAGCAGAAGGCCGCTCGGCAACTCGTCGAGTCCCGTGAATACGGTGGAGCCGGTCGTCGTCAGCCCCGACATCGCCTCGAAGAACGCATCGACGAAACGCGCCTCCGTCGCGCCGATATAGAAGGGCAGCGCCCCGAACACCGGCAGCGCGAGCCAGACCGTCGTCGTCAGCAGGAACGTCTGCCGCAGGGTCAGGCCCTCTCCCACGGCATTGGCGCAGGCCAGTGCAAGGAACCCTCCGACAAGGATGCTGAGCAGGGCGGATTCGGCGAAGGCGGGCCAGTGGCCGTTGCCCTCGATCAGGTCGACCGCCAGGGGGAGGAGCATGGACACGCCCAGCACCGCCACAAGCAAACCAATGACGTATCCCACGGGGCGGAGGTCAAACATAGGGCGGAGCGTTGGCTGCGTGCGCGCGCGCTGTCAAGCGGCGGCGGCGCTGGGCGGGCCGCCTGACATCGGGTTCGCCACCGCACGCGGGGGTCGGTCGCCGCCCGGCGCGCGCCGACCCGTCGGGCCAAAGATGCCTCGCCGAAGCGATCTGATTTTCGGGTAACAGGAACCGATCTTCTCTGGCAGCCGGTCCGATCGAGCCGATCCCTTCGCGCAACGAGCCCGCTGGGCGCCCACGAGGGATTGCCCGCCGCCGCGCGTTTTCCGGGTCAACCCGTCCTTGGGGGGATGCCGAGGATCGCGCGCGCCGTGTCCGGCGTTGCAATACTCCGGCCATGTCTCGCGACGATCTCTGCCGTGCGCCGGACAAGGGCTGCGTTCGACGGGGCGAGCGTGTCCTTGTCGAGTCGCACATTGTCTTCCAGCCCGGTGCGGGCATGCCCCCCCGCCGCGATGGCCCAGTCGTTCAGCTCGATCTGATGGCGCCCGATCCCCGCCGCGCACCACGGCACGTCCTCTCCGAAGAGACGGCGCACCGTCGCCACGTAGAAGTCGAAGGACGCCTTGTCCGCCGGCATCGCGTTCTTCACGCCCATGACGAACTGCACATAAGGCCGGTCGGGGATGCGCCCGTCCGCGTGCATCTGCGCTGCGGTGAAGATGTGCGACAGATCGAAGGCCTCAACCTCGGGTTTGACGCCATAGGTCACCATTTCGGCCGCGATCCAATCCACCAGATCGGGGAAGTTCTCGTAGACCCGCGTGGGGAAGTTGACGGAGCCGACATTGAGCGAGGCCATTTCCGGGCGCAGCGGCAGCATCCCGGCCCGCTCCCGCCCGGCGCCCGTCCGGCCGCCGGTGGAGAATTGCAGGATCATGCCCGGGCAGTGCTTCTCCAGCCCCTCCTTCAGGTGGGCGAAGCGCTCGGGATCGGCCGTTGGCGTCTGGTCGTCGTTGCGCACATGGGCATGGCAGATGGCCGCCCCGGCCTCGAACGCCTCCTGGGTGCTTTCCACCTGCTCGGACACGCTGATGGGAACGGCGGGGTTGTCCTCCTTGCGGGGCACAGAGCCGGTGATGGCAACGCAGATGATGCAAGGGCTGGTCATGGATCCTCCGGGCAGATGGGGCGCCGGGCCGGCTTACAGCAGCCGCGTCTCTTCCAGAAGATCCGGCAGATCGTTTTCGTAGAGCACGACATCTTCGGGGCGAGTGCCGCCGGCAAGGTGCCTGCGTGCCTCCGCCAGAGTAGCTGCTTCATGGACGGTCAGCGCTTCCGGATCGAGCCCCGCCACGAAGGTGGGAATGCGGCTGGGGTTCACCACATGCACCTCGTCGCACCGTGTGTTGCAATAGGCGCCCAGACTCTGATGCACGCGATCGTGCTCGATCCCCAGCTCCGCAATCCCGGGGGTGACGAGGATCGCCCGCCCGCCGCGTGCGCGCGCGAGGTCCGTCAGCACGTCGACGGCATTGCGGAAGCCGCCTTCGTTGGAGTTGAACGCATCGTCCAGCACCAGCGCCTGCCCGCGCGTCTCGCGTTTCTGCAGCCGGTGCGGGATCTGTTCGACGTCCTTGGAAACCAGCGGCAGGCGGGCGGCGATCCCGGGATCGATCCGCAGCGCAAGCGTCGCAGCGAGGGCGGAGTTGACGATGTTGTGCTCCCCCAGCAGCGGCAGCTGGAACGTCAGACGTTCGACCGGGCCCTTCGGGTCGTGCAGCGCAATCTCCCACACCCCGTCGATCAACCCGGCGCGTTCGATCACCACATCGGCTTCGGGCTCGCGCCCCACGGTGACGATCTGATCGGGATATGCGGCCCGGATACGCTGAAACGGCGCGAACGCCATCACCTGATAGGCAATGACGGCGAGCCCGCCCTTGTCGACAACCGCCTGAGGCAGCTCGCATTTCGCGATGGCGATGTTCTCGATCGAGCCGAAGCGCTCGGTATGCGCGTCGCCCACAGCCGTGACGATACCGTAGGTCGGTTGTGCAAACCGGCAGAGCCGCTTGATGGAGCCGATCCCATAGGCACCCATCTCGGCAATGAAGTACCGGTGCGCCCATTGCAGGCGCTGACGAATGTGACGGGTAAGCCCAAGCTCGGTGTTGATCGACCCGCGCGAATAGAAGACCGGGCCGGAGGTTTCCAGCATCTCCGCAAGGATATGCTTGACGGTCGTCTTGCCGAACGACCCGGTGATCCCGATGCAGACCGGGTTCATCCGCGCAAGCTTGGCGCGCGCGGACTTGATGAACGCGCGGTTGATGCTCTCCTGCAGCGGCGCGAGCAGCGCATTTGCCCCCATGAGCGCAAGCGGCAACGCCTGCACGACGGCAATGCCCCAGAACGGAGAGAGCGCGACGAGGAGCGTCGGCAGCGCGGCGAGCGCCAGGGAGAGCGCGTAGAGGCGCCGGGCACGCTCGGTCATCACCAGGGGTTTCTTGTAGCGGTAGCCGTGCTCGCGCCAGGCCAGCCCGGCCAGCGCGAGCGCCGCCAGGACAAGGATCCACCCGCCGAGCGACGCCAGAAGCCCCGCCACCGCCAATACCGCACTCGCCATCACATCGTAGAGGCGCACCCGGAAGACCGCCCCCTTGAACCGCGCCGAGTTGTACTCCTCCTGCTGGAAGTAGGTGAGCAGCGTGCGCAGGCGGACGGCCACGAGCGCCGCGAGGGCAAGGACGAGAAGAACCGCCGGTACCGTCATTCCGCCTCCAGAGCTTCCTTGACCGCCAGCGCGATCTGATGGCGCCCCCGGTCGAGGATCGAGATATGGCCGAACTCCGGACACTCGACGTAGGAGGAGCCCTTGATCAGCCGGTGCAGGCGCTTGCCGACATCCGGCGGCGTCTCGGTATCCTGGCCGCCATAGATCAGCGTCGTCGGCACCTCGATGGCGCGCGCGGCGCGGCTCTGGTCCTCGCCCACAGTTTTCACGAAGATGTCGCGCAGGCCGGTCTCGCGGCTGGCGATATAGTCCGCCGATCCGAACCGCTTCTCGAGGGCGATTGTCTCGTCCTCGGTCTTGGCTCGCGCCTTGAGGCGGCGGTACTGCGCGCTCCGGATCTTACCGTGCCATGTCTCCCAGGCGGTGCGCTGGCGCGGAACGCCGGCACCGGCAACCACCACCAGGTGATGCAAGCCGGGCGTCGGCGCCGCCGCGAGCCGCAGGCCCACGCGCCCGCCAAAGGAATGGCCCACCCAGACGAACCGCGCGATCCCATAGGTATGAGACAGGTGGTGCGCGATGTGGGCGGCATAGGTCTCGGTCCCCCAATCGTTCTCGGGCCGCGGCGTGTCGCCGAAGCCCGGAAGGTCGATCAGCAGCGATTGCGCGACCGGTGCCAGCATCTCCGCCACGGGGATAAAGTCGCGGTGCGTCCGCCCCCAGCCGTGGCCGAACACGACCCACGGCGCCCCGTCCCGTCCGATTCGGATGCTGTGTGGCGCGTCCATGCAGCCTTGTGGCATGGTGCGATTTCCTTCACAAGATGTGGTGCAGCGACGGGTGATTGGGCCACCGGGGAGAGCGAAACCATGCCAGTTCGGGGCGATGACCGTATGACGGTGGCTGTGCTCTTTGGCGGGGCCAGTCAGGAGCACGACGTCTCCGTCGTCAGCGCCCAGCAGTTGATGGACGCCGCCGATATCCGCCGGTTCGACATCGTGCCCGTCTACCTCGATTTCGAGAACCGCATGCTCACCGGCCCGACGCTGCGCGATGTCACGTCCTTCCGGCCCCGCCCGCCGCGCACCGTCGAGGCGCAGTTCGGATGGGGCGCCGAGGGGCCCGAACTGCGCACCGCGCAGCACACGCAGACCATCGATTGCGTCCTGCCGGTCTTTCACGGGCCCTTCGGCGAGGACGGGCGGATCCAGTCCGCTTTGGAGCTGATCGGCATCCCCGTCACGGGGTTTTCCGCCTCCGCCTCGGCGCTTGCCATGCGCAAGGACGCCACGAAGGCTCTGGTGCGGTCGGTCGGGGTCAATGTGCTCGACCATGTGACCATCGGCCGGGGCGAGGCCGCCGCCCCCGACGCCATCTTCGACGAGGCCGAGCGCCGCCTGGGCTATCCGATGGTGGTGAAGCCGGCCAATCTCGGCTCCTCTATCGGGGTCGGCATCGCGCCGGACCGTGCGACCCTCGCCGCGCTCGCCGAAGCCGTGCTGCGCCAGGATACGCTGGCCCTGATCGAGCCGAAGGTCGAGCATCTCGTCGAATACAACATCGCCATGCGCTGGCATGCGGGCGAGGTCGTCTTTTCGGCGATCGAACGGCCCAAATCCGGCGCCGACCTTCTGGATTTCAAGGAAAAGTACCTGTCATCCGACGGGCCGGCCAAGGGCACCTTCCTGCCGAGCGAGGGCATGCTGTCCCTCACCCGCGAGATCAACCCTACGCTGCCCGGCAACCTGCTCGGCTTGCTGCACGATTATGCCCGCCGCGCCTTCCTGATCCTCGGGCACCGGGGCGCCCCGCGGATCGACTTCATGAGCAACGCCGAAACCGGAGAGCTCTGGTTCAACGAGATCAACCCGATCCCCGGCTCCTACGGCTTCTTTCTCTGGGAGGCCGCGGATGTTCCGCTGCTCTATCCCGAACTGATCAGCCATCTGGTGGACGAGGCCGTGTCGTCCTCGGTCAAAACCTTCGACGATCCCGTCCCGCAAGACGCCTATCTCTTGCCCCGCTGACCCTCCCCGCCCTCGGCAGAGCGGGCAGGCGCCCGCCCCCCTTTCACATTGCTTCAAATATCCCGGGGGAGGCCGCAGGCCGGGGGCAGCGCCCCCTCGCCCCTGGTCCGAAGCCGGCGTTCGTGGCAGGGTTTCGCCGAACGGAGTGGGGAGGCGCGCGCGATGCCGGAACGGAGCGATCTGGGCGTGACAAGCACTGCCCCCGGGGGCCCTCGCCGCAGCGGATCGTGCCCATGAAGGTGGCCATTCTGGGCGGGGGTGTGATCGGTGCGGGCTGGGCCGCGCGGTTTCTGCTGAACGGATGGGACGTGGACGTGTTCGATCCCGACCCGGAGGCGGAGCGCACGCTGGGTGCGGTGCTCGCCAATGCCCGAAGGGCTTTGCCCGCGCTCTACGACAGGGCACTTCCGGCCGAGGGAACCATGCAGGTGCAAGGGACGCTTGCCGAGGCCGTGCGCGGCGCCACCTGGGTGCAGGAGAACGTGCCGGAGCGGTTGGACCTCAAGCACGCCGTGCTCGCCGACGCGCTCGCCCACGCACCGGAGGAGGCGGTCATCGCCTCGTCCACCTCGGGGTTCAAGCCGTCCGATCTCAACCGTTCGGGCGCACGGGTGATCGTGGCCCATCCGTTCAACCCGGTCTACCTGCTGCCGCTCGTGGAGCTTGTCGGCGCACAGACGGACCGCGCCGCAGACCTCCTGACGCGTCTCGGCATGCACCCGCTGCGTGTCCGGCGCGAGATCGACGCCCACATCGCGGATCGGCTTCTCGAAGCCGTCTGGCGCGAGGCGCTGTGGCTCGTCAAGGACGGGATCGCCACCACGCAGGAGATCGACGAGGCCATCCGCCTGGGCTTCGGGCTGCGCTGGGGGCAGATGGGCCTGTTCGAGACTTACCGCATTGCCGGGGGCGAAGGTGGGATGCGCCACTTCCTGGCCCAGTTCGGCCCGGCCTTGGCGTGGCCCTGGACGAAGCTCACCGATGTGCCCGACCTCGACGACGCCCTGGTGGAGGCGATCGCCAGCCAGTCGGACGCGCAATCCGGCGGTCAATCGATTGCCGAGCTGGAGCGCCTGCGCGACGACAACCTGATCGGCATGATCCGCGCGCTGAAGCTGAGCGGGGGGGGCCGCGGGCCGGACGCGGAGGGCACCCCAGCGGCTCACACAGAAGCGGGAGCGGGGGCAGGGGCGACCGTCCGCGCGCATGAGGCCACGTTGCCGATTGCGCAGATAGGGGATCTGCCGGTGACGGTCGACCGGGTAGTGCCGCCCACATGGACCGATTTCAACGGCCATATGAACGAAGTGCACTATCTCGAACTGGCGGGCCGCGCCAACGACCGGTTCATGGAGCTGATCGGGGCCGATGCTGCCTACGTGGCCTCCGGCGGGACGTTCTTCACCGTCGAAAACCACATCTGCTACCTCGACGAGATCCGCGAGGGCGCCCGGGTGCGCGTTACAACTCAAGTTCTGACCGGCGAGGGCAAGAAGATGAACCTGTTCCACCGCATCGAGACAGAGGCGGGCGCGGTGTGCGCCACGGTGGAGAGCCTGCAACTCCACGTCGATCTGGCGACGCGACGCACAGCGCCCCCGAAGGGCGCCGTGGGCACACGGCTGGCGGAGTTTGCCGCGGCCCATGCCGGAATGCCGGTGCCCGCTCAGGCCGGTCGCGGCATTCGGGCAAAGTAGCGAAGGCCGCGGCCCGCGGCGTTGACTGGCAGCTCCTATTTCGGTATTTCACGAAATATGGAAGAATCGTTTGCGCCCCGCTTTGCCGTCCTTGGCCATCCCGAACGGCTCGCGATCTTTCGGCTGTTGCTGCGCCGCCATCCCAGCCGGGTGTCGGCCGGTGAGATCGCGGTGGCGCGAGGCCTCAAGGCATCGACGCTGTCGAGCTACCTGGGCGCGCTCATGCAGGCGGGGCTCGTCACTCAGATGCGAGCGGGGACGTCGCTCCAATACTCGGTCGACCTGACGGCGATCCGGGCCACGCTCGATTTTCTCGTTCTCGATTGCTGCCTCGGGCGGCCCGATCTGTTCCCCGCTGGCCCGCTCAATGTCCTTGAAGGATGCCCCAGGATGCCTGACACGCCGTACAACGTATTGTTCATCTGCACCGGAAACTCAGCCCGCTCGATCTTTGCCGAGGCGCTGCTGCGGGACGAGGGGGGTGGCCGGTTCGCCGCCCATTCCGCCGGGACCAAGCCCTATTCCGAGCTGAACCCCTTCGCGCTGGAGGTCCTGCACGACAAAGGGCACGACACCGCACCCCTGCGTGCCAAGAACATCGCGGAGTTTCAGGGGCCGGAGGCGCCGAAGCTAGACTTCGTGTTCACCGTCTGCGACCGGGCCGCGAATGAGGAATGCCCGGCCTGGGATGGCCAGCCGATCAGTGCCCATTGGGGCATGCCGGATCCTGTCAAAGCCGGCGGGACGGTGGCGGAACAAAGCCTCGCCTTCCAGCACGCCTACGGCGCTCTGCGCAACAGGATCAGGGCCTTCGCCGCGCTGCCCTTCGAAACGCTCGACAGGATCGGCCTGCAGCGCGCTGTCGACGATATCGCACGCGACACGGCCCCGGCATGACCACCTATGCCCTGAACGGCCTCGGCCGCATCGGAAAGCTTGCGTTGAAGCCCTTGCTGGCGCGGGGCGCTGAGATCGCGTGGATCAACGACGCGGTGGGCGATGCCGAGATGCACGCCCATCTTTTGGAGTTCGACACCGTCCATGGCCGATGGGACGCGTCCTTTTCGGCCGATGCGGGCGCGGTGACGGTCGACGGCACGCGCCTGCCCTTCATCGGAACGCGCGACCTGTCGGCGCTGCCGCTCGAAGGCGTGGACGTGGTGATCGACTGTACCGGCGTCTTCAAGTCCGAAGCTAAACTCGCCCCCTATTTCGAGGCTGGGGTCAAGAAGGTCGTGGTGTCCGCCCCGGTCAAGGATGGGCCCACCGCGAACATCGTCTTCGGCGTGAACGAGGGCACCTACGATCCCGCGGCGCATACCATCGTGACGGCGGCGAGCTGTACGACGAACTGCCTCGCCCCGGTGGTGAAGGTGCTCCACGACGCGATTGGCATCCGCCACGGCTCCATCACGACGATTCACGATGTGACGAACACACAAACCATCGTGGACCGGCCCGCGAAGGATCTGCGCCGGGCCCGCTCGGCGCTCAACTCGCTGATCCCGACGACCACCGGCTCCGCCACCGCGATCACGCTGATCTATCCGGAGCTGGCAGGCAGGCTGAATGGCCATGCGGTTCGCGTCCCGCTTCTGAACGCTTCGCTCACGGACTGTGTGTTCGAGGTGGAGCGCGCGACCGATGTCGGGGAGGTCAACGCCCTCTTCAAAGCAGCGGCGGAGGGGCCGCTCGCGGGCATTCTGGGCTACGAGGAACGCCCGCTCGTTTCGGCTGACTACACCAACGACACGCGGTCTTCGGTCGTCGACGCACCATCGACCATGGTGGTGAACGGCACGCAGGTGAAGGTGTATGCCTGGTACGACAACGAGATGGGATATGCCCATCGGTTGGTGGATGTTGCCCTGATGGTGGGCGGCGCGCTCTGATGGAGCAGGCCCGCGCGCTTCCAGCCTACATCGCGGTCACGGCGGCCTACTGGGCGTTCATGCTGACAGACGGCGCGCTGCGCATGCTCGTGCTGCTGCATTTCCACACGCTCGGCTTCTCGCCCGTTCAACTCGCCTACCTGTTTCTGCTCTACGAGTTCGCCGGGATGGTCACAAACCTGTCCGCGGGGTGGATCGCGGCCCGCTTCGGCCTGACGACGACGCTTTATGCGGGCCTCGGGCTGCAGGTTCTGGCGCTGCTTGCGCTGGCGCAACTCGATCCGGCATGGGCGCTGACGGTGTCGGTCGCCTACGTGATGGGGGTGCAAGGCGCGTCCGGCGTGGCCAAGGACCTTGCGAAGATGTCTTCCAAGTCTGCGGTGAAGCTGCTGGCCCCGTCCGAGGGCGACGGGCTTTTTCGCTGGGTCGCTGTGCTGACGGGCTCGAAGAACGCGGTGAAGGGGCTCGGTTTCCTGCTCGGCGCGGCCCTCCTTGCGACCGTTGGGTTCTCCGGCGCCGTGTTGGCCATGGCGGCCGTTCTGGCGGCGATCCTGGTGGCGGTGCTGCTCGCCATGCCGCCGGGCCTGCCGCGGGGGCGCAAGGGCGTACCCTTTCGCGACGTCTTCTCGGGCAACGCCAACATCAACTGGCTTGCCGCGGCGCGCGTGGCGCTGTTCGGGGCCCGCGACGTTTGGTTCGTGGTGGGCATCCCGATCTATTTCTATGCCGTTCTGTCTGACGGCACCGTTGCGGGCAACCGCGCCGCCTTCTTCACCATCGGCACTTTCATGGCCGTCTGGGTGATCCTGTACGGTGCGGTGCAGGCCGCCGCGCCGCGGATCCTGCGCGCCGCGACCCGGCCGGAGCCCGCGCTGATCGGCGCGGCGCAAAGCTGGGCCTGGGCGCTGGCCGCTCTGCCCGCCGCTCTTTGCGCGCTCGCCCTTGCGGCGGGCGGACCGGCGCCGTGGCTGACCGTCGCCCTCGTGGCGGGGCTTCTGGCGTTTGGCGGCGTCTTCGCGGTGAACTCGGCCCTGCACTCCTACCTGATCCTCGCTTTCACGCGGGAGGAGCGGGTGACGATGGATGTCGGCTTTTACTACATGGCCAACGCCGCGGGGCGGCTGCTCGGCACGCTCCTGTCGGGCCTGACCTACCAGATCGGCGGCCTGCCGTTGATGCTGGGTACGGCCACGGCGCTCGTGGCGCTCAGCGCGCTGGCTGCCGGCCGCCTTCGCCCGCAGCCGCTGCGCGCCGGCGCCACGTAAGAGCTAGACAAGCCGGCTCATCTCCACCGCGGCGCGGATGAAGTCCGCAAAAAGGGGATGGGGCGCGAAGGGCTTGGACTTCAACTCGGGATGGAACTGCACGCCGATGAACCAGGGGTGTTCGGCGTGTTCCACGATCTCCGGCAGGCGGCCGTCGGGCGACATGCCGGAGAAGACAAGGCCCTGATCCTCCAACGCGTCACGATACTTGATGTCGACCTCGTAGCGATGCCGGTGCCGTTCGTCGATCGACGTCGTGTCGTAGATCCCGGCGACGCGGCTGCCTTCCTTCAGAATGGCATCGTAGGCGCCGAGCCGCATCGTGCCGCCCTTGGCATCCGTGGGCCGGCGGGTCACCTTCTCGTTGCCCTGCACCCATTCCTTCAGGTGATAGACCACCGGGGTGAAGCGCTTGCCGCCCGCTTCGTGATCGAACTCCTCCGACCCGGCATCGACGACATCGGTCAGGTGGCGCGCGGCCTCGATCACCGCCATCTGCATGCCGAGGCAGATGCCGAAATAGGGCACCTTGCGGGTGCGCGCGAATTCCGCCGCCTTGATCTTGCCCTCGGTCCCGCGCTCGCCGAAGCCGCCGGGCACCAGAATCGCATGGAAGCGCTCGAGATGCGGCGCGGCGTCCTCGCGCTCGAAGATCTCGGCGTCGATCCATTCGGCTTTCACCTTCACCCGATTGGCCATGCCGCCATGGGTCAGGTCCTCGGCAATGGACTTATAGGCGTCTTCCAGATCGGTGTACTTGCCCACGATGGCGATCCGTACCTCGCCCTCGGCCTTGTGAATCCGGTCGGCGACATCTTCCCAGCGGCCGAGATCGGGCTTCGGGGCCGGGCTGATCTGGAACGCGTCGAGCACTACCTGATCGAGTCCTTCCCGGTGATAGGCCAGCGGAGCCTCGTAGATCATGGACAGATCCTGCGCCGCTATCACCGCTTCCGGGCGCACGTTGCAGAACAACGCCAGCTTCTCGCGTTCCTTCTGGGGAATCGGGCCCTCGGACCGGCAGACGAGGATATCCGGCGCGATCCCGATGGAGCGCAACTCCTTGACCGAGTGCTGCGTCGGTTTCGTCTTCAACTCGCCGCTCGCCCGAATGAAGGGAAGCAGCGTCAGATGCATGAAAATGCACTGGCCGCGCGGCTGGTCCTGGCCGAACTGGCGGATCGCCTCGAAGAATGGCAGGCCCTCGATATCGCCCACGGTGCCGCCGATCTCGCACAGCATGAAATCGACCTCGTCCGCGCCGACATGCAGGAAGTCTTTGATTTCGTTGGTCACATGGGGGATCACCTGAATGGTTTTGCCGAGGTAATCGCCGCGCCGCTCCTTTTCGAGCACGTTGGAATAGATCCGCCCCGACGACACCGAATCCGTCGACCGGGCCGCGACGCCGGTGAACCGTTCGTAGTGCCCCAGATCCAGATCCGTCTCGGCGCCGTCATCGGTGACGAACACCTCGCCATGTTCGAACGGGCTCATCGTTCCGGGATCGACGTTGAGGTAGGGGTCGAGCTTGCGAAGCCGCACGGTAAAGCCGCGGGCCTGCAGCAGGGCGCCCAGCGCCGCCGAGGCGAGGCCCTTTCCAAGCGACGATACAACCCCGCCGGTGATGAAGATGTAGCGTGCCATATTCCCCCGTGATCGGCCCCGGAATAGGGGCCCGCGCCGCTGTCAGATGGAGCGCAAGGCGCCTTCGAGCACGCCCTGCCACGGGATTTGACCTATAGGAGATTCGGGCGCTGCGTGCAATGGTCAGCCCAACATCCTGATGCAGGACGGCACACCGTACCCATGGATAGTAGCGCGCCGTATTACTCTGCCGCCTGGGGGACGAGCGGTGCGTTGCTTCCGCCGCCGAGCGAGGGCGGCAGCAGATCCTCTGCGGAGGGGACGTCGCCGGTGGCCGGAGCGGAGGCAGGCGCGCGCGGCACATCCTGAAGGCGATCGACGACCGAGGCGTTTTCGGAGTTCGCGGCCGCGAAGATCGTCAGCGTCATGGACGTCGCAATGAAGGCGATCGCGAGGCCCCACGTCACCTTGCCCAGCGGCGTCGCGGCCGCCCGGCCGGACATCGCACCGCCGCCGCCGCCGATCCCGAGGCCGCCGCCTTCGGACCGCTGCAGCAGAACGACAGCGATCAGAGCGAGCGCGAGCAGAAGATGGACGATGAGGATCACGTTTTCCATGCGCGGGCACGTAGGCGCTTTCGCCGGTCGGCGCAAGGCCGGTGTGCATTTGCGGGCCTCTGCGCGTCGCTGCTTCCGCGTCGACCGGGCAAGTGCGCCCCGTCCACCCACCGGCCGTCGCG
>JBCDGG010000106.1:0-19589 GCA_038757905.1 Pseudomonadota bacterium | reverse complement strand
GCGCCCCCGGCCCGGCCGCCGCCAGCGCGGCCGCCTCCGCCACGCTTCCGGTGCCATAGCTGCCACGGGACGCGCCGGACTGCGTTGCGGTGACTTGCCGCCGCAGCTCGGCCTCCGGCACCGCGATCAGGCCCATCCCGGCGCGGCTCGCCATCGGAGCGAGGGCCGACGCCTTTCTGTCCACCGTGGCGAGCGCCCCCGCCGTCGCGCCCGCGGCGAGCTGGGCTGCGCGCAGCGCATCGGCCAGGCTGCCCGCTGTCGCTGCGCGGCGGAACCCGAACCCGGCGACGATCACAGCACGCCCCGCCACTGCACCACGGGATAGGCGGCCTTCCACCCGTGCTTTTGCCCAAGCGGCCGGGCATGGGCGATCTCCATCCGCAGCAACTCGCCGCCCTTCCGGGCGTGCAGATCCGTCAGCAGGGCCTCGGATTCCAGCGTGACGGCATGGGCCACGACGCGGCAGCCCGCGGGCGCACGGTTGCCAACGGCCTCCATCAGATCGCCCGACAAGCCGCCGCCGATGAAGATCGCATCGGGCGCCGGCAGGTCGTGCAGCGCTTCGGGCGCCTCGGCGTTCACCACGCGCAGCCGGTCGACCCCGAGCGCTTCGGCATTCTCGCGGATGCGGTCCGCGCGGTCGGGGCGCTTCTCCACGCACAGGGCCTCGGTCGCCGGGTGGGCCAGAAGCCACTCGATGGCAATCGAGCCGGAGCCGCCCCCGATGTCCCAGAGAAGCTCGCCCGCGCGGGGCGCAAGCGCGGAAAGGGCGAGGGCCCGCACCGGCCGTTTGGTGATCTGGCCATCGCTGAGAAACACTTCGTCGTCGAGCCCGGACGCCTGCGGCAGTGCCGCGCCCGCGCCAGCAACCTCGACGGCCACGCAGAGCGGGTGCAGGAACTGCCCCGTCAGGCTGTCCGCCTCGGCCCGCGTGACACGCTCGTTCGGCCCACCCAGAGCCTCCAGCACGGTCAGCTGCGAGGGGCCGAAGCCGCGCGCATGCAGGTACGCCGCCAGAGCATGCGGTGCGTCGCCGTCACGCAGAAGCACCAGAATCCGCTGGCCTGGGGCCAGATGAGGACGCAGGCGCGCCAGGGGCGCGGCGTGCAGCCCCAGGCAGGTCGTCGCCTCCAGGCCCCAGCCCAGGCGCGCGGCCGCCAGCGCAAAGGTCGACGGTGCGGGAAGTGCGCGCCACTCTCCTGCGCTGAGCGTCTCGGCAATCACCCGGCCCGCGCCGAACCAGAAGGGATCGCCCGAGGCCAGCGCCACCGCGCGCCGCCCCCGCAGCCCGAGGAGCAGGGGCAGGCCGTCGGCGAAGGGTTGCGGCCATACGATGCGCTCGGCCGAAATCTCGGGCAGGAGCGACAGGTGGCGCGGCGGGCCGATCACCACCTCGGCCTCCGCCAGCGCCGCGCGGCTTGCGGCTGGCAGCCCGTCCGGTCCATCTTCGCCGAGGCCGACGATGGTCAGCCATGGATCGCCCGTTGCAGGAGCCTCAGACATGCGCCCGAACCTTCTGATCCTCGGCGGCACGACGGAGGCCACGGCCCTGGCGCGCGCCGTCGCGGATGCGGGCATTGCCGGTACCGTTTCGTTTGCCGGGCGCGTGGCGCGACCGGTCCGCCAGCCGTTGCCCCAGCGCGTGGGGGGTTTCGGCGGGATCGACGGGCTGTCGGCGCATCTGCGCGCCGAAAGGATCACCCATATGGTCGACGCAACGCACCCGTTCGCGGCCAGGATGAGTGCGAACGCGGTTGCGGCCTGCGCGCGCCAGAAGGTGCCGCTGATCGCCCTGACCCGGGCGCCATGGCAACCGGCCAAGGGCGACGTTTGGCATCGGGTGGCCGATATCGCGGGCGCGGTGGCCGCGCTGCGGCGCCCGGCGGCGCGGGTGATGCTGGCCGTGGGCCGGATGCACCTGCCGGACTTCGCGCCGAACCCCCAGCATTTCTACCTTTTGCGCCTGGTCGATCCCCCTCAGGCGCCGCTTCCGTTCCCGCATTGCGACATCGTCGTCGACCGCGGTCCGTTTCAAGAGGCGGAGGATCGCGCGCTCATGGAGCGGCACCGGATCGATCTGGTCGTCTCGAAGAACTCCGGCGGTACGGCCGCCTGTGCCAAAATCGCCGCAGCCCGCGCGCTGGGGCTGCCTGTCCTGATGATCGACCGTCCGGTCCTGCCGCCGAGGCGGGAAGCGACGGAGGTGGCCCAGGTGATGGCGTGGCTCTCTCATGCCGGGACCGATCTGGGCGTGTAGACGAAGGGTGCGCCGTCGCGCGGGATCAGGCGGGTGGCCGACGAGCCGACGATCACCAGCGTGCGCATGTCCGCCATGTCCGGCGACGCATCGGCCAGGCGCACCACTTCGATCGTCTCATCCGGCGTCGAAACGGCGCGGGCGAAGATCAGGATCCGGCTGCCGTCGCACCCCGCGCGCAGCAGATCGAGAACGCGCACGAATCCCTCCGGTCGCGCCTTGGACCGCGGATTGTAAAAGGCCATGGCGAAATCCGCCTCCAGCGCGAGGCGCAACCGGGCCTCGATCAGTGCCCAGGGCTTGAGGTTGTCGCTAAGGTTGATCGTGCAGAAATCGTGCCCGAGCGGGGCGCCCACCCGCGCGGCGGCGGCCAGCATCGCGGTGATGCCGGGCAGCACCCGGATGTCGAGTTGGGCATAATCTTGCGCCGCATCCACGGCCTCGAACACGGCGGAGGCCATGGCGAAGACGCCGGGGTCGCCGGAGCTAACGACCACGACGCGCCGCCCGGCCCGCGCCAGATCGAGCGCGTGACGGGCGCGGTCAAGCTCCACGCGGTTGTCGCTTGCATGGCGTGTCAGGCCGGGCCGGTCGGCGATCCGGTCCACGTAAGGGATGTAGCCGACGACATCCGTCGCCTCGGCCAGCGCCGCCTGAACCTCGGGCGTGATGAGCATATCGGCGCCCGGCCCCAGCCCCGCAATGGCCAGCCACCCGCTCATGGCCGCCGCCCCTGACCGTGCACCAGCACGATGGAGAAGTAGGGCGCGATCTTTCCGTCGACCTCGGCCAGGGGCGCAACCGTTTGCCCGTCCATGCTGGCGTACTCGACGACCCAGGCGCGCTCCGCCTTGCCGGCGGCCGCCAGCGCCCGGCGGACCCGCTCCAGGTTCCGTCCGATTTTCATGACAACGCAGGCATCGGCGGCGCGGATGTGCCGTGTCAGCGCCTCCTCGTCCAAGGTGCCCATCAGCACGGTCATCACGTCGTCGCCCCAGGTGATCGGCTGGCCGGTGGCCGTCCAGGCCGCGGACATGCCGGTCATGGCGGGCACGACCTCTACCGGCACGACGCCGGTCAGCCGGGTGTAGAGATGCATGAACGAGCCATAGAAGAACGGATCGCCTTCGCACAGGACGGTGACGTCCTCTCCCCGCCGGGCCAGGGCGATGAGGCGGGCGGTGACGTCTTCGTAGAAGCTCGACAGGGCCGCGTTGTAGCGCGGATCGCTGAGCGGGATCTCCGTCGTCACCGGATATTCCATGGCAACTTCCACGGCGTCGGGGCGCAGCAGCCCCTCGACGATCGTGCGGGCGCGTCCGGGTCGCCCGGCCTTGCGGAAAAAGGCGACGTGACGGGCGGCGCGGACCAGCCGGTGGGCCCGCACGCTCATCAGATCCGGGTCGCCGGGGCCGAGGCCGACCCCGTATATCGTTCCGGTGGTCATTCCGTCCGGCTGGCGATGGCGTTGATGGCCGCCACGGTGATGGCGCTGCCGCCCAGCCGCCCATCGACGATAACGCAGGGCACCGGCTGCGCCTGCCACAGTGCGTCCTTGGATTCGCGCGCGCCGACAAAGCCGACGGGGCAGCCGATGATGGCCGCAGGCCGCGGGCATTGCGGGTCCTCGAACATCTCCAGCAGGTGGAAGAGCGCCGTGGGCGCATTGCCGATGGCCACGAGCGCGCCGGCCAGATGCGGGCGCCACAACTCCAGCGCCGCCGCCGAGCGGGTGGTGCCCCGCGCCTCTGCCAGGGCGGGCACCTGCGGGTCGTGCAAGGTGCAGATCACCGGGTTGGCGCGCGGCAGACGTTTGCGCGTCACGCCCTCGCTGACCATGCGCGCGTCGCACAGGATCGGCGCGCCATCCTCCAACGCCGCGCGCGCGGCGGTGACCATCCCGGGAGAGAAGCGGATATGCGCCTCCAGCCCGACCATGCCGGCGGCGTGGATCATGCGCACCGCGACCTGCTCCTCTTCGGCGCCGAAGCGCCCGAGTTCGGCCTCCGCGCGGATAGTCGCAAAGCTCTCGGCATAGATCGCCGCGCCGTCGGTTTCGTACTGGTAGGGCATGTCAGGTCTCTAGGAGCGTCCGTGTCTCGGCGGCGCTGAGGCCGGTGCGGTCCGGCTGATCCCACGGGGTGCCGTTTCTGACAAGGCCGAACCCGCTTTCCGAGGCCACCAGCGTCATTGTGGCCCGCCGGGGATGGGCGCAGCCCTTGCGGCAGCCCGAAACGTGCAGCGTCTCGGTCGGCGCCACCGACGGGGCGAGTTGGCGCGCGAGGGATCTGACCGGGGCCCGCCCCTGCGGGCAGCCGGGCGCGCCCGTACAGGCGACCACCCGCAGCAGCGGATCGTCGGGCGCGATGATCAGGTCGGGATGGGGTGACGCGTCGAGCCGGGTGGCTGGCAGATAGATCATGCGGAACGGTGTCATCCGCAGATCCCCGGCAGCGACCCGCGAGAGTGCCCGGAGGGCGTCCGGCGTCAACTGGCCGAAGGCGGCCGCCACGAGCGTGCCCCCGGCCATGGGGCCCGGGCGCGCGGCGCGGGCCCGCCGGTTCGGCGCGGTGTGGCCCTGCAGGGCATCGGGCAGGGCGTTGGCGGATAGGTGCGATCGCAGGCGCCCGCGCCCGTCCGGGCCGACGCCGCCGGAGGCCAGAAACCACGCCGCCATGGACAGCGCCGTGGCGACGGCGGCAGTCTCCGACGCCACGGGCAGCCCGTGCGCCGCGCCGTCGGCGCGAACCAGCAGCGCCGTTCTGGATGCCTCGATCCGGATGTCGCCGCTGACGCCGCCCAGATGGCGTTCGGGGCCCGGGTCGATGGCGAAGCCGAACTTCGATGGCAAACCGGCAAACGCGGCGCTGCGCAGCCCGGCGCTCAGCCCTGCGGCCATGGCGGGTACGTCCCACCGGCTGCACTCGGAAAACGGGCTAAGGACGATGTTACGGCGTGCCTCGGTCTCGGCATCGGCGTCCAGCAGATCCAGGTGCGTCAACGCGTCGAGCAGGGCCGGCAGGCTCGCCTCCGTGACGCCGCGCAGCTGCAGGTTGGCGCGGCTCGTGATCTCGATCCGGCCATTGCCGTGACGCGCCGCAAGATCGGCGAGGGCGCAGGCCTGCTCGGGCGAAACCGCACCCAGCCAGGGGCGCACGCGCACCACGAGCCCGTCGCCCGACATCATCGGCCGATGCCCGCCCGGACACCACCCTTTGATCTCCGGCGTGTCGGCTGCGTCGGTATGAACCGCTGCGTTTGTGCGCGGGCCCGTCATGCGCCCACCTCCAACGCGGCCACAATCGAATTGCGGCGCGACTGCCAGAGCCCCGCGGCGTGCAACTCGGCGAAGCGGTCGCGCATGGCGGCGAGGGCGTCCGGGTTCGCGCCTTCCAGAAACGCCGTCACCTCCGGGTCGCCGAGGGTCGCGTCGTAGAACAGATCGAAGAGATGGGCGGGCACAACACCCGCAAGATGCGCGAACGCGGCCATGTTTTCCAGCGTGGCGGCGATCTCGGCCCCGCCGCGGAAGCCGTGCCTGCGCATCCCGGCGATCCAGCCCGGATGTGCGGCGCGGGCCTGGACGACGCGGGCGATCTCCTCGGTCAGGGCGCGCGCCCGGGGGCGCGCGGGATCGGTGCTGTCGAGGTGGTAGAGCGCGGCCCGGCCGCCGGTGATCGCCTGCGCCGCGGCAAATCCCGCCTCATGCGCGGCATAATCCTCGGCCAGGAGCAGATCCGTTTCCGGCAGGTCCTGCAGGTGCACGAAGCCGTCGGCCCCGGCCACCCGCGCGCGCAACCCGGCCTCGTCCCGCGTCGCGCAGTCGCCCTCGAGCGCCCAGGCCGAGGCGTTGAGCCAGGCCTCGCCCGCCGATTGCCGCCCCGCATCGGAGTAATCCCCGAGGAGCGGGCCCATGCCCAGGCCGAAGTTGCCCGGCGCCGGGCCATAGACGCGGGCGCCGGCCGACGCCGCAAACGGGTTCCAATCGGACGCCTCGTCGCGCGCCGCAAGGGCTCGGATCGCGGATTGGAACAGGGCGGAGAGGGTTGGGAACACGTCGCGAAACAGGCCCGAGACGCGTAGGGTGACGTCGATCCTCGGGCGGTCGAGCTCCGCGATGGGCAGAACCTCGATCCCGCTGACCCGTTCGGAGCCCGCGTCCCATCGCGGCCGCACCCCGAGCAGGGCGAGCGCCATGGCGAACTCCTCGCCCGCCGTCCGCATCGTGGCCGACCCCCAGAGATCGACGACGAGGCCGCGCGGCCAATCCCCCTCGTCTTGCAGATGGCGGCGAATCAGCTCGTCGGCCAGAAGCGCGCCCTGCCGGTAGGCGGCGCGCGTGGGCACCGAGCGGGGATCGGTGGTGTAGAGGTTGCGCCCCGTCGGAAGAACGTCGAGCCGCCCGCGATAGGGCGAGCCCGAGGGCCCGGCCGCAATGCGCCGTCCGGCCAGGGCATCTGTCAGGGCGCGGCGCTCCGCCTCGGCCGGGGCGGTGGCGTCGAAGGGCGGCGCGGGGCCGGTCTGGCCCGCGTGGGGCGCGCGGCCCCAGACATGCAGCCCGTCGCCGAACTGGCTCTCCTTCACGTCGCAGACGAACCTGTCGATCCGGGTGATCGCCTCGGCCGGACAATCGCGGCGCGACAGGCCGAGATCCCCCTCCACCCCGCGCGCCTGCGCTTCGTCGCGGATATCGGACATCAGCCGGTCGCGCCGCTTGGGATCCAGCCCGTCGGCGTTCGAGAACTCGTCGAGCAGCGCTTCCAGACGGGCCAGATGATCGGGCGTGCCGGACCGGCGCATCGGCGGCGGGATATGGCCAAGCGTGACCGCGCCGATCCGCCGCTTGGCTTGCGCGGCTTCGCCGGGATCGTTGACGATGAACGGATAGATCACGGGCATGTCGCCGATCAACGCCTCGGGCCAGCAGGCCTCGGACAACGCCACCGACTTGCCCGGAAGCCATTCCAGGGTGCCGTGGGCGCCGATATGGATCGTCGCCCCGACCTGCGTGCGCAGCCAGAGATAAAAGGCGACATAGGCATGGCGCGGCGTGCGCGCGAGGTCGTGATACTCCGCATCGCGCCGCTCCGGGATTCCCCGTTCCGGCTGCAGGGCGATGAGGGCGTTGCCCCGGCGGAGCGCCGCGAAGGCAAAGCCGTCAGCCGTTGCATCCCGATCGGCTTCGGGCGCCCCCCAGGCCTGGGCAAGATCTTCGCGCAGGGCCGCGGGCAGGCGCGCCAAAGCGGCGCGGTAGGCGGCAAAGGGCCAGGTGATGCGGGCGTTCGTCAGGGCGCCGGACAGGGGCGGCCCGGGGGCGACGGTGTGGCCTGCATCGGACAGATCCGACAGGATTGCCTCGGCGGATGCGAGCGCGTCGAGCCCGACCGCATGCGCCATGTTCCAGGACCGGCCGGGATAGGTGGACAGGACAAGCGCGGTGCGCGCGGCCGCGGGCGGCGTGGAGGCAAGCCGGTGCCACGCGGCGATCCGGCCTGCTATGGCCGCGATGCGCGCGGCGTCCGGCCTGTGGGTGTAGCGCGAGAACTGCAGGTGCGGATCCGGCGCGCCCGGTTCCTTGAACGAGGCAACGCCCCCAAGAATACGACCGTCGACCTCGGGCAGCACGACATGCATGGCCAGATCGGCGGGCGACAGGCCTCGCTCCGCCTCCGCCCAGGCCGTGCGCGTGGAGGTGGCCAGCGCCACCTGGAAGACGGGCACGCCCGCGGCGTCGAGCGGCGAGGTGCCGCGCGCACCGATGCCGGAGAACGAGGTGGCGTTGACGATGACGGCGGGGCCTAGGGCGCGCATTTGCTGCTCCAGCCAATCGGCGGCGTCCGGAGCTTTCAGCGACGGCGCGAAGAGACCGAGCACGCGGAAGCCCTGTGCGCGCAGGGCGGCAAACATCGCCTCCACCGGGGCGAGGTCCGACGCGACGAGGTAGGAGCGATAGAAGACGACCATGGCGAGCGGCGCGTCCTCCGGGCTGGGCGCGGGCTCCGTCATCGCGCCGTCTTCCGGGGTCCAGGCGCCGTAGGGCGGCAGTGATTTGGAGCCTTTGACCGGCCCTGCATAGAGGCCGGTCGCCAGCGCCATCTGCGCCAGGGCGGCCTGGGCGGCAACCGCCCCGCCCGTGTCGCAGAGATGGGCCAACCGGTGCAGCGTCGAGGCGGGCATCGTCGATACCTCGTCGAGCCGCGGATCGGGCCGCCCGTCGGCGGGCAGGACGGCAAGGGCGATGCCCTTGTCCCGCGCCAGCGCCTCGATCTGCTGCAGGCCGTAGGGCCAGTAGGGCAGCCCGCCGATCAGGCGGATCAGGATGCCCTTCGCGCCCGCGAGCGTCTGCTCGACATAGGTGTCGACCGAGAGCGGGTGCTTGAGCGCCGCGATATTGGCCAGCCGCAGCGTCGGCATCCGCCCGTCCGGCCCGCCGCCCCGGTGCCATCCGGCCGCGAAGGCGCCAAGGTCGCTGTCGGAGAACGAGAGCACCACCAGATCGGCCGGGTCCTGGCCCAGATCCGTCGGCGTCTCGGTCTCTTCGAGGCCATGGCTTTCACGGAAGATGACGTGCATCGGGCGCTGCCTATTCCGCCGCTTCCACCGCGTCGGACAGAACGGACCGGATCGCGCCCGTGTTGATGTCGTCATGCTCGGCGATCACCACCAGGCGGCCGGCGCGGGCCTCGCCCGGTTTCCACGGCCGGTCGTATTGGTGGCGCACGCGGGCGCCCACGGCCTGCACCAGCAGGCGCATCGGCTTGCCCTGCACGGCGGCATAGCCCTTCACGCGCAGGATGTTCTGGCTCTTCGCCAGATGCTCGATCCGTACGACAAGGTCGGCGGGATCGGCGATTTCGGGGATGTCGATCACGACGCTTTCGAAGTCTTCGTGATCGTGGTCGTGCGGCCCGTCGTGATGCGACGGGCGCGCGTCCATATCGTCTTCCGCGGCGGCGTTGAGGCCGAGGATCACGCGCGGGTCGACCGCGCCTTCGGCCACTTCGACAACGGGCAGCGGGCGCGGCGCCTCCGCCGCGATCACCTCCTTGGCCCTGGCGATGCCGTCCGGCCCGGCGAGGTCGGGCTTGGTCAGCAGGATGATGTCGGCGCAAGAGATCTGATCCTCAAACACTTCCGACAGGGGTGTCTCGTGGTCGATGCTGTCATCGGCCAGGCGCTGGGCGTCGACGGCGGCGACGTTGGGCGCGAATCGGCCCGCGGCGACGGCCTCGGCATCGGCCAGGGCGATCACCCCGTCGACGGTGATGCGCGAGCGGATATCGGGCCAGTCGAACGCCTTCAGCAGCGGCTTGGGCAAGGCCAGGCCGGAGGTCTCGATCAGGATATGCTCGGGGCGCGGGTCGAGCGCCATGAGCGCCTCGATCGTCGGGATGAAATCGTCGGCCACGGTGCAGCAGATGCAGCCATTGGCCAGTTCCATGATGTTCTCCGCCGGGCAATCGGGGATCGCGCAGCCCTTCAGGATCTCGCCGTCGACGCCGACATCGCCGAACTCGTTGACGACGACGGCCAGCCGCTTGCCCTGCGGGTTCTGCAGCAGATGCGAGATCAGCGTGGTCTTGCCGGAGCCGAGAAAGCCGGTGATGACGGTAACAGGGAGTTTTTCGAGATCAGCCATCCTGTGTCTCCTGGAACGATGTCTGGGGAGGAATGCGCGCAATGCAATTGCGCTTGAAGTGTTCGGGCCGCGCGCGCCAGGGGATCACCCCGTCCGGCGCGTCGGCATAAAGGGCGGCGCCCTCGATCAGAAGCCCGGCATGGGTGGTCTCGTCCAGATTGCCATAGACATAGATCCACCGGTCCGGCCCGCCGCGCAACGCGACAGAGCATCCCCGGTCGCAGTTCTGCAGGCATTCGACGGGGGTGAGTGCTACGTCGTCCGGCATGCCTTGCGCGGCCAGCGCGTCGTGCAGAGCCTGACCGGGGCGCACGCCCTGCTCAGGCGCCTCGCCGTTCCTGAGGCATTTCACACAGACAAGAAGCTCGGCCACGCTCATTGCACGGGCTCTGCATGGCGCTCTGCCACGACGAACGCGCCGGCGGGATCGGCGGCGCCTGCGCGGGTCAGCCGCGCGATATCTGCCTCCGGCGCGGCGTCGGCGAGCACCGAGGATACGCCCTGCGTCGCGCGCCAGACGGCCGGACAGGCGCGTGCGCCGCAGGTCAACGTGGCCGACCCGGCGATTTCGAACTCCTCGCCCACAGCGTCTCCTGCACGGCTAACCGCATCCTGCAGGCGGGCCAGAAAGGCGTGGCCCGGCAGGCAGGGCCGGCCCGTATAGGGGCAGGCCCGCGTCCGGGTGATCCGGTATGTCGATGATCCCATGGTGCCCTCCGCACTTGGCGGGGCACATCGGGAGGCCAGTCATGTAGACGGCTGTTGCCGTTCTCATAGCGCTCCTCCTCCGGGGCACCCCGCCCGGGTTGGTTTCGGTTGCGATGGCAGGTCTCCTGGCTTGCGGGTCTGCGCGTCCTTGCTCCTTCCCGGCCCGTTGCTGGCCAGTGGATCGTTGCAAGGTTGCTCGCCGCTCACAGTTGCGGGGGCAGCTGCGGACTAGGCTCGGGGAGCCGCACCGCATTCCCTATTCTCCGCCGGAGCCTCCGGCGAAACCATCGCAGCGACGGTGAAGGCAAGTGCCCGAAGTGTCAATCGGGCTTGTCGCCTGCGGCTGTATTGACGCTGCAGCCGGGGGGTGCGAGGGCTGCGGACAGACGATCCGGAGGAGGCCCGACATGGACGACGTGACCGCCCGCCACAACGAGAAGATGCGCAAGATCAAGGCCGCGCGCGACGAGATGATGAAGACCAAGACAGAGAAGCGCGGTCTGATCATGGTCCATACCGGCTCGGGCAAGGGCAAGTCGTCCTCCGGGTTCGGCATGATCATGCGCTGCATCGCCCATGGGATGCCCTGCGCGGTCGTGCAGTTCATCAAGGGCAACTGGGAGACGGGGGAGAAGACGTTCCTCCGCGAGCGCTTCGCCGAGGAATGCCGGTTCTTCGTGTCGGGCGAGGGCTTTACCTGGGAGACGCAGGACCGCGAGCGCGATATCGCTGCGGCCGAAAACGGCTGGCGGATCGCCCAGGAGCAGATCCTAGACCCCGACATCCGCTTCGTGCTGCTCGACGAGATCAACATCGCGCTGCGCTACGACTACCTCGATATCGACGCGGTGGTGGACTTTCTCCAGACCCGGAAACCGGAGATGACGCATGTTTGCCTGACCGGCCGCAATGCCAAGCCGGAGCTGCTGGAGGCGGCCGATCTGGTGACGGAGATGACGCTGGTCAAGCACCCGTTCCGCGACGGCGTGAAGGCGCAGAAGGGCGTGGAGTTCTAGGGCCGGAGGGCCTGCGACAACTGCCGCCAGCCCTCGTCCCGGCCCGGCAGCCCCAAGCGGATCCAATGGGGGGAATAGGGAAAGATCCGGCTCCAGACATGGTGCCGCGCCAGGAGCGCCTGCGCGTGCCCCGCATCCGGGGTGTGATAGGTGCGAAAGAGCGGCGTGCCGCCCACAAGCGTCCAACCCGCCTGGGCGCAGAGCGCATCGAGGCGGGCCGCCGCCGCGCTTAGGCGCATCCGCGTCGCATCCGCCCAGGCGGTGTCGGACAGCGCGGCTTGCCCGATGACAACGGCCGGCCCGCTGACGGCCCAGGGGCCGGCGAGGCTGCGCAGGCGGCTGGCGTGCCCGGTCCCGCAAAGCGCAAAGCCCAGCCGCAGCCCGGCCAGGCCATAGAACTTGCCGAACGAGCGCAGCACGATCAGGCGCTCGGTCTCCGGGGCGATCCGGGACGCCAGCGAAAGCCCGGGTTTTGCATCGGCAAAGCTCTCGTCGACGATCAGTAGGCCAACGCTTTGGCTGAGACCCGCAAGCGCGGCGGGCGCGTGGGTTTGCCCGTCGGGGTTGTTGGGGTTCACCACCACGGCAAGATCGGCGCCGTCGAGGGCGTCGAGCGTTCCGACCTCCTGCACCTGCCAGCCCTGCCCGCGCAGGGCGCCGCCGTGCTCATTGTAGGTGGGCGCGAGAACGCGGGCATCGCCCGGCGGCAGGAGGCGCGGCACCAGTTGAATCGCCGCCTGTGCGCCGGCGAGGGCCACCGCTTCGCCGCCGCTGCCATAGGCGCGCCGGGCGGCGGCCTCCAGCGTCGCGATCGCCGTCCGCGTAGGCAGGCTCGCCCAGGCGTCGGGCGCGATCGGCGGCAGCGGATAGGGCAGCGCGTTGATGCCGGTGGAAAGGTCGAGCCACGGGCCCGCCCCGTAGCGCGCCTGGGCCCTGTCCAGATCGCCGCCGTGGTCGCGGGCTGTGCTGTCGGCTGTCGTATCGCGCATGGCCGCTGTCTACAGCACTGCGAGCCCGGCAAGGATCGCGACGCAAAGACACATGGTGCGAAGATAGAGCCGCAGCCCCTGCCGCAGCGACCTTGGCGTCGGGTCGGGCGCGCCCGCATTGAGCCACGGCTCGTCGGCGATCCTGTCCTGATAGACGCGCGGCCCGGACAAGCGGACCCCGAGCGCGCCCGCCATCGCCCCCTCGGGCCAGCCCGCATTAGGCGAGCGGTGCCGCGGCGCATCCCGGCGCATGGTGCGCCAGGCGGCGCGCCAGCGATAGGAGCAGACCAGAAACAGCAGGCCCGTCAGCCGCGCCGGTACGAGGTTGACAAGATCGTCCAGCCGGGCGGCGGCGGTGCCGAAATCGGCGTGGCGGGTCGTGCGGTGGCCGATCATCGAATCCAGCGTGTTGATCGCTTTGTAGGCCGCGATGCCGGGAAGGCCCGCGAGGGCGCCCCAGAAGAGCGGCGCCCAGATCCCGTCGGAGGTGTTCTCGGCGAGGCTTTCGAGCGCAGCCCGGGCCACGCCGTCGGCGTCGAGCCGCGCCGGATCGCGGCCGACAATCATCGCAACCGCCTTGCGGGCCTCCGGCAGGTCCTGGGCCGTCAGGGGCCGCGCCACGGCCGCCACATGGCTGTACATTGAGCGGATCGCCACGAAGGGCCAGGCCAGAACACCGGCAACCGCGATGCCGAGCCACGTGTCCGGCAGCAAGACCTGCACCAGGATACTCGGCACAAGCACCGCCGCCAGCACGCCGCCCACGGCCACAGCGCCGGCCCGCCGGCGGGGCCCGGGCGAGCCGGTGTTCAGCCGGTCGTCGAGCCACTCGATGATGGCACCGATCCATGTAACGGGATGCCCGATTCGGGCATAGAGGCGCTCCGGCCAGCCTATGGCGATGTCCAGAAGGGCGGCGACGAGCATCGCGGCGGCGAAGCTCATGGCGCGTGTCCCGTCGCAAAGGTCAGCACCCGGCCGAACCCGGCGCGCCGCAGCGCGTCTTCGGCAGTTGCGGGAACGGTACCGGGGGCGAAGACGAGGCCGCGCGCGGATCCGGTATGCGCGCGGACATGACCCAGCGCGCCCAACTCCGCCGCGAGTCGGGGCGTCGGATCGTCCGCCGGGCCCCTCAGGGCCGTGGATCGTTCCGCAGAGCGTGCCGCGATGGCCGCCTGAGCCGCCAGATCGGGCGCCGCTTTCCAGTCCGCGACGAGGTCGGCGATGTCGGGGAACTCTTCGTCGGCGGGATCGGTGCGTTCGGGGGCGCCCCAGAAGCCGCCGACGATCTCCGCGCGCTCCGGCGCCGGCATCGCCCCCAGAATGCAGGCCCGTCTGGGGGACCACAGGATCGTATCGGGCGCATCGTGCATCAGCGGGTCGGTGGCGCCTTCCACCGCGAGGCAGGCCCGGGCCAGCGCCGCCGCGTCCTGCGTTCCGGATGCGGCAGCCGCGAGCGCGAGCAACGCGGCCGTCGAGGCGCCCGCCCCTCCGCCCGCTTGCATATCGGCCTCGATGCGAAACGCGCCGGTCTGTGCCGACAGCGCGTCGAGCAGGCGCGCGGCCTGGGCCTCCGACAGGATCGGCACGGCCTGCTCCAGCACAATCGGGCCGTGGCCTAGCCTTACGGCCCGCACGGCAAGGGCGGGACAGGCCACGGTCAGCAGCGCAATCGGGCCCGCCGGCCCGAGCCGCCCCTGCATCCACTCGCCGAAATGCCCGACGATCCGTGCCTCCCGCCGCTCCATGGGCTCAGGCCGGCAGCCAGTTGGCCGAAACGATGGACATTCCATTCTCAACGCAGCGCAACCGTGTGAGCGACAGCGGCGCGACCTCGAACGCAAGGGCGGCGGGCCAGTCGTCCAGCGCGAGGCCGAGGGCCGCGCGCACCGTCCCGGCATGCGCGACCACGGCGACTGGCCCCTGCGCGCGTGCCGCCCCGGCCAACTCCCGTAGCGCCGGGGTGACGCGGTGCACCATGTCCAGAAAGCTCTCGCCACGCTCCGGGCGCCGCGCGGCGAGTGCATCGCGCGGCAGCGGCCCGAGGTCTGGCAAGTCGGCGAATGGACGCCCGTCCTCGACGCCGAAATCCTGCTCCCAGAGGCGCGGATCAGCGCCCGCCTGCTGGCCGGGAAAGAGCGCCGCGGCGGTGGCGACGCAGCGCCGGGCCGGGCTGGTGATCAGCGCGCCCTGCGGCAGGGCCGCGCGCCAGGCGGACAAGTCGGCCGGGATCTCGGCCTCCACATCCGTGCGGCCGCACAGGCGGCCGCCATGTGCGGCCGGGGCATGGCGGATCATCACAAGCTCGGCGGCACCTGGTCGCGGCATCCTGTTCTTCCCCCTGGCTGGGCTTTCTGCTTTGTCACGTCGCTATGGGCAAGTCGATCCTCATCACCGGCGGGGCGCGCTCCGGCAAGAGCCAGCTTGCCGAGCGCGAAACGCTCGCGCTGGGCGAGCGCGGCATCTACCTGGCGACCGCCGAGGCGCATGACGCGGAAATGGCCGAACGGATCGCCCGCCACCAAGCCCGCCGCGGCCCGGATTGGCAGACTGTCGCCGCCCCGACCGATCTGGTGGGCGCGCTCGACGACACCGATGGCGGCCCGGCGCGGCTTGTCGATTGCCTGACGCTCTGGCTCACCAATCTGATGCTCGGCGGCCGCGACTGGGAGCACGCCGTGGCCGACCTGGCCCGCGCGCTGCCCCGGCAGACTGCGCCAGTCGTTCTGGTGACGAACGAGGTCGGCGCCGGTATCGTTCCGGATAATGCCCTGGCGCGGCGGTTTCGCGATGCCGCCGGGCTGACCAATCAACGCATTGCGGCGGTGTGCGACGAGCTTTGGCTCTGCGTCGCGGGACACCCCATTCGCATCAAGTAGAGGCCCGCCATGACCTTTTTCGCTCAGTTGAACGCCATCGCTCAGGGTGCGCCCGACCTTCCCGCCTTCGATGCCGGGATGGCCGAAGCGGCGCGCCTCCGCCAAAGCACGCTGACCAAGCCGCCCGGATCGTTGGGCCGGCTGGAGGATCTGGCGGTGTTCATGGCGGGCTGGCAGGCCACCGACCGTCCGAGGATCGAGACGGCGCAGGCCCTTGTTTTCGCGGGTAATCACGGGATCTGCGCCCAGGGCGTGAACCCGTTCCCGCAGGAGGTGACCGCGCAGATGGTCGCAAACTTCGAAGCGGGCGGCGCGGCGATCAACCAACTCTGCGCCGAAAGCGGGGCCGACCTGTCGGTCGTGGCGCTGGACCTGGACAATTCCACGCGGGATTTCACCGAGGCACCGGCGATGACGGAGGCAGAATGCCTTGATGCGATGAACCGCGGGGCGCAGGCTGTCGACCCGGGGGCGGACGTCCTGCTTCTGGGTGAGATGGGCATCGGAAACTCGACCGTTGCCGCGGCGCTTGCCCACAGCGCCTTCGGGGGAGAGGCCGCCGACTGGGTCGGGCGGGGCACGGGGTCGGACGCCGAGGGTGTGGCGCTGAAGGCCCGCGTCGTGGCCCTTGGCGTGGCAAGGCACGGCGCCCTGGCGCCGCTCGGCAAACTCGCCGCGCTCGGCGGGCGGGAGCAGGCCGCCATATGCGGCGCGGTGCTTGCGGCACGGTCGGCCCGGGTGCCGGTGCTGCTCGACGGCTACATCTGCTCCGCAGCGGTCGCGCCGCTCCATGCGGCGGATCCTGCCTTGCTCAGCCACTGCCTGATCTCGCATGCCAGCGCGGAACCCGGCCATGCCCGGCTCTGTGCCGGCCTCGGCAAGACACCGATCCTCGACCTCAGGATGGCGCTGGGCGAAGGCTCCGGCGCGGCGGTGGCGCTGGGTATTCTGCGGGCGGCGCTCGCTTGCCATAATGGCATGGCCACCTTCGCGGAAGCGGGCGTCGCGGGCGGGTGAACCTGCCGCGGCGCCTCAACGAGATCCGCCTGGCGGCGATGTTTCTGACCCGCCTGCCGGTGGGACGCTTGCGCGACCCGGTGCCTGTCCTGGCGGATTGCGCCTGGGCCTTTCCGCTCATCGGCCTGCCGGTCGGGCTGGCCGGATGGGCGGTGCAGGCCGGTGCGCTTTGGCTGGGGCTGCCAGCGCTCGTCGCCGCACTCGCGGCCGTTGCCGCGATGGCCCTGCTCACCGGCGCGCTGCACCATGACGGGCTGGCGGACGTGGCGGACGGGTTTGGCGGCGGCCGGACCGCGGACCGCGCGCTGGAGATCATGCGGGACAGCCGCATCGGCAGCTACGGCACCCTTGCGCTGGTGCTCGCCGTCGGGCTGGAGGCCGCGGCCCTGGCCGGGATCGCCGGCGGCGCCCCCCTGTCGGCGTTCCTGCTCATTGCGGTCGCGAGCCGCGTTGCGATGCTGGCGGCGCTCCTCTGGATGCCCGCCGTGCGTCAGGATGGGCTCGGGCACTCCGCGGTGGGGCCGGGGCCCGGTGCCCTCGGCATTGGCGGCTTGCTTGTCCTTGCCTGCGCCGTGCCCCTCGGCGCGGCGGCGCTGCCCGTCCTTGCCTGCGCGGGCCTGGGCGCGCTTTCCGTGGCGCGCCGGGCGCTGCGCCGGATCGGCGGGCAGACCGGCGACGTGCTCGGCGCGGTTCAGGTGGTGTCGGCCGTGAGCGGTTGGCTGGCCGCCTCGGCCCTGCTCGGACCATAGGCCTCGGCCGTGTACATCGGCGCAGATCTGCGTCAGGCTCCGCGCGAGCGGAAGGGAGGCGGCCATGGCCCACGATCAGAGCGACCATTCCCACCTGACGGAGATCGAGGCCCGGGTTCGCGCGCTGGAGAGCCTGCTTGAAGAAAAGGGCTATCTCGATCCCGCAGCGGTCGATGAGATCGTGCAGACCTATCAGTCGCGGATCGGCCCGCAGAACGGTGCCCATGTGGTGGCCAAGGCCTGGAGCGATCCGGACTATCGCGACTGGCTGCGCAAGGATGCCACCGCCGCCATTCACGCGCTGGGCTATGCCTCGCGCCAGGGAGAGCACATGGAGGCGGTGTTCAACGGCGCGGGCGTGCATCATCTGGTCGTCTGCACCCTGTGTTCCTGCTATCCTTGGTCCGTTCTGGGGCTGCCGCCGACATGGTACAAGTCGCCGCCCTACCGGTCGCGCGCGGTGATCGACCCGCGCGGCGTTCTGGCCGAGTTCGGCGTCGTTCTGCCGGAGGAGACGCGCGTGCAGGTGCACGATTCGACCGCCGAAATGCGCTACCTCGTGATCCCCGAACGGCCCACCGGGACGGAGGGATGGGACGCGCCCGCGCTCGCCGCGCTGGTGACCCGGGATTCGATGATCGGGACGGGGCTGGCGCTGCCGCCGGAGGCCAGCCCATGAACGGCGGCGCGGATCTGGGCGGGATGATGGGGCTCGGCCCCGTTGCGCCGGAAATCGACGAGCCGCTGTTCCATGCGGAATGGGAGGCGCGCGTTCTCGGCATGGTCGTCGCGCTCGGCGCGGCGGGTCAGTGGAACATCGACGAATCCCGCTCCGCGCGCGAGGATCGCCCACCGCAGGAGTATCTCGGCATGTCGTATTACGAGATCTGGCTCGCGGGCGTGACACGCCTCCTTGCCGAGCGGGGGCTGGTGACGGAGGACGAGTTGTCGACAGGCAGGGCAGCGGCCCCATCGGTCGCGCTGCAGCGCGTCCTGGCTCCGGGCGATGTAAGGGCCGCGCTCGAGGCTGGCGCGCCGGTCGACCGGCCTGCGCCGCGCGCGCCTGCCTTCGCCGTGGGCGAAAGGGTGATAACCGTCAACGAACACCCCGAGGGGCATACGCGCCTGCCGCGCTACGCGCGCGGCAAGGCCGGACGGATCGAGCGGGTGCATGGGTGCCACGTGTTTCCCGACAGCAATGCCTCGGGCGGCGGGGAAGATCCGCACTGGCTCTACAAGGTGGCGTTCGATGCGCCGACGCTCTGGGGCAGCCGCGCGCGGGAGGGCGACGTGGTGACGCTCGATCTATGGGAGCCTTATCTGCGGGGCCGTTCGTGACCGGGCAGGAGCGGCAGACGGATCTCGGCCCGGCGGCGGGCGGTGACGCACCGGTCTTTGCCGAACCTTGGGAGGCGCAGGCCTTTGCGATGGTAGTGCATTTGCACGACCGGGGTGCCTTCACCTGGCAGGAATGGGCCGCCTGCCTGTCGGACGAAATCCACGGCGACGTGGAGCGGAGTTATTACGCCCACTGGTTGCGGGCCCTTGAGAAGATCGTCGCGGTCAAGGGGCTTGCGGCCCCGGACGCCCTGACGGCGCGGAAGCGCGCCTGGCAGGAGGCGGCGGCGCGCACCCCGCACGGGCATCCGATCGCGTTGGACGATCCGCCCGAGGCATAGGGCACGCCACCCCGTCGGGTAGAGAAGGCAGGCGGCACGGCCCCGCGCGCTGCCGACGCAGGGAGGCCCACCTGGGTGGCGCAATATGGCGAGATCCGGCTGGCCTTTCCGATACGCAGCGCACAGACTCGCCGCTGCCCTGCGGATCGGGGCTCCAAGGAGCTGGAAGAACGCCCATGACGACCGAGTTGCTGCCCCCCCTCCAGGATTGGGACGATGCCTATGCCAACATGGCGCATATCCCCGGATCGGACGCGCTGCCCGCCCTTTGGGCCGACCGCGCTGCGGCGTACCGGCAGAGCGGCGTGCGGATCGAGATCGACATCGCCTATGGCGCCCGCCCGCGCGAACGCCTGGACCTTGTCTGGCCCGAGGGCGCACCCGCCGGGCTGGCGGTGTTCGTCCATGGCGGCTACTGGATTAAGCTCGACAAGTCCTACTGGACGGACCTTGCCGAAGGCGCGCGCCTCCGGGGTTGGGCGGTGGCCCTGCCGAGCTATACGCTGGCGCCCGAGGCCCGGATCGGTGCGATGAGCCGTCAGATCGCCCGCGCGGTCGAAGTGGCAGCAGAGCGTGTCGGCGGGCCGATCCGGCTGGCGGGGCATTCCGCGGGCGGCCATCTGGCCATGCGGATGATCTGCGCCGATGATCTTCTC
>JBCDGG010000105.1:0-19774 GCA_038757905.1 Pseudomonadota bacterium | reverse complement strand
GTCGCCCCGGTCGACGCCGTGTCGGACAGCACCCTGCGCCTGCTGGGGATCGAGCTCGACGTGTCCGAGGTTGCGTTCGGCGGTCTGGCCGCGGGCGATTGGGTTGCCGTCAGCGGCCTTTGGCGGGGCGACAGCGTGGTCGTGTCCGACCTCCGCCCCATCGCGCCGCGCGACACCGTCGTCGTGAACGGCAGCTTCACCGAAGGAACCGGCGGAGTACAGCGCGTCGGACCCTTCGCGCTGGACGGGCGCTACGTCGCCCATGCCGAAGCCGGGGATCAGCTGCGCGTCGTCGGCACCTGGTCCGCCACGGACGGCACCCTGAGCCCCAGCGCCATCGATGCCGGGCTGTTCGCGCCCGACATCCGGACCTTGCTCATCGAAGGCTTCATGTCGCAACCGGACCGGCGCGGCGCCTATTCGATCTATGGCTCAGGCATCGTCGTCTTCACCGACGATCCCGCCATGCGGCTGCCAGAGGAGCGCAGCGTGTTCTGTATCGACCGGACGGGCCCCGTCTCGATCACCCAGAACCTCAGCCTCGGCATGTCGCGCAATGCGCGGGTCGACTTGCTCGAACGCCGGCTTGCAGCCCCGGATGCGGCGGCGCACACCGCCCTGCCCTGCGCCCCTGCGCCTCAGTAGCCGAACGCCGCGCCGGTACCATCGCCTCCGCGCCGGACCATGGCTCCGGCGCTGGGCGCAGCCCAAGCGGTGGCGCGTAGGATCGGGACGGCACGGCCGCGCCGATCTGGACTCTCGGGAACCCGCAGGTGCACAACCGCTCCGACACCAGGGAGATCTCAATGCGCTTTACCACCCGGCCCGAGTTGAAGGGCACGTTCGGCATGACCGCCTCGACCCATTGGCTGGCCTCCGCCGTCGGGATGAAGCTCCTCGAAGCCGGGGGCACGGCAGCGGATGCGGCCGCGGGCATGGGCTTTGTGCTCAACGTGGTCGAGCCGCACCTGAACGGCCCACTCGGCGACATGCCGGCGATGATCTGGCCCGCCGGAGACGACGCGCCCACCGTGATCTGCGGGCAAGGCCCGGCGCCGGCGGGCGCCACCATCGCGCATTACCGCTCCGAGGGGCTCGACCTGATCCCGGCATCGGGCCTGCTGGCCACCGTCATTCCCGGCGCGTTCGACGCCTGGATGGTGATGCTGCGCGATCACGGGCGGCTCAGCCTGCGCGAGGTGATGGAGCCCGCGATCCACTACGCCGCGGAGGGCCACCCGATCCTGCCCTCGGTCGCCGCCACGATCGCGTCGCTGGCCGATGTCTTCGTTGAGGAATGGCCCAGTTCGGCGCCGGTCTGGCTGCCAGGCGGCAAGGCGCCCGAACCCTGGAGCCTCTTCCGAAACCGGGATCTCGGCGCCTTCTGGCGGCGCCTGCTGGTAGAGGCCGAACAGGCGGAGGGGCGCGTCGCGCAGATCGAAGCGGCCCGGCGGGCGTTCTACGAAGGCTTCGTGGCCGAGGCGATCGACAGCCATATCCGCGAGTCCTGCGTCCTCGACAGCACGGGCGAGCGCCGCCGGGGCGTGCTGACCGGTCAGGACATGGCCAATTGGCGGGCGACGGCGGAGGATCCGCTGTCCACGGAGTACCGGGGTAACACCGTCTGGAAATGCGGGATGTGGAGCCAGGGCCCCGTCGGCCTTCAGGCGCTCAACATGCTGGAGCGGGACGAGATCGGCGCGCTCGACACGGGCGGCGACGTCTTCGTGCACCGCGTGGCCGAGGCGCTCAAGCTCGCCTTCGCGGACCGCGAGGCCTATTACGGCGACCCCGATTATGCCGCCGTTCCCGAGGAGCGGCTGCTGTCGAAGGCCTATGCCGCCGAACGGCACACCCAGATCGGAGAGCGCGCCTCGACCGAGCAGCGCCCCGGCGTAATCGCGGGGTATGAGAGCCAGGCGGCCGCCTTTCTGGCGCGCGCCGCGGCGGCGCGGGCGCGTCAGGCCGGCGGTGTCGGCGTCGGGGAGCCGACCATGGCGCATCTCACCGAGAAGCGCGGCGACACCGTCCATATCGACGTGATCGACCAGTGGGGCAATGCGGTGTCGGCCACACCATCGGGCGGGTGGCTGAAGTCGAACCCGGTGGTGCCGGGCCTCGGCGTGCCCCTGAACACCCGCGCGCAAATGTTCTGGCTCGACGAGGGGCTGCCCACGTCGCTCGCCCCGGGGCGCCGCCCGCGCACGACGCTGTCGCCCTCCATGGCCCGTCTCGCCGACAGCACCCGGCTGTCTTTCGGCACGCCCGGCGGCGACCAGCAGGAGCAATGGCAGCTGACCTTTCTGCTCCGCGTGCTCGACCACGGCCACGACCTGCAGGAAGCCATCGACGGCCCGCTGTTTCACACCGCACATTTGCAATCGAGCTTCTTTCCCCGCGCCACCCAGCCCGGGCATCTGCTTGTCGAACCCGGCTTCGGCGAGGCCACCATCGCGGCGCTCCGGGCGCGCGGCCACGCCGTGGAAGTGTCGGAGCCCTGGACGGCGGGCCGCCTGTCGGCCGCAGCGCGCAACCCCGACGGGATGCTTCGCGCCGCGGCGACGCCGCGCCTGATGCAAGCCTACGCGGCCGGCCGCTGACGGTCTACGCCCCGGACGGCGGCGCTCCCTCGGTCTCGTCCTCCGTCGCGGCGGCGATCTCTTCGGCGGTCTCGATATAGTATTCCTGAGCGGCCTCCACGAAAACCGGCGATGCCGTGGGCGTGATCGGCGCGTAGCTGACGGCTTCGTAGTCGTCCTCCGCCGCGTAGGCCGAGGGCCGCCGCGTCATCCGCCAGGCCGCGTAGACGGACACGCCCGACATGACCACCGCCATAAAGACCCAGAACCCCGGCGGCCCGAAGACCCCCAGCGCCCAGCCGATGATGAGCGGCCCGACGATGGCGCCGATCCCGTTGAGAAACAGCAAGGCAGCGGAGGCGCCCGCCATATCCTCGGGCTGGAGGTAGTCGTTCGTGTAGGCGATCAAAAGGGCGTAGAGCGGCTGGCCCAGGCCCCCGCTCAGGGCCGCCACACCGACCAGCACCCAGTACACGCTGCCCGACATCGCCCCGACCACCGACACCAGAGCGCCCAACCCGGCCACCGAGAGGATCAGCCGCCGCCGGTCCATCCGGTCCGACAGCCACCCGATCGGGTATTGCAGCAGCAGTGCCCCGACGAAGAAGGCCGCGATGAACGCCGAAACCTGCGGCAGGCTCATCCCGGCCTCGGTGGCATAGACCGGTGCCATCCCGAACTGCCCGGCAAAGATCCCGCCCATCAGCAGCATCCCGACGAAGCCGAGCGGCGAAGTCCGGTAGAGCTCCACGAGGCTGAGGGAGCGCGTCGCCTCGAACGCCGGTGTCGGCTGGATCGACAGCAGAATCGGCGCAAAGGACAGCGACACCAGCACCGAAGGGATGATGAACAGAACAAAGCCCGCCGGATCGCCGAGCGCCACGATCCCCTGCGCCGCCACGATGCCCATCATCTGCACGATCATGTAGGCCGACAGGGTCTGCCCCCGCGTTTCGTTCGTCGTGGTGTTGTTCAGCCAGCTCTCCGCCGTGATGTAGACCCCGGACAGGCAGAACCCGATCGCCACGCGGAGCAGCATCCAGGCGACCGGGATCGTCACAAGGGGATAGAGGATCAGAATAGCCGAAATAAGCGAGCCGAGAAACGCGAACACGCGCACATGGCCGACGCGGCGGATGATGATCGGCGTCACGCGCGACCCGCCCAGAAAGCCAAGGAAGTAGGCCGAGGCTATCAACGACAGCTCGAAGGTCGTGAAGCCCTCGATCGCGCCGCGCACCCCCATCATCGTGCCCTGCAGGCCATTGCCGACCATCAGGAGCATCATGCCCAGGAGCAGTGCCCACGAGCCCGCGATCACCTGTATCATGCCTTCGCTCCTTCAACGCCGGCCTCTCTCCCGCCCCTACCGACTCGCGCCGGTGCGGGGCCGCGTAAATGCGTCACCGCCGTGTCGCGTTAAAGCGCTTTGTCGTTGCGCTCCGGGAATAGCAGGGATGCGTCGCCGTAGGAGAAGAAGCGATAGCGCGCGGCAATGGCGTGGGCATAGATCTCCATCACGCGCGCACGCCCCATCAGCGCCGAGACGAGCATCATCAGCGTCGACTTGGGCAGGTGGAAGTTCGTCATCAATCCGTCGGCGATGCGAAACCGGAAGCCCGGCGTGATGAAGATGTCCGTCTCGCCGCGCCAGGGCGCCAGCCCCGCCTCCGTCGCCGCGCTTTCGATCAGGCGCAGCGCGGTCGTACCCACCGCGATGATCCGGCCGCCCTCGGCCCGGGCGCGGTTCACCGCGTCGGCGGCGGCCTCTGTCACCTCGCCCCATTCGGCGTGCATCTTGTGCTCGCCGATGTCGTCAACCTTCACGGGAAGAAACGTGCCCGCGCCCACATGCAGGGTGACCTCGGCGAAGCGCACACCGCGCGCTGCGATCTCGTCCAGCAGCGCCTCGTCGAAATGCAGCGAGGCCGTGGGGGCCGCAACGGCGCCGCGGCGCCGGGCGAAAACGGTCTGATAATCGTGCTTGTCGGCGTCGTCGGCCGCCCGCTTGGCGGCGATATAGGGCGGCAGCGGCATCGCCCCGGCAGCGTTCAGCGCGGCGTCGAAATCCTCGCCCTTCAGGGTGAAGTCGAGGTGCAGCTGCCCATCCGCCCGCCCGGCCACGGTTGCAGACAGCGCGTCGGTAAAGACAATACGCTCGCCGTCCCGCACCTTTTTGGCCGGCTTGGCCAGCGCCGCCCATGTGCCGTCCGCCCGGGCCTCGAGCAGTGTCACCTCGATCCGGGCTTCGGTGTCGCCCTGCGCGCCGGAGCGGTGGCGCACCCCCGAAAGGCGGGCCGGGATCACCTTGGTGTCGTTCAGCACCAGCAGATCCCCCGGGCGCAGGATCTGCGGCAGCTCGTAGACGAACCTGTCCTCGGTCCGCGCCCCGTCCGCCAGCAGCAGACGCGCCGAGGTGCGCGGCCGGGCCGGCCGGGTCGCGATCAGATCCTCGGGCAGCGCGAAGTCGAACTCCGAGAGCTTCATCGCGCGCTGTCCGGCAAGGCGGGCGGCGCGGTGCGGAAGATGTCGCGGAACGCGCCGGGCGTCAGCATGGACAGGGGGTTCACCCGGATTTCCGGATCGCTGGCAGACCCTTGCACGGTGTAATTCATCCCAAACAGCCCTTCCCCCTGCCGCGTGAACACCTGCCCGATCGCATTGACGAAGTAGATCGGAGAGAGGACGCCGCGCAGATCCACGCGGTCGCGGGCGGTGTCGTAGACCCCTTCGGCCGAGATGCCCAGCGACGGCCCCACCGCGGAGGCGGAGGTGACCTGCACGCCGTTCGGCGTCAAGCGGAAAGCGGCCCGGATCGCCGAGAAGGCAAGACCCGGGCCGTTGAGCTGATCGATCAGGCCCACCACCGAAATCGCGTTGAGCAGCGCGGCCAGGCCCGGCGCCGCCGTCACGCGAATGTCCTCGACGGTGAGCGCGCCCTCCCAAGCGCCAGCGCTGCCCTGCGGGGTGAGCGTGAGCGAGAGCGCGCCGCCCTGGGCCTCCTGAAACGCGCCCGCCGAGGCCAGAACGCCGCCCGCGTCCCGCGCCGAGACCGAAAGCGTCGGGCGCCCTCCCTGCCCGGGACGAAGCTGCCCCTGGATCGGCGCGCCGCCGTTCAGGCGCCCGGAGAGAGCGCCGGACAGCCCCCCCGCTCCGTCCAGATCGAAGGTCAGATCGGTCAGGGCCAGGCCCTCGGTCACCGTCAGCCGGTCGAGCCGGCCGCTCGCCCGGCCCAATCCCGCGCCGCCATTCCGCCCGCCCAATCCGAAGGGGGCGCCGCGCAGATCGAGGCGCCCGCCGTCCAGCACCAGATCGGGCGTTTGGCCCGGCCCCCGCCCGACGAGGTCGACCCGCGCGTCGAGCCAGCCGCCGACGCGCGCGGTGTCCAGCGCCAGACGCTCCATGCCCCCGGAGGGGGAGAGCGTCAGCACACCCGATGCGTCGAGATCCGGCGCGGAGAGCGCGAGCGCCTCCACCCGGGGCGGTGCGCCCGAAGCGCCGAGCCGGGCCGTGAGGTCAAACCGCCCGGCCGCGGCTTCCGGCTTGGCCCAGCCGATCGCGGGCATGCCCAGGCCGAGGCCACGCAGATCGGAGGCCAGCTCCAGAACCGGTGCCTCCCCTGCCGGAAAGCGCAACGTGAACTCCGCCGCGCCCCGGCCGGACAGGGTGCCCGGCGGCAGCGCGATGCCGAAGGCGTCCGCGGCGGCGCCTGTCACCTCTGCCGTGCCGCTGACCACCGGCGGCCCGCTGTCCGCGCCGAAGGCCTGGAGATAGCGCAGATCCAGAGGCACGCCGTCCAAGGCCGCCCGGCCAGAGATGTCCAGCCCGTCGGACGTGGCGACAAGGTTCAGCAGATCCGCGTCCAGCGTCCGGTTCGGGACGAGGGTGGACGAGGTGAGGCCCCGCAAAACGCCGTCGAACGCATAGGAAATCTCGGAGTTCTGCACGCCGCGCTTCACCGGAAAGCGCAGCTCTCCGTCCAGCACGGCCTGCGCCTCGGCCATCTCGACGGAGCGGCCGGCACGGCTCAGAAGCCGAAGCGGCGGCTGATCCAGAAGCGACAGGGCCGCCGTCAGCGTGCCGGAGGAGCGCCAGTGCACCGTCGCATCGGAGGGCCGCTTGCGGGTGTTGGCAATGGTGAAGACCGAGCCGGACACGTCGAGCGCCCCCCCGGCGGGCGGCACGATCCGCCCCGCTTCCACCGTGAGGGAGAACCGATCTTCTCCGAGGCTGCCATGGCCGGCCCCCTGTTCGATGGGCGGCAGCCCACCGAGCGCACGCACCCGCGCATCCTGAAAGCGGAAGCTGAACGAGATGGCGGGGCGCGCGCCCGGAACCAGCCGCACGCCCGCCCGCGTCCCCAGGATCCGCCCGGCCAGAAGGTTGCGCGCCAGCCATTCCCGGGTGCGCGGGGCCGCCCCGACCGGCCAAAAGGCAAGCAGCCGCTCCGGGGAAACCTCCGAGACGCTCAGGTCGAAGGTGGAGGGAAAGCCGCCCTCGGCCGCCTCGATCCGCCCGCGGCCCTGCAGGCGCACCTTTTCGGGCGGGGTATCGGCATGCGCCGCCGGCAAAACCTGACCGGCCGCATCGGCGCGGGCGCGTGCCGGCCCGCTGGCCAGCACCACCTGGCCGACATCGACGACGAAGGGCGCAAACCCGATCCGCGCGGCGATGGCGCCCGCGCTGAAGGCCAGCGGCGCGGGCAGCGCGGCACCGGCATCGAACCGGGCCTCCTGCAGCGTGATCTGAGCGGTCATCGACGCGGGAACCTGCCCCGGCTCGGCATGCAGATACGCGTGCCCCTCGGCCGAGACCCGGCCGTTCGGCGCCTCCAGTACCAGTTGGGAAAAGGTCAGCCGCGCGGTGTCCGGCCGATAGGTGAAATAGGCCTGTGCCGTGTCGAACGGGACAGACCCGCCCCCTAACGGCGCCAGACGACCCGCGCCGATCTCTAGCGTGCCATCGAGGCGGCCGAGCGTGCCATCGGCGCCGGATGTGCCGATCAGCGCCCCCGAAACCTCCGCCTCGAGCGGCGAGAGCCAGACGAGCGCGGGCACCTCGGCCGCAAGATCCGCAGCGGGAACCGCGGCAAGCTGGGCCGCGAACTGCAGATCGATCGGCCCCTCCGACGGGATCGTCGTGCGTAGCGCGATCTCGCCCGGCGTATCGACGGAGAGCGACAGCGCGATGGAGGCCGCGCCGCGCTCCACCACCAGCCTCGCATCGGACACGGCCCAGGACCGCCCGGATCGCGCATCCTCGAAGGCCAGCGAAAGGCCGTCCAGTGTGAGCCGTTCCATGGTCTGCATCACCGGCCGGTCCAGCATGCCGCGCACCCGGCCGGCCGCCTCGGCGGGTGTCCGGGGGGGCGTGCCCGTGAAGATCGCCGCCAGCACGTCGGAGCCAAGATCGAGCGTGCCGTCGGCACGCCGCCCGATCCGCAACGCCGCCCCTTCGATACGGATGTCGCGCGGTGCGGAGACGGGCGGGGCGAGGGCCGTCAGGCCCAGCGAGGCCGTGACCCGCGGCACCGCCGCCCGCGCGGTGCCGTCCGGCCCGATCAGGCGCACGTCCTCGGCAACGACGCGCAGGCGCCCCGCGCCTTCAATGGTCAGGGACACGCGACCGATCTCCAGATCCGTGGCCAGCGCGGCTTCGGCCTGCCGCTCCACCATGTCGGCGATGGCGCGTGGCACGGGCACGTCGCGGCCCTTGAGAAGCAGCACCGCCGCCAGGACGGCGACGGCGAGCAGACCGAGCGCCTCGACCACCAGCGCGAGCGGCGAGGACAGCCAGCGGGCCACCCGCGCGGGCTTGGCTGCACGCCGGGTTTGGGGGCTGACCGGGCGCCGGCCGCGCGGGTGTTGTTGCGGGTTCTTTCCCATCCCCCTTTATCTTCCCTTGTCGCGGCCTAGAAAGGAACCCGAAGCAGGCAACATGCGAGAGGAATCGCAATGATCGAGCAAGGCTCGCCCGCACCAGACTTCACGCTACCGCGCGACGGTGGCGGCGAGGTGACGCTTTCGGCCCTGAAGGGCAAGCCCGTGATCGTCTATTTCTATCCAAAGGACGACACATCGGGATGCACCAAGGAAGCCGTGAGCTTCACCGAAAACCTGGGCGACTTCGAAGCGGCCGGCGCCACCGTGCTCGGCGTGTCCAAGGACAGCGTCAAGAAGCACGACAAGTTCCGCGAGAAACACGACCTGAAGGTGACGCTCCTGTCCGACGACGAATCCGACGTGTGCGAGCGCTACGGCGTCTGGGTCGAAAAAAGCATGTACGGCAAGACCTACATGGGCATCGAGCGGTCCACCTTTCTGATCGATGGCGGCGGCACGGTGCGCGAGGTCTGGCGCAAGGTGAAGGTGCCCGGCCATGTCGAGAAGGTGCTCGATGCGGTCAAAGCGCTCTGACGTGACGCGCGTCTGCGGAACCGGCCGGCATGCCCCTTAGCCTCGCGGAGATGGCCGTCGACGTGCTGACGACGGCGGATGGGCGCGAGAAGACCGCGCGCGCACGCCAGCATGCGGCAACGTGGCGGGCGGCGCGGAATGCGGGCGGCGCTCTGGATATCGGGCAGGCGGTACCGCCAATGCAGCCCGCCCGGCCGGAACGCCCGGCGCTTCTGGATCCGCGCGACGTGCCGAAGCGCAAACCGGGCACGGAGGCCGGACGCGCCGCCATCCTGCACGCGGTGGCCCATATCGAGCTGAACGCCGTGGACCTTCATTGGGACGTGATCGCGCGCTTCTCCGACACGCCGCTGCCCGTGTCCTACTATGATGACTGGGTGCAGGCCGGAGACGAGGAAGCCAAGCATTTCAATCTGGTGTGCGACTGCCTTGAAGCGATGGGATCGGAGTACGGCGCCCTGGCCGCCCATGCGGGCATGTGGCGCGCGGCCGAGGATACGGCGCAGGATCTGTTAGGGCGGCTGGCCGTCGTGCCGATGGTGCTGGAGGCGCGCGGCCTCGATGTGACGCCGGGCATGATCGAGATCTTCCGCAAGGCCGGCGCGGCCGAGGCCGTCGCCGCGCTGGAGGTGATCTATGCCGAGGAAGTGCACCACGTCGCCTACGGCTCGAAGTGGTTCAACTTCCTTTGCGGCCGGCACGACCTCGACCCGACGGAGACGTTCCACGCCCTCGTTCGGCGCTACTTTCCCGGCGGCACGAAGCCGCCGTTCAACGAGGAGAAGCGGGCCGAGGCGGGCCTTCCGCCGGATTTCTACTGGCCCCTGGCAGACGAGCGCGCGCGGTGATCGAGGATGGGCCCTGGCACTCCCAATCGCAGTGTCAAGCTCTGTACGCCGGTGGCCTGACGGGGCGGCGTTGCGTCACCCCAGAACCACGCAACCCCCGAGAATTTCGGCAATTTGCTGCCGATGGCAGACATTTTTCCACAGGCTTTGCGCAGGAAACTTGCTTGGATCGGCGTGTTTGCGTAGGTCCAGTGCATTGACGGTAACGAACGCTCGAGTGGGGACGGGCGGCCGTCGCGACAGAGCAGAGCGACGCGACTAAGGGGACAAGTCTTGCGCGCAGGCATTTCGCACCGCTTACGCGGTTTCTTTGAGGGCTACCTGCCCGAACAGCGGCTGTATATGCGGTCTGACACGGATCAGACCCGGTTCATCCGCCTCTCTCCCGGAACTCAGGCCGTTGCCCTGTTCGGCTCCGCCGCGCTGATCGGCTGGGCCATCGTGGCCACCGCCATCCTGCTGATGGATGCCATTGGCTCCGGCGATGCGCGCGATCAGGCGGCGCTCAACCAGGCGCTCTACGAAGACCGGTTGAACGCGCTGTCGGACGCCCGCGATGCCCGCGCCGAGGAGGCGCGCGCGGCCCAGGAACGGTTCACCGCGGCGCTGGAGCAGATCTCCGCCATGCAGTCGAAGCTGCTGGCGTCCGAGGATCGTCGCCGTGAGCTGGAGACGGGCATCGGCGTGATTCAGGCCACGCTGCGGCGCACCATGCAGGACCGCGACGCTGCCCTGGCGGAGCGCAACGCGCTGCAGACCGCCATCGAGGACGGCGAGTTGACCGTGGCCGAAGGCGAGGCCGCGATCGAGGACGTCGAGACGACGCTGGCGTTTCTGAACACCGCGCTCGAAGCCACCGCTGCGGAACGGGACGAAATGGCCGACAAAGCCGCCGAGGCGTCCGCCGAAGCCGAGGAGATGGCGTTCGAACGGGATCTTCTGATGGCGCGGAACGACAAGATTTTCACCCAGCTCGAGGAGGCGCTGACGGTCTCTGTCGAGCCGTTGGAAAAGATGTTCAGCGCCGCGGGTCTGCCGCCGGACAGCCTGCTCGATGCCGTCCGACGCGGCTATTCCGGCACCGGTGGCCCGCTGACGCCGATCACCTTCTCGACCAAGGGCGAGGCCCCATCGGAGGAGGAGCTGCGCGCCAACGCGATCCTCAAGGGCCTCGACCGGATGAACCTCTACCGTCTGGCGGCGGAAAAGGCCCCGTTCGCGATGCCGGTCAGATCGGGCTACCGGCTGACCTCCGGCTACGGACGCCGCTGGGGCCGCATGCACAACGGTACCGATTTCGCCGGCCCTGTCGGCACGCCGATCTACACCACGGCAGACGGCGTTGTGACCGGCGCGGGATGGGAAGGCGGCTATGGCCGGATGATCACCATCCAGCACGAGTTCGGCATCGAAACCCGCTACGCGCATCTGTCCCGAATTCGCGTGAACGTCGGGGAAAGGGTCTCGAAAGGGGATCGCATCGGTGATATGGGCAACACCGGTCGATCCACTGGTCCGCATCTCCACTACGAGACGCGAGTCAACGGAAATGCTGTGAACCCCATGAACTTCATAAGGGCTGCCCGAGATGTTTTCTAAGAGCCGAATCAACGAGCCTGGCCCCGCTAAGGACGGCGACGCCGCGAAGGCGCCGGACGCGAGCCCGTCCAGCCCGATGCCGGACATGCCGGCGCGTTCCGCCGCTCCGAAATCCAAGCCGCCCGCGTCTGTCCTGTCGTCGGATCTGACGATCACGGGCAACCTGAAAACCACGGGCGATATCCAGGTCGAGGGCACGGTCGAAGGCGACATCCGCGCCCATCTCCTGACCGTCGGCGAGGGCGCCACGATCCGGGGCGAGTGCACAGCTGACGACGTTGTCGTGAACGGCCGCATCGTTGGCCGGGTGCGTGGCCTGAAGGTGCGCCTGACCTCGACGGCGCGCGTCGAGGGGGACATCATTCACAAGACCATCGCTATCGAATCCGGCGCCCATTTCGAGGGGTCGGTTCAGCGGCAGGAAGATCCGCTCAACGCCAGCGCCGGCAAGCGCGCCGCCGCACCGGCCGCCGCCGCCGCCGCGCCGGCTGCGACCCCGGCCAAAGGCGGCTGAGCCCCGCGCGAGGCGGCACGCCTCTCACATGAGCCCAACAGGAAGCGGGCAGTGCCAAGTACGGCGCTGCCCGCTCTTCGTTTTCGGCCCGGTCCCGTCCGCCGGGGCACTGGTCGAGCACGGCGCACGGCCCTAAAGGGCAAGGGACCGCACGTCGCGACGGGCCCGGGCTGTGCATCGGGCCTGCAAGGAGCCGGCCGCCGGTCCGACAGGGAGAGGCGTATCGATGGCCGGAGCGCATGCCCGAAACAGGAGGCGCCGCGATGGCGCCCCCTGCCCCCCCGCCTCAGCCCTCGGCTGGAAGCAGGCCTGAGGCCTCGGCGGCGGCCATTTCTTCCGCACTCAGCATCCCGTCGCCATCCACGTCGAGCTCCGCGAATGCGCTCTCGGAGAGGGCGGGATAGGTCACCAGCACCTCGTCGAAGGAGTACATCCCGTCGCCATCGGTGTCCTCGACCGTGGCAAAGACGGGCGCCGCGATCAGCACGACGGCGAAGGGAAGGATCTTGCGAAGATAGGTCATAGATCGTCTCCGTGTTGGATCTCGTCCGGGGTTGGGCCCGAACGCCGTCATCGGACCGGAGCGCGCGCCGCCGCGCCACTCCCCGCCCGTCTGAGCTGCGATCTGGGCAGCGCCCCGCGTGTGACGCGGCGTTGCGACGGCAAGGCCCTGCCCGTGCAAATGGCGGCGGCGCCCACGCGCGGGGCTTCGCCGCCGCAAACCCGGGCGATCGGCGAAGATCGGGGCGCGGTACCGCCCGGCGGGATGTCGCGCGCGACGATTCCGCCGTCGCAGCGGGAATACACGCCAGTCGGCAAGCGGCGCTACGATTGACCCACACCGAGGCAGGGAGGCCGCCATGAGACCCACCGATGCGCCTTACGACCTGGATGCCGTGCTGCGCCCTGTGGCCGAGGCCCGCGGCCTGCCCAACGCGCATTACACCGATCCCGATGTCTTCGCCGAGGAAAGCGCCGCGCTTCTGGCAGACACCTGGGCGGGCTGCGCCGTCGCCGCGCAGGTGCCCGAGAACGGCGATGCCCTGCCCATGACCTTCGCCGGGGTGCCGATCCTGGTGATCCGCGACCGCAAAGGCGTGGTGCGCGTGTTCCAGAATGTCTGCCGGCATCGCGGGATGATCCTGGTGACCGCGCCGCGCAAGATCGAGGGCGCGATCCGCTGCCCCTATCACTCCTGGTGCTACGGCACCGACGGGCGTCTTGTCGCCACGCCCCATGTCGGCGGGCCGGGGATGAACGTCCATCCGGGCGTCGACCGGTCCGATCTGGGCCTGGCCGAGATCCGTTCGCATATCTGGCGCGACGTGGTGTGGATCAACCTCTCCGGCCGCGCCCCCCCGTTCGAGGAGGCCTTCGCCCCCCTGCGCACCCGCTGGGCGGAGTTCGAGGGCAAGGCGCTCGTCCATGGCGGGCCGGAAAGCGCCTTCACCCTCGATGTCGCCTGCAACTGGAAGCTCGCCGTCGAGAACTATTGCGAAAGCTATCATCTGCCCTGGGTCCATCCCGGGCTGAACAGCTATTCCCGGCTGGAGGATCACTACAATATCGAGGCACCGGGTGCGTATTCCGGCCAAGGCACCGTCGTCTATCGGCAGATGGTGGATGGTGACGGCGGCGGGGCCGCGTTCCCCGACTTCGACGCTCTATCCGAGAAGTGGAACACCGGGGCGGAGTATGTGGCCGCCTATCCCAACGTGCTGCTGGGTGTCCACCGCGACCACGCCTTCGCCATCCTGTTGCAGCCCGTGGGGCCCGGGCATACCCGAGAGGAGATCCACCTGTATTACGCCGCGCCGGATACGGCCACGGCGAAGCGCGAGGCCAATGCCGCTCTGTGGAAGGAGGTCTTTGAAGAGGACATCTTCGTGGTCGAGGGGATGCAGTCCGGCCGGGCCGGGCCGCTCTTCGACGGGGGCCGGTTCTCCCCGGCGATGGACGGCCCGACGCATTGCTTTCACGCCTGGGCGGCCGAGCGCATCCTGAGCCATCGCAGCGAGGCGTCCGGCCTCTCAGCGGCCGAGTGAGCGCCCCGGCGGGCGCCCTGCGCCCGGCAGCGGCCGGGACGCCCGATCTCCCAGCCCCGGAGGCGGCCGCGACGCTGGACGCCGCACTGGTCCATGCCCACGAGTCGGGCGACAAGGCCGTGCTGGCGCGCCTCTATGCGGACGCGGCGGCGCGGGCGGATGATACAAGGCAGAAGGCGTTCTATTTGACCCATGCCTATGTGTTCGCGCTCGATGCGGGGCTCGCCGATGCCACGCGCCTGCATGCCCGTCTGAGGGCCCTCGGCTGCGAGGAATAGGCCCCGGCGGGTCGGCTTGCCCGTTGAAGAGGCGTCAGTTGGTGAAGGCCGCGCCGGTCGCCTCTTCGATCGCAGGCCGGATGCGCCGCTCCAGCACATCGGAGGTGATCGGGCCGGCGAACCGCAAAACCACGCGTCCGGCCCCGTCGATCACATAGGTCTCCGGCACGCCGTAGAGGCCCCAGTCGAGCGCCGTCCGGCCCGTCGGATCCGCGCCGACACGCGTGTAGGGATCGCCGAGTTCGGTCAGAAAACCGAGGGCCTTGCTGGGGTCGTCCTTGTAGTTGATGCCGTGGATCGGAATGCCCTCCTCGGCCAGGGCCATCAGATGGGGATGCTCCACCCGGCAGGGGCCGCACCAGCTGGCCCAGTAATTGACGAGCTTCACGCCGTCCGTCTTCAGATCCGCATCCGTCAGCAACTCCCCCTCCCCCAAGGGAACGAGCGCCATGGCGGGCGCGGTCTGCCCCTCCCGCGCGGAGGGCAGCGCGTCCGGGTCCTCTCGCTGCATCCCCACGAAGAACAGGGCGGCAAGGCCCGCAAACAGAATCGGCGGCGCTAGCACCAAAGGCGACACTCTAGCCATTTGCGCGCTCCTCCGCCCCGACGGGGGCCTGCTCGCGCGGCAATGTCTCGGGGCCACGGCGCCTTTGCGGCGGCCGGCTCTCCTCCATCCGGCGCAACTCGGCCAGGGTCCGGCGCGCCTGCTGGAGCGACAGCGCCACGAGGCCGACGAGAAGCGTCAGCGACACGCCATAGGCCGCCAAAACCCAGACTGCATACTTCCCCAGATCGGGTATCATCCTGCCATTCGCTCCCGCGCGGTAAGTGCCTTGATCCGTCTGGCCCGGATCTCGGTGCGGGTGCGCAGGAAGACAAGTGCGACGAAGAGGAGCACGAAACCCGCGATGCACACCAGCAACGGGTACCAGAAGACATCCGCCACGTTTTCTTCCTTGTCGAGGCTCAGCGATGCGCCCTGATGCAGGCCCTGGTTCCAGAAGACGAGCGCATAGCGCGACAGGATCGCAAAGACCGATCCAACCAGACACAGCACCGATGTGAGATCGGCGGCCGTGTCCGGATTATCGATCGCCGCCCAGAGCGCCATGTAGCCCAGGTAGAACAGGAACAGGACAAGGAACGAGGTCAGCCGCGGATCCCATTCCCACCACGAGCCCCACATCGGCTGGCCCCAAAGCGCCCCGGTGACCAGCGCGATCACTGTGAAGGTGGCGCCGATCGGTGCGGCCGCCTTGGCCGCAAGCGCGCTGACATGATGGCGGCGGACGATCCAGATCAGCGACGTCACGAGCATCATCAGCCACACATTGATCGCCATCAGCGCCGAAGGCACGTGCAGATAGATGATCTTTACGGTGGAGCCCTGGCGGAAATCGTCCGGCGTGAAGAAGAACCCCCAGATGAGCCCGGTCACCAGACAGAGGGCCGCAAGGGCCGAGGCCCAGGGCAGCACGGCCCCGGAGAGCGCCATGAACCGCTTCGGATTTGCATATTCCCACAGTGACATGGACGGAGTTTAGGTTGCGGTGGCGGCGGCGGCAACTGACATGGGCGTGGGCGCGTCAGCGCAGGTTCACGCGGATCGCCGCGGCGGAGGCGAAGGGCAGCAGCGCCGCGGTGGCAAGGGTGATGGCCGCAAGCGCGGCAAGGGGCGTGGCCGTCTCCATCCCAGCCGCGCCGCGCCGGGCCACCTCTGCCCCGAAGATCAGCGTTGGAATGTAGAGCGGCAGGACAATCAGGCTGAGAAGCAGACCGCCGCGTTTCACCCCGACGGTCAGCGCGGCGCCGAAGGTGCCGATCACGGACAGCGCCGGTGTCCCGACAAGGAGCGACAGGACGAGCCAGCCATAGCCGGGGGCCGGCAGGTTCAGCAGCACGCCGAAGGCGGGCGCGGCGAGGGTCAGGGGCAGCCCCGTCGTGATCCAGTGGGCCAGCGCCTTGATCCCCGCCACCCCTTCCAGCGGGAGCGGCGCCGTCGCCAGCAGATCGAGCGATCCGTCCTCGTGGTCGAGCGCGAGGATCCTGTCGAGCGACAGCAGGCAGGCCAGCAGCGCCCCGAGCCAAAGGATCCCGGGTGCGATCGTGGCCAGCGTGCCGGTGCCCGGGCCGACAGCGAGGGGCGTCAGGGTGACGACGATCAGGAAGAACGCCAGGGCCAGGCCGAACCCGCCGCCCGCGCGCACGGAGAGCGCCAGGTCGCGCTGCAGAAGCGCCATCACAGGAACGCCCCGCCGTCATCGGTATCGAAGGCGTCGACCGCGCGCGCCGGCCGGTCGGCCGTCGATGAGACCCGATAGGGCGTGACGTCCAAGACCTCTGCATCCGCGAGGCCGAGGTCGATATGGGTGGCGATCACCGCCAGCCCCCCGGCGCCGAGGTGCCCGCCAACCGCGTCGGCGAACTGTGCGACGGCCGCGGTGTCGAGCGAGACGGTGGGTTCGTCGAGCAGCCAGACGGGCCGCCGTGTGACGACCATGCGGGCGAGCCCGAGGCGCCGCTTCTGTCCGGCCGAGAGGGTAGCGGCGGCACGGTGCGCCAGGCGGTGCAGGTCGAACGCGTCGAGCGCCGTGCCGATATCCGCATGGCCGTGCACCCGGGCCCAGAAGCGGAGGTTTTCTTCCACTGTCAGCGTGGCCTTGAGCCCGTCGGCATGGCTGGCATAGGCGGCGCATTCCGGATCCGGCGAGATCGTCCCCGAAAGCGGCGGCTGCAGGCCGGCGAGCGTACGCAGAAGCGTCGTTTTGCCGACACCATTGGGCCCGCGCAGGATCAGGGCGCGGCCTGGCGCCACGTCGAGGTCGATATCCGAAAGCACGGCCACCCCGCCCCGCGCGATCGACAGGCGGTCCACCTTCAGGGGCGACGGCGCCTGGTCAAAGGCATCGGTATTGTGGGATGTGGCAACCATGACCGCGGCTTAGCGGATCGGGTCATGCGCGAAAAGGCCATCGGCGGCCAGCTTCTTCGGAGGGCAGCCAAATCCAGGTCCCGTGCAGCACAGGACCAGACGGTCACCCCGATCTTTTTGCGAGGGCCACAGCGCAACCGGCTTGCGGTCGGGCGCCCCCTCTTCCTGGCCGCCCAGGCCTCGGCCCAATTCCGGCGTGGCGCAGACGCCGTCCGGAGCATGGCACGCGCTCAGCGCTCCCGACAACGGCGAGATGTCGGTGCTCTCGAACGATGATCCGCCGACGGAGTTCACGGGCGATGCCGTGCAAACGGAGGTCTCGGTCAGCGACTTGGCACCTGAGGTCGCGGCGTGAGGCCTGCCTTTCGCCCCATCAGGCAGTGTCGACGACGGCGTCAGGCGAACAGGCGCTGCCCACTGCCAGGCTCAGTCCTTGCACCTGCACCTAAGGCTCACGAACCTCAACGTGAATAGCGGCTTAACCGGGTCCTCTGGGCCTACTACCCACCCGGACGCACGCACGCTTCGAAGCCTCCGGACCACGGGCCCACCGGCGTGGACACGTTGCGCAGAGGTGCGGTGCTACGCGCCGAGAGCCATCGGCGAGGTCGTCTCGAGGTCGGGTTCCGGATCGCGGAGGACGTAGCCGCGGCCCCAGACCGTCTCGATGTAGTTCTCGCCGCCCGTTGCCGCCGAGAGCTTCTTGCGCAACTTGCAGATGAACACGTCGATGATCTTCAGTTCCGGCTCATCCATCCCGCCATAGAGATGATTGAGGAACATCTCCTTGGTCAGCGTCGTGCCCTTGCGCAACGAGAGCAACTCGAGCATCTGGTATTCCTTGCCCGTCAGATGAACCGAGCGGTTGTCGACCTCGACTGTTTTGGCGTCGAGATTGACCACGATCTTGCCTGTCTTGATCACCGATTGCGCGTGCCCTTTGGAGCGCCGGATGATCGCGTGGATGCGTGCGACCAACTCCTCCCGGTGAAACGGCTTGGTCAGATAATCGTCTGCGCCGAAGCCGAAGCCTTTGATTTTGTTGTCTGTGTCGTCTGCGCCGGACAAAATCAGTATGGGCGTCTCGACGCGTGCAAGTCGCAGGTTGCGAAGCACCTCGTGGCCCGTCATATCCGGCAGGCCGAGATCGAGCAGGATCAGATCGTAATCGTAGAGCTTCGCCAGATCGATCCCTTCTTCTCCGAGATCGGTCGTGTAAACGTTCAGATTGGCGTGAGTCAGCATCATTTCGATGCTCTTTGCAGTCGCCGGATCGTCCTCAACGAGCAGTACGCGCATCGCAGGTAAACTCCAATCGGTGTTCTGTCCTACCGAACATCGCCCCAAATGGTTAATTGCGCGTTACCACCTTTAGGCGAATAGCCATTTCAACTCAAGGTTGCATGCCGCCGATGCGTTGTCTATGCGCGAACAACCGCCTGCGCATTATGTCGCATGGCGTTCATGGCGGCTTGGGCACCGGCGCGGCGAGTCAGTGCCCCGCCTGATCCTTGACCGGATACCGGTACTTCTGCAGCGCCGTGGCTTTCAGCGCCTGCTCGCCATGCTCGGCCACCGCCGTCGACCAGCTCTCGTACTCCTCGTCGGAGAGGCCATACCGGTCCTTGGCTTCCTCGAGCGTCACAAGGCCGTGGCGCACGGCCCGCACAACGGCGGCCTTTCGGCTCGCCACCCAACGACGTGTCTCGCGCGGGGGAAGATCCGCCCGCGTCATGATCGTCCCGTCAGGTAGCGTGACGGCGCGGGGGCCATCGATCTTCTTGATAAACATCACTCGCTCTCCCAACTCGCGGGAGGCACATTTCGACGATGGCGCTTAAAGATAGGTGAAGCGCGCTCTTGTGAGTGAGGGCAATTTTCCTATATTTCGCGCGCGGCTGTCGCACTCACCTCATCTCCGGACCCGTTATGGCGCTCGATCGCGATACATCGCTGAATTCCCTCGGCTTCGCCAAGGCCCCCGCCGACACACGGGTCGTGGTGGCCATGTCCGGTGGCGTCGACAGTTCGGTCGTGGCAGCCGAGCTTGCCGCGGCGGGCTACGATGTGGTGGGGATTACCCTGCAACTCTATGACCATGGCGCGGCGCTGGCCAAGAAGGGCGCCTGCTGCGCCGGCCGGGATATCCACGACGCCCGCCGCGTCGCCGAGGCGATGGGATTTCCGCATTACGTGCTGGATTACGAAAACCAGTTTCGCGAAGCGGTGATCGACGAGTTCGCCGACAGCTATCTCGGCGGGGCGACGCCGGTGCCCTGCATCCGCTGCAACGAGCGCGTCAAATTCAAGGATCTGCTGGAAACGGCGCGCGATCTCGACGCCGATTGTATGGCGACCGGGCATTACATTCAGCGCAAGTCCGGTTCCGCGGGGCCGGAGCTGCACATGGCGGCCGACCCGGTGCGCGATCAGAGCTATTTCCTGTTCTCCACGACGGCGGAACAGCTGGGCTATCTGCGTTTCCCGCTCGGCCATCTCGCCAGCAAGGGCGAAACCCGGGATCTGGCCGCAAAGCACGGCCTCGTGGTGGCCGACAAGCCCG
>JBCDGG010000104.1:0-20070 GCA_038757905.1 Pseudomonadota bacterium | reverse complement strand
GCGCATCACTTCCGGAACGACGTGCCCGCGGGCCGCAAGCCCCAGCCCCACGCCCTCGCGCTGGCCGGCGACAATCCGCAGGTGACGAACACGGACTGGGTGCTGACGCTCGATGCCGACGAGTTCGTCTCGATCAAGACGGGCCGGGGCTGGGTGAAGCACCTCGTCCAGGCGGTTCCGGAAGACACCGACGCCATCGCCCTGACGTGGCGCTTCTTCGGGGCCAACGGGGTCGCGCCCTGGGATCCGGGCCTCGTGACCGAGACGTACACAAGGGCCGCGCCGGACCAGTTCCGCAAGGGCTGGGGCGTCAAGACGATGTTCCGCCCGTTCGAGCACATGAAGTTCGGCATTCACCGGCCCTCGATCCACAAGGCCAAGGCCCTGCCGGAACGGGCGCGCGCGCTGCTCGGCCAGCGCTGGGTCAACGGCTCGGGCAAACCGATGCCGGAGGAGTTCTCGCTCTCCGGCTGGCGGTCGACCAAGCCGACGCTCGGCTACAAGCTGGCCGAGATCAACCATTACGCCGTCAAGAGCTACGAGGCCTATCTGCTGCGGCGGCTGCGGGGCAACGTCAACAACAAGCCCGACAAGTACAACGCCTCCTACTTCGCCTTGTTCGACCGCAACGAGATCGAGGCGCCGAACGTGCTCCGTCACCGCAATGCCGTGCGGCGGCGCCTCGAACGCTACCTCGCCGACCCGATGCTGGCGCGGCTTCAGCGCGAGGCGATGGATTATCACCGCGCGCAGGTCGAAAGGTTGCGCGGCACGCCGGACTTTGCCGAATGGCTGGCGGAGCTGAAGCGCGCCGCCGAGGTGCCCTTTGCAAGGCTTGACGAAGTGCTCTTCACCCAGCATCTCCCGAAAGAGTGGCAGACACGCATCGCCGAGTTGCGCGCGCAAGGGGTCCCGGCCCGCAAGCTCGCCCTGATGATCGCAAACAGCCAGACCGCCACGAAGAGCGAGACGCGCGCCGCTTTGCGTGCCACGGCCGAGGGGGAGCCGGCGGACCCCGCCCCCCGCCGCCAGCGGAGAGACTGAGCCTTGTCCGAGCCCCCACGCATTCACCTTGTGGCGACGCTGAAGAACGAGGGGCCCTACCTCGTGGAGTGGATCGCCCATTACAAGGCGATCGGCGTAGCGGACTTCACCCTGTTCTCGAACGATTGCACGGACGGCAGCAACCTGATGCTCGACCGTCTCGACGCGATGGGAGAGATCCGCCATTTCGACAATCCGGTCGGGCCGCGCATGGACCCGCAGCGCCGGGCCTATTCGCGCGCCGGCAAGATGGCGGAGGTGCGGGCGGCCGACTGGGTTCTGGTCGTGGATGCGGACGAGTTCGTCCATGTCGAGACCGGCGATGGCACCCTACCTGCATTGATCGACGCGTGCGGCCCGGCCGATGCGATCTCGCTGGGGTGGCGGCTGATGGGCTCGGACGGTGCGCGCAGATGGATCGACGGGCCGGTCACCCAGCGGTTCTTGCGCGGCGGATCCGTGGAGCCGCCGGAAAACGGCATGGTTCCCGGCTTCAAGACGCTCTTCCGGCCGGCGGTCTTCGACTATTTCGGCGTCCACCGGCCGAAGTTCGACAGGAAGATCCGCACGCATTTGCCCCGGATCGTGTGGCGCAACGGTTCGGGCCGGGACATAGCCGAAGCGGTGACCGCGAAGGGCTGGCGTTTCGGTCCCGATACGGCGGGCTATGCCTTCGGGTGGGTCAATCACTATGCGGTCAAAAGCCGGGAGGAGTTTCTGCTCAAGCGCCTGCGCGGCTCGGCGAACACCAAGACGCACGACCGGATCGACCTGTCCTATTGGCAGACGTTCGATCTGAATTCGATGGCGCCTCCGCCGATCCAGACGGAGAAGACACAAGCAGAGACCGCGCGCCTGATGGCCGATGCCGAGCTCGCCACCCTGCGCCGCGCTTGTCTCGTCACCGCGCGGCGCGTGCTGGAGGGGCAGTTGGCGGAGGGGGAACACCGCGCGTTCCTGATCGGCGCCCCGGACGCCGCAGACCGGACGCAGCGCACGGACGGGCCCGCCGCAGGACCGCCCGTTCCGGCAGCGGCGCAGGACGAAAGCCGCACCCAGGACGGCGGCTACGGGACAGGCCACCGCTTCGTTCTGTTTGCCACTGTGAAGAACGAAGCCCCCTACCTTCTGGAGTGGATCGCCTGGCATCGCCTGATCGGCGTCGACCACTTCGTGATCTTCAGCAACGATTGCACCGACGGAACGGATGCCATGCTCGACCGTCTGGCGGAGATGGGGCTGGTCGAGCACATCCGGAACGAGGGTGCCGACGACGACCCGCCACATTACAGGGCCCTGCGCCGGGCGCCGCGGCTGGAGAGCATCCGCACGGCGGAGTGGGTGATCCATGTCGACGCCGACGAGTTTCTTGACCTGACCGCGGGCGACGGCTCGCTCGCGGACTTCGTCGCCGCCTGCGATCCGGCGGGCAAAGCCCACGCGATCAGCCTGATGTGGCGCTACATGGGCTCTCACGGGCAGAGCACGCCGTCGGGCGCGCCGCTGACGCAGCGCTTCCGGCGCGGCTCCCGGATCGTGCTTCCCGAAACACCCACGGCCTCGCATTTCAAGACGATTTTCCGGCCGCAGTTCTTCACCGCCTTCGGAATCCACCGCCCCAAGGTCCTCGACCCCGACAACCGGTTGGTCTGGCGGAACGCCTCGGGGGACGACCTGTCGGACCATCTGGGCGGAAAGCACGCCAACGAGGTGCGGTTGCACATCCCGCCGGACCGGGCCGGGTTCCGCCACGGCGCGATCCGCCACTATGCGGTGAAATCACGGGCGGAGTATCTGTGCAAACAGACCCGGGGCAGCGCTACGCATTCGCATGAGCGCCTGACGGACGGCTACTTCATCGCCCGCAACATCAACACGCTGGCCTTGAAGCCGCTCGGCGAAGCCCGCTTGCCGACGGCGATCGCGGAACTGGCATCGGACCCGGCGCTCGCGGCGCTGCAGGCGGCGGCCCGCACCGATCTCGACGCGCGTGTCGCAGAGCTGAACCACGATCCCGCCGCGCGCCACTTCATCGAGACGGGCTATCTGCCGCATGGCTCGGGCCGCCCCCCCGGGCGCCTGCTCTGTATCGCGACCCACCACAAGAGCGGGACGATGTGGATGCGCTACACCGCGCGTCAGATCGCCGACACGCAGGGGGTGGAAATGCGGCAGATGTCGCGGTTGCGGCACCTCGAACGCATCTCGCCCGACGCACCGCAGATCCTCGTCCACTGGGACGGAGAGTTCCCGCGGCCGATCTACGATATGCCGGAGGCGCGCATTCTGCATGTCATCCGGGATCCGCGCGACATCCTCGTGTCGGGCATGCGCTATCACCGCCGGGCGCCGCGTGCGCGCGAGGGGTTTCTGGCCGAAACCCGGCCGGAATGGCATGGCATGACCTATCAGGCCTATCTGAACAGCCTGCCGGACGACACGACGCGGCTCATGTTCGAAATGGCGCACAAACACGCCACCACCGTCGAAGAAATGCTGGCCTGGGCCTATGGCCGGACCGATACGATCGAGTTGCGCTACGAGGATCTGATGCAGGACACCGAGGGGCGCGTGTTCCGCGCGGCGCTCGAGCGGGCCGACATCGCGTGGCTCGACATCGACGGCGCGCTCGCGGCCTATCGCCGGCATGCACTCTGGGGCGGCAATGCCGATCCGGCCAACCGCGACACGCGCGTGGCGCTGCACATCACGTCGGGCGCTCCGCAGCAATGGCCGGCCCTTCTGCCACGGGAGGTTGCCGAACCCTACGCGGCCAGCTTCGGCGACGCGCTGCGCGTTCTGGGCTACGCCGAGGATTCGTCCTGGGTGTCGCGCTGCCAGCCCGCCGCAGAGATCGCCTCCGCCCCGGCGGCGGAGTAACGCAGCGGCGTGGGCGTCACGCCTGCCAGGGGAACGGTTTCGCGCTTCTGGCGTGTGCCGGGTGGCGGTAGTAGCGTCTGCCCACCCGACCCGACAGCACAGCTGACAGCCGCATGACCGATCAGACGGACGCCCCGCCCCAGGACACCCGACACGCCGCCGACGACACTGCCGTCGACGTCACCATCGTGTCCTGTGTCGCCGACGAGGCGCCGTACCTCCTCGAATGGATCGCCTGGCACGTGCTGGTCGGCGCCGCGCGCTTCGTCATCTTTTCCCGGGCCTCGTCGGACGGCACCGACGCCATGCTCGACCGGCTCTCGGAGCTGGGCCCGTTGCAGCATCACCGGCTCGAAGACCCGCCGGACGACAAGCCCGTGTTCCGCGCCGCCCTGGAAGCGGCGGCCGAGCTGCCCGCGGTCGCCAAGGCGGAATGGGTGCTGCCCATCCTGCCCGACGAGTTTCTCGACATCACAATCGGGCACGGCACGCTGGCCGACCTTCTGGACGCGACTGAGGCCAACCGTGCCGATGGCCTCGCCCTGCCCTGGCGCGTGATGGGCAGCAACGGCCAGGTGGGCTTCGATCCCGCCCCCGTTACCGAGCGCTTCCGCCGCGGCTCGCGGATCGACCCGCCGGAGGCGCCCGGCCTGCACAGCTACCGCAGCCTTTACCGGCCCACTTCCTTCACCCGGCCGGGCCCCTACCGGCCCTGGGGCCCACCGACGGGCGTGCCCCACGGAAAGGGCAAGGGCAACACGCCGCGCCAGGTCTGGCTCAATGCATCGGGCGACGACGCGACGGCGGCATTCCGGGATCAGAAGTGGCGCGACCAGAACCACTATCCCCCCGCGGCGCTCGCGTTCGATTACGCCTGCGTGCGGCGCTATGCGGTCAAGTCCCGGGCCGAGTTTCTGCACCGCCAACTCCGCGTGGGCATCCCGGCGGAGGGTGGCCGCGCCCCCGAAGGATGGAACGCCTGGCTGCTGCGCGACATCAACTCCGTCGCCATGCCGCCGCTCGGACCGGCAGTTCTGCGCGAGGCCATTGCCGAGTTGGAGGGCGATCCGGCCTTGGCCGATATCCAGGATCGCGCGCGGGATCGCCTGCTCCGCGAGGTGGCCAACCTGACCGAGAGCCAGCCGGCCGCGCAGCTCTTTTTCGAGACCGGCGACACCCGCGACCCGCCGGCACCGGCGCTTGCGGGCGCGGCGGCGGAGGAGACCCAACCCCGGTTTCTGTGCATCGCCACCCACCCGCGCGCCGGGACCGTTTGGTTGCGCCGGGCGATGCGCGAAGCCGCCAAGGCAATGGATGTGCCCCGCATCGAGGTGAACGGGCTGTTCGACCTCAAGGCCCTGCCCTCTGTCGGTCCGGCGATCCTGATGAACTACGACGGCAGCTTTCCCCGCCCGCTCTTCGCGATGGAGGAGGCGCGCCTCATCCACATCGTGCGCGATCCGCGCGACATGCTGATCTCGGCCGCGCAGTTCCATCCGGTCGCCCCCCGCAAGGGTTATCCGGACCTCCACGAACTGCGCCCGGAGTTTCAGGGCATGAGCTATCAGGAGTTCATGAAGGCGCTGCCCGACGACCTGACGCGCCTTGCCTTCGAGATGGACCATCGCCATGCCGATGTGGCCGAAAGCATGATGGCCTGGGTCACGGGGCGGGCCAACACGCTGGAGCTACGCTACGAGGATCTGATCGCGGATGTCGACTGCGCGCGTTTCGCCGCTGCGCTGGCATGGGCGGGCGTCGACGGGATCGACGCGAACACCATGCTCGCCTCCTACTGGAAACACGCCCTGTTTGGCGGCCTTGCCCAATCGACCAATGTCGACGCGCAGCTGCGGCGTCTGATCCAATCCGGGCAGCCGGAGCGCTGGCGCCGCGAGATGCCCCGCGATCTGGCGCGCCGCTATGCGGCGGCCCATGGTCCGCTTCTGCGCGCGCTCGGCTACGCCTCCGACGATGCCTGGGTGGACACCTGCCCCACCGCGACGGAGATCGCCGCCGCGGGGGCGGCCCGATCCGCGACGCAGGCGGGCTAGCCGCAGGCCGACGCGGCGCGGCTATGCCTCGGTGAAGTAGCCGACCCGCGCGTCTTCGGCGGCCGCCTCTTTCAGCACGTCAAATGCGTATTGGGCAACGGACCGGAAGCAGACGAGCGTGAACGCATCCCCTTCCATCCAGAACGCCGCGGGGATCTGCGCCAGCCGGGTGCGGCGCATCTCTCCCGGCGCGAAAGCCCCGGGGGACAGGTCCACCGGGCAGAGCTTGGCCAGCGTCTCGCGCGCGGCGAGCCCGCCCTCGATGCGGAACACTGCCCGCATGTCCGAGACATCGGCCGCCAGATGCGCCGTGCCGTCGAGCGCTTTTGCAAGACCCGCCAGAACCTCGCCGACCTCGGCCCGCGGCAGAAGGAGCAGAACCTCGTCCGGCGCCATCCAGGCCACCTGTCGCTCGCCGTCCGCCACGATGCAGCGGATATCCGGGACGCCGATCCCGACGGCGCTGGACAGGGCGTCCGCCAGCGCGGGCGAGGACAAATCCCCCTTCAGCGTGATCATCCCCGGCGCCGGCACCTCGGCCACCCGCGCGGCGCCCGCGAACGGGTCCGCCTTCAGAACCAGCGCGTCAGACATTCTGCTTCTCTCCCTCGCGGTCATAGAACACCGGATCCACGATCCGGGCGCGGTAGAGCTTGCCGTCCGTTCCGGGAAACGCCAGAATCTCGCCCATGCGCTCCGGCCCCCGCTCCACAAGGCCCATGGCGATCCCGCGCCCGAGCGTGGGCGAGCGATAGGTGGACGTGACGCGCCCGATCATCCGGCGCTGGCCCAGCTCGTTGTCGCCCTCGGCAACGGCATAGGCCCCGTCGGGCAGCGTCGTGCCGTCGACGGTTTCCAGACCGACGAGCTTCCATCGCGACGGGTCGGTCATGTGCGAGCGCTCCTGCGCCCGCTTGCCGAGAAAGTCGTCCTTCTTCTTCGAGATCGCCCAATCCAGCCCCAGATCCTGGGGGATGACCGTGCCGTCGGTCTCGTCGCCGATCATGATGAAGCCCTTCTCGGCGCGCATGATGTGCAGCGCCTCGGTGCCATAGGGCATGGCGCCGAACTCCGCGCCCGCCTCCATCAGTGCCTCCCACAGCGCAAGCGCATGATGGGCGGGAACCGCGATCTCGTAAGACAACTCGCCGGAGAAGGAGATACGGTAGACGCGCACCGGATGGCCCGCCAGAACCCCTTCGATCCAGGCCATGAACGGCAGCGCATCCTTCGAAACGTTCAGCCCGCCGAGCCGTTCGAGCACCGTGCGCGCCTGGGGCCCGACCACGGCGATCTGCCCGTATTGCTCCGTCAGATTGAGGGTGTGGACCTGCCAGTCCCACCACTCGCATTGCAGCCAATCCTCCATCCAGGCATGGATGCGGTCCGCCCCGCCGGAGGTTGTGTGGCAGAGCCACGTGTCCTCGTCGATCCGCGCCACGACGCCATCGTCGGAGAGAAACCCGTTTTCGGTGCACATCAGGCCATAGCGGCACCGGCCCGGCTTCAGCTTCGACATGTTGTTGGTGTAGAGCATATCCAGGAATCGGCCCGCATCCGGCCCCTTGACGAGGATCTTCCCGAGGGTCGACGCATCAAGCAATCCAAGGGCTTGCCGCGTGTTCTTCACCTCGCGCTCCACGGCCTGTTCGACGCTTTCGGTGCCGCGCGGATAGGCATAGGGCCGGCGCCAGTGCCCCACCGGCTCCCAATGGGCGCCATGGGCCTCGTGCCAGGCATGCATCGGCGTCCGGCGAAGCGGCTGGAACGTCTCGCCGCGGGCCTCTCCGGCGATCGCGGCGAGCGAAATCGGCGTGTAGGGCGGGCGGAACGTCGTGGTTCCGACGCGCGGTATCTCCTCATTCAGCGCCTGAGAAAGGATCGCCAGACCATTGATGTTGCTCAGCTTCCCCTGATCGGTCGCCATGCCGAGCGTGGTGTAGCGCTTGGTATGCTCCACACTCTCGAAGCCTTCGCGCGCGGCCAGCTGAACGTCCGACACCTTCACATCGTTCTGGAAATCGAGCCACATCTTCTCGCGGGCGGCGATGCCCGCGCCGTTGGGCATGATCCAAACCGGCTGCATCGGTGCCTCGTCCGGGGCGTCGAGCGGCGCGCCAGCGGTGTCGCCCCCCTCGAACCCGGCAGCGGCGGCGGCCTGTGCGCCCTGGTCGGCACCGTCGATCCCGGCTCCCGAGGCCAACAACACGCCGTTGGCCGCGCCGGCCGCGCGCACAAAGCCCTGCCCGTCCCGGCCCGTGGGGGGCAGATCCTTGTCGGGGTAGAAATGCGCGTGGGCGTCGGACCAGAGCAGCTTGCCCCCGCAATGCGACCACAGATGCACGACCGGGCTCCAGCCGCCGGACATGGCGACCGCGTCGCAGCCGAGCGTTTCAGCGGGTGCGGCGGCGTCCATCCCGCCAATGGCCACGGCTTCGACCCGGGCGCTGCCCTTGGCCTTGTGGATGGCTGCGCCGACCTCCACCCGCAGGCCCGCTGCGCGCGCCTCCTGCATCAGAGCGCCGCCGCCCTCGGGCCGCGCATCGAGCACTGCGGGCACCGACACGCCGTTGGCATGGAGCGTCAGGGCGGTGCGGTAGGCGTCGTCGTTGTTGGTGACGACGACGACGCGGCGCCCAGGCGACGCGGCATAGTTGACGACGTAGTCGCGCGCGGCCGAGGCGAGCAGCACGCCCGGCAGGTCATTGCCGGCAAAGGACAGCGGGCGCTCGATGGCGCCTGTCGCGGTGACGATCTGTTTGGCGCGGATCTTCCACAACCTGTGGCGCGGCCCGCCCGTGCCCGGCGCATGGTCCGTCAGCCGCTCGTAGGCCAGAACGTAGCCGTGATCGTAGACGCCCGCGCCCATGCAGCGGGTCCGAAGGGCCACGTTGGGCATGCTCTCAAGCGCGGCCACCAGCGTGTCGACCCGGCCCGCGCCGCCAGCAACATCGACCGGGCTGCGCCCGCCCCAATGCGCGGTCTGTTCCACAAGGAGCACCCGCGCGCCGGACGCACCGGCCGCCCGCGCAGCTTCGAGCCCGGCGATCCCGCCGCCGACGACGAGCACGTCGACCACCGCATAGAAGTGCTCGTAGCGGTCCTCATCGGCCTCCTTGGGGGCTTTCCCGAGACCGGCCGAGTGCCGGATGAACGGCTCGAACACATGCTTCCAGAACGGGCGCGGGTGGATGAACGTCTTGTAGTAGAAGCCGGCCGGGAGGAACCGCGCCAGCAGCCCGTTGACCGCGCCGACATCTTTTTCCAGCGAGGGCCAGTGGTTCTGGCTCTCCGCCGTCAGCCCGGCAAAGAGCTCCGTCGTGGTGGCGCGCTGGTTCGGCTCGTGGCGCGGCCCGGTTCCCAGGTTGACCAGCGCGTTCGGCTCCTCCGCGCCCGAGGCCACGACGCCGCGCGGCCGGTGGTACTTGAACGACCGGCCGACCACCGCCTGGCCCTTTGCCATCAGGGCGGATGCGAGGGTGTCACCGGCGAAGCCCGTCCCCTTCCGGCCGTTGAATGTGTAGGTCACCGGGGTGTCACGGTCGATCAGGCGGCCGCCCTTGGGCAAGCGGTAGCTCATGTCGCGTCCTCCAGGGTCGTCAGCGCCTTCGTCGCGCCGGGCCGGCGGGCCTCGATGGCATCCAGGATATGCTGCGGCGGGACCTTGGACTGCGCCGGATAAGTTCCGAACACCTCCAGCGTGACGGTGCAGCGGGCGGCGAGGAACCACTTGCCGCAACCATTGGCATGACGCCAGCGTTCCAGATGCACGCCCTTGGGGTTGTCGCGGAGGAAGAGATACGCCTCAAAGGCGTCGTCGGTCGACCCCGGGCCGGACCGCTTGAGATGCGCCTCCCCGCCGGGGCTGAGTTCGGTTTCGTCGGCGTCGAGACCGCAATAGGGGCATTGAAGAAGAAGCATGGCTCAGGCTCTCCGGGTGAGACGAGGGGCGGCGGCGGTCGGCGGCCCTTCGGGGAGGATATTTGAGGCACCGTGAAACGGGGGCGGCGCGCGCCGCTGGCGGTGGCGGCCCGCATCGGCTAAGTCGGGCGCATGCAAAGCGCCTTTGAATTCTTCTTCGCCGCGTGGCCCCTGGTTGTTGTGGCCATTCTGGCCTTCGTCATGATCCGCGCCGCGCGCGGCCCGAAGCGGCACGACGTGCGGGGCGACGGTGACTATTCCCGCGATGCCGCCAGATCGCAGGGACGGCGCGGCATGGATCTCGACGGGGGCGGCGGAGACGCGGACTGAGGCAGAGGGCTGGCCGCGCTGTTGGAGCGAGCCGGCTCTAAAGGGCCGCGGCAGGTTTCGGCCGGGCGCATGGCGGGACACAGCGGCGGAGACGGACGCTCGGCCGACAGAATCGCGACGGGCATGGACGCGCCCCAGGGGCGCTCGTGCGGCACCAGTCGCGCGCCCGCCGTGCAGGGTTTCCGGGCGTCGGCCTTCCAAAGCAGCGGCTTGGGCGGCGGGGGCGATTGAGGCGCCAGCCCGCCCCACAAGACGCGCCGTCAATGCGCCACCCCGGCGGCGACGCTTTCGTCGATAAAGCGCCCTTCGGCGAACCTGTCGAGCGAGAAGGCGGAAGCCAGGGGTGAGCCGCCCTTGGCCATCAATTCGGCCATGGCCCAGCCGGAGCCCGGGATCGCCTTGAACCCGCCCGTGCCCCAGCCACAGTTGATGAAGCAATTGCCGAGCGGGGTTTTGGAGATGATCGGCGAGCGGTCGCCCGTCATGTCGACGATGCCGCCCCATTGCCGCAGCATCTTCAGCCGCGAGATGATCGGGAAGGTTTCGATCAGGGCGCGCACGGTTTCCTCGATATGGTGGAACGACCCGCGCTGGGTGTAGTTGTTGTAGCCGTCCGCGCCGCCGCCGATCACCATCTCGCCCTTGTCGGACTGGCTTATGTAGCCGTGCACGGTGTTGGCCATCACGACGACGTCCATGCAGGGCTTGATCGGCTCCGACACCAGGGCCTGCAGCGCCACGGATTCGATGGGCAGGCGGAAGCCCGCCATATCCGCCAGATGGCCGGAATGGCCGGCCACCACGATGCCGAGCTTGTCACAGTCGATCGGGCCCTTGGACGTGTCGACCCCCATGACCTCGCCATTCGACGAGCGAACGCCGGTCACCTCGCATTTCTGGATGATGTGCATGCCCATGTCCGAGCACGCCCGCGCATAACCCCATGCGACCGCGTCATGCCGGGCCGTGCCGCCCCGGGCCTGCCAGAGCGCGCCGAGGACGGGGTAGCGGGGCCCGTCGATATTGATGATCGGGCAAAGCTGCTGCACGCGATCGGGGCCCACATACTCCGTCTGGACACCCTGCAGGGCGTTGGCGTGGGCGGTGCGCTTGTAGCCGCGCACCTCGTGCTCGGTCTGGGCGAGCATCATCACGCCGCGGGGCGAGAACATCAGATTGTAGTTGAGGTCCTGGCTGAGCGTTTCGTAGAGCCCGCGCGCCTTCTCGTAGATCGCCGCCGACGGGTCCTGCAGATAGTTCGAGCGGATGATCGTGGTGTTCCGCCCGGTATTGCCGCCGCCAAGCCACCCCTTTTCGATCACCGCCACGTCGCGCAGGCCGTGGTTCTTGCCGAGGTAGTAGGCGGTCGCCAGACCATGCCCGCCGGCCCCGACGATGATTGCGTCATAGCGCTTCTTCGGCTCCGGCGATGCCCAGGCGCGTTCCCATCCCTGATGGTGACGCGCGGCTTCTCGGACAATGGCGGCAGCGGAATAGCGGCGCATGGAAACTCTCCCCTTCCCTAAGGTCACCCGCGGGCGTCTTTCGAGCATACCCCGTTTGCCGCCGAACGGCACGCTTTCCCCGCCTGCAAACGGCGTGATCATGGCGGATTGCGACGTTCGCGGCCGGGGCGCCCGGCTTCCGCTGTGGGGGCGGTGCAAGTCTGGGCGAGATCGGAATGTCGCGGGGTCTTTCGGGTCCGCACCGCGTGGACTACATCTTGTGCGTCTTGCAAGGGGAGAGGAATGACGTTCTGGATCGTGGCCATAGGTCTTGCCGCGCTGGTTGCCGTACCGATGACGCTCGCCCTGTTGCGGGCCCGCCAGGCCGAGGCGGAGATGGAGAGGTTCGATATCCAGATCTACCGCGATCAACTGAGCGCGGTGGAAAAGGACCTCGCGCGCGGGATCGTCACCGGCGACGAGGCGGAGCGGCTGCGGGTCGAGATCAAACGCCGCATCTTGGACGCCGACCGGGCCGCCCGGCATGAGGGCGACGGCGCCGGGGCGCCCTTTGGCGCCACTATGGCAGCGGCCGCCCTGTCGGGCGTCGTCGTGATCGGAGGCTCCTTCCTGCTCTACCAGAGGCTCGGCGCGCCGGGTTACCCGGACCTACCGCGCGCCGAACGGATCGCGGCCGCCGAGGAGGCGCGCCAGACCCGCCCGGGCCAGTCGGAAGCCGAGACGAGCGTGCCGCCGCTGCCCCCGACGGAGGCCGCGCCGGAGTTCCTGGACCTGATGGCGCAGTTGCGGGCGGCCGTGGTCGAACGCCCGGCGGACCTGCAGGGCCATACCCTGCTGGCCCGTAACGAGGCCTCGCTCGGCAACTTCACCGCCGCCCACCGGGCGCAGGCGCAGGTGCTGCTCATCAAGGGCCCGGGCGCCACAGCAAGCGACTTCGCCGATTACGGGGATCTGCTGGTGCTGGCCGCGGGCGGCTATGTGTCCCCCGAAGCCGAACGGGCGTTCGAGGCCGCCCTGGCGCGCGACCCGACCAATGGCGCGGCGCGGTACTATATGGGGGCGATGTATTCGCAGACCGGACGGCCCGATCTTGCCTTCAACATCTGGGAGGCTCAGCTGCGGCAGGGCCCACCGAATGCGCCATGGATCGCGCCGATCCGCGGGCAGATCGAAATGGCGGCGCGGCGCGCCGGGGTCGACTATATCCTGCCGCCGGTCTCCGAAGCGCCGGGCCTCGCAGGCCCCTCCGCCGCCGACATGGCCGCGGCCCAGGACATGAGCCCGCTGGAACGGATGGAGATGATCGAGGGGATGGTCTCCGGCCTGTCCGAACGGCTCGCGACGGAGGGCGGACCGCCGGAGGAATGGGCCCGGTTGATTCGGGCCTATGGTGTGCTCGGCCGGCGCGACGCCGCGGCGGCCATCTGGGCCGAGGCGCAACAGGTGTTTGCGGACGACATCACGCGGGTGCCGATCCTGCGCGCCGCGCGCGACGCGGGCGTGGCGCAATGAGGCGCGCCCTGCGAAGGGCGGGGGACCCGGTGGCGGCGGGCCCGGTGGCGGCGGACGCCGTGATCGCGCCCGGCACGCGGCGTGTTGCCCGGCGCATGGCCCGGGGCGGGGCCCGGCGCATGGCCCGGTGGGTGCGCCGATGATCTGCGCCGATCTCCATACCTTCGCCGCGGCGGTGGCGCCGGGACAGGGCGTGCTTGGCCTCGATCTCGGCACCAAGACCATCGGGATTGCCGTGTCGGACTGGCGGCTCGGAACCGCGAGCCCGCTGGAAACCCTGCGCCGGAGCAAATTCCGCGCCGACGCCGACGCGCTGCTTGCGCGCATGGCGGAGCGCGAGATCGGAGGCCTTGTGCTCGGGCTGCCGCGCAACATGGATGGCTCCGAAGGCCCCCGCGCCCAGTCGACACGCGCCTTCGCGCGAAATCTCGCCGGGGTAACCGACGTACCCATCGCCTTCTGGGACGAGCGCCTGAGCACGGTTGCGGCGGAACGGGCCTTGCTGGAAGCCGATACCAGCCGCGCCCGCCGCGCCGAGGTGATAGACCATGTCGCAGCCGCCTATATCCTGCAGGGCGCGCTCGACCGGATGGCCCATATGCGCGCAGAGGAGATGAACAGCCCATGAGCGACGATGTCTGGCGCCGGGACGAACTCGAAAGCCCGTGTATCAAGGTCTGCCAGATCCACCCGACGGAGCGGATCTGCGTGGGGTGCTTCCGCTCCATTCAGGAGATCGGGATGTGGTCAGTCATGAGCCCCGAGGAACGCCGGGAGGTCCTCGATGAGCTTCCCACGCGGGCGTCGCGCGTGTCGCGCCGCCGCGGCGGACGCCGCGCGCGCAGCGGCGCAGCCGCCGGGGCGCCTCCGCCCAAGCTGGGCTAGGCCGGCGCCACCCCACGCTCCGTCGGCACCCTCCACGCCGCCCTGCCCGATCGCATCTGGACAGTGGCCGCCCGCCCGGTACGGTCGGGCGAACGTGCTTGCGAGGACCCCATGACACCCCCCCTGCCCCCCGAGACCGCCCCCGCCGACGAAGATACCCGCCTGTCCCCGGTGCTCGACCGGATCGAGGCGGATCTGCCCGCATCGCTGGAACGGCTGTTCGAGCTGCTGCGCATCCCGTCGATCTCGACCGATCCGGCTTATGCGGCGGAATGCCAGCGCGCCGCCGATTGGCTTGTGTCCGATCTCACCGAGGTCGGCTTCGCGGCGGAGCGGCGCGCGGCACCGGGGCATCCGATGGTCGTTGCAAAGGGCGGCGCGCCCGACGCCCCCAAGCATTTGCTCTTCTACGGGCATTATGACGTGCAGCCGGTCGACCCGCTGGAGCTGTGGGATACGCCGCCCTTCGAGCCGAAGATCGAAACCCGCGCAGATGGCAGCGCCGTGATCCGGGCCAGAGGCGCGTCGGACGACAAGGGGCAGCTGATGACCTTCGTGGAGGCGTGCCGGGCATGGACCGCCGTGCATGGCGCCCTGCCCTGCCGGATCACGCTCTTCTTCGAAGGGGAGGAGGAGATCGGCTCTCCCTCCCTCGTGCCGTTCATGGAAGAGCATGCCGACGATCTGCGCGCAGACCTCGCCCTGATCTGCGACACCGGCCTCTACGATGCCGAAACCCCGGCCATCATCTCTCAGCTGCGCGGCCTCCTGGGCGAGGAGCTGACCATCACCGGACCGGACCGGGATCTCCATTCGGGCTTCTATGGCGGGCCGGCGCAGAACCCCTTGCGCGTGATGGCGCGCCTCCTGGCGGCCCTGCACGACGCAGACGGCCGCGTCACGCTCGCGGGCTTCTACGATGGCGTGCCGGAGACCCCGGCAGAAATCCGCGCCTCGTGGGATGCGCTCGGCTTCGATCCGGAGGCGTTTCTGGGCACGGTCGGGCTGAAATATCCCGCCGGTGAGGCCGACCGCACCGCGATCGAGACGATCTGGGCCCGTCCGACCTGCGAGATCAACGGGGTGTCCGGGGGCTATACCGGGGACGGGTTCAAGACCGTTCTGCCAAGCCAGGCCAATGCAAAAGTGTCCTTCCGGCTCGTCGGCGATCAGGATCCTGCGGTGATCCGCGAGGCCTTCCGGGCCCATGTGCGCGCTCATCTTCCGGCCGATTGCACGGTTGCGTTCAAGGGCCACAGCTCCGCCCCGGCCAGCAGGATGGACACATCGAGCCCGGCCTTCGACGTTGCCCGGCGCGCCCTGACGGACGAGTGGGGCGTCGACGCGGCCTTTGTCGGGGCGGGCGGATCCATCCCGGTTGCCGGCTACTTCAAGACGGTGCTGGGGATGGACGCGCTGCTCGCCGGATGGGCGAAAGCCGACGACCAGATCCACTCGCCGAACGAGAAGTACGATGTCGAGAGCTTCCGCAAGGGTGTGCGCAGCTGGGCAAGGATCCTCGCGGCTCTGACCTGAGCGGCCAGGGCAGCGCCGTTTTTTGCTGCGCCACTGCGCGGTGCGCCCTGGCGGCTGGCGATGGGACGGAGCGAGAGCAGAGCTGTCAGCGGGCCGGCCAAATCAGGGCGATGAGGCGCGTTCTGCTTTATGACCGGATCTGTCTGGGGTTGTCGGTGGTGTGGCGCGGTTGACGGGGCTCGAACCCGCGACCCCCGGCGTGACAGGCCGGTACTCTAACCAGCTGAGCTACAACCGCGCATACACCCCATGAAAAACAGGGATCCTGTCTTCGATGGGCGGGAAATGGCAGCGGTGGCGCGGTTGACGGGGCTCGAACCCGCGACCCCCGGCGTGACAGGCCGGTACTCTAACCAACTGAGCTACAACCGCCCGCTGCAAGCCGGACCATTGATGGATCTGCCCGGCGTGAGCGGCGTTCTAGGCCGCGGGCTTGGAGCCGTCAAGCAGCCAAATCCTCTGAGCCGGAGAATTTCCAAGACCCGCGTCGTGCACCTTACCTGTGCTGAGTCAGTTCGTTCTGGGCCTTCAGGCAAGGCACATCCTCTTCGCAGCCGACATTCGCGACCCGTTGGTGGGCGCGCAAGTTGGCTGCGGGACCGACGAAGTACCCGGCGGATGGCTCACCTCGGTCACCATTTGATCCACGCACCGGTCTTCCCGGACATCACGCACTCCGAGCACTACTGGCCCAAAACGCAAAAACGCTCTCGCCCCGCGCGTCCCCCATGCAACGCGACATGCACTCTCGCATCAATCTCACTGCGCATCACTCGTTCGCAAAGAGGCGGCTCGATAGCTTCGCTCTGGACGGCCCGGTGCGAAACCCCGCGCGCTTCCGATGCGATGGGTCGTCTGCTTGGCCCGTGGCGCAATGCGACAGGTTCGGAACCGGGAACGGCCGGCACCCACGGGATAGCGATGCCTCTACCAGTCGCTCGGCTTGCCGGAGGGGCCCACCGGAAGCGCTGTGCCAAAGGTATAGGACTGGGGGCGCGCGGGAGCGGCATGGATGCCCCGCATCGCGGTGCGGAGGGTCTGTTCCAGACAGTCTGCCTCCCGCTCTCCCGACGCTGACATCACCTCAGGATCCGGCACGACGAACGCCTTCAATCGCCCCGTCGTGCCGTTCAGCCGGACGGCAGCGTCCTTGACACCGGAGCACGCGATGAGGCTCTGGGCGACGGCGCCGGGAGATACGTTCACCCCCCCGATCTGCACGACGTGATCCCGGCGTCCGCGCCAGACGAAGCGTCGTTCCCCGCACCACTCCAACTGGTCCTGCAGATCCAGGCGGTTGTCTTGGTGCCAGATCTCTGCCGGGCCGCTGTCGGGGCTGAGAAGATCTAGGTGGGAGAACAACGTGAAGCTCTCCTTGGCCGCCCTGCGCCAACCGATCCCGCCGGTCTCCGTGGCACCGTAGACGTCCATCACCGCAAGGCCCTTTGCCGCAGCCCTCTCCAAGAGGTCGCGCGGGCATGGACCGCCCGACACGATGGCGCGCATGCCGGGCGGCAGGCAGGTGGTGTCGAGGGAACTCAGCGCCAACCCCAGCAGGTGCGGAGTAGCGACGACCACGTCGCCGCTTCTGGCGATACGTGCCAAGGCCGTGGGCGCCCGACGCGACAGATCCACGACAGGCCAGCCCAGATCATCGGGAAGCAGTGCCGTGAACAGGAACCCGAACATCGTGTGGCACGGGACGAGACAGACGATACGCGGCTGGTTCGCGGGCCCAGGCATCTCGTCCCGGCGTTGGGTCGGTTCGGCAGGCGCCCCGCACCTTGCCCCGGAAACGGGCCGCACCGCGGAGTGGCGCGGGGCCATAAGGTCATCCAGGGGCACATGGGGCGGCATGCTGGCAGTCGAGGAAGGCGCGGCCTCCGTCAGGCGCAAGTCCCGCACGAGGGCGTGCACCTCGCGCAGCAGGTCGTGACCGGCGTGGCGCATGCTCTTGGGGGCGCCCGTCGACCCCGACGTCTTGAACGCGAGGGTGGCCCTTTCGCCCATCAGGCCGAGATGTGTGTGAAGAAGATCGCCCCACTCCCGGAGGGTCGGGCGGGCCAGCAGATAGTCCTCTATTCCGGTTTCGTGCAGGGCGAACCGGGTGTTCAGGGATGCGACGACGTCCAGCATCTCCAGACTGTCGAGTGCGGCGTGCCCGTCCCGGAGCGACACGTCACCGGCGAGGTCCAGCGGGGCTGCTCCGCGCCATTCGGACAGAAACTCCTGCAGAACGGATCGGGCGAACCGCTCAAGCGTTGCAGGTTGTAATGGCAGGGGGGCCTGATCCGCGGACGAGCAAGGCTCGCCTTGCATGCCCGTCGGGTCGGCCCCTTTTGCACCATTGTAGACATCAGCAAGATCGCACCCGTCTGTGCAATCACGACAGAGGGTGTTAGGGGCGGGATTCGCCGGTTCGGCTGCCGCGCACGCGGCGCCATCTCCGGTTTCGTCGGAGGAGTTCGAGACATCGGCACGACAGTCGCTCGGCATGTGCGATGCAGCGTCCCTTGAACCGCCTCCAAACGAGGTTGGCGCGCCCGCGCCGTAGTCGGCACGGAGCGACGTGTCACGCACGTCCTGGGACGCCGGAACGTGCCCCATATCAGCGTCATGCGCCAAGCTCGGCGACCTAGGCGCCTTCGATTCCGTGGAAGAACTCGCCCACCAGGCTACGGTAATGCGTGCGGGCATGCGCGACCTGGGCCTGCAGATCCATCGCGGCGGCTTCCATCTCGGCCGCGCTGAGATGACTGTCGAGCAAGGACAGGCGGACGGGCACATCATGCGCGGGATCGAAGCCTTCGATGATATCGAAGGCCTCGGCCAGGGTCGCAGCCGGCCAGGCGCGCGCGAGATCAGTTTCTTCGGAGGATTGGAAGAACTGCTTGATGGCCACGGCGAACGTCCCGTCGGAGACGCGGTAGAGGTTGATCTCGAACCAGTACGGCAGCTCGGCGGTGAAGCTCATCGCCATGCCAAGCTCGACACCCTGAAAGGCGAGCGGCCTGGCGCCGAGACGGCGGAGGCGCATGTTCATCCCGGGCATGCCGCCCGCGTCGGGACCGGCGGCAGGCATCGCAACCGTTTGTTCGGCATGCGGGGCATCGGTCATATAGGTCATGTCTTGGCTCCTGCGGGAACGGTTCGGGCTGCACGGCGCAGCGACGTGGAAACCGAAGGGAAGTGTTGGCGGCGCCGCCCGCTGACCGATGCCCCGAAGCAGGGCCCGAATTCAGCGACGCGCCGCCCCTGCGCGGGACCGGGTCAGGCGCGCTTGACAAACATCCAGCAATGCTGGCCGTCCGGCTGCGATTTCAGATGGATCTTCACACCGACATTCGCGCCCTTATAGGCAAACTTGTAGTCGAACATGACGTTCACCGATCCGGTCTGGTGAAACTTCAGAAACTCGCCGTGAAACCGCTTGCCCTTGGCACAGGGCGCGATCTCGTTAAAGAAGTCCTTGCCGACGACCTCGGACGGGTCGCGCCCGGCGATCATGCCTTCGGCCTTGTTGTATTTCACCACCTTCCCGTTGCGGTCGAGCATAACGGCGCCAAATGCGAGGCTCTCCGCACGCTGGGGCTCACGGGCGAGGATGTTGTCGACATCCTGGCTGCCGAAGGGAATGATTTCCATGACTGCGATCCTTTGAGAGTTGTTCGTTCAGAGCCGGTGCAAGAATGGCGGTCTTGCGCTATTGCGTGTCGCCGGACGAGGGCGGTACGCCGGGTTCGTTCTTCAGGAAGGTATCGTTGCGGGTGAGGGCCATGTTGTGGACGCGCTTCAGCGAATGGCCGTCGAACTCCCCTTCGCGGACGTCTTTGGCATCGGGGGCGACCCAGCGATACTCCGTCTTGCCCATCGTGACGCTGCACTGCGGCACGATCTCGAAGCGTGCCTTGTGGGCCCATCTGGCGCCGTCGACCTCAGTTGGCGTGCACTCGCCAAACTCGACAAGCGTTTCCATTTCCTCGATCTTGCCGTCCGCATCGTGGCGCGCCATATCGCCGAGCATCTCGGCGGCGGCGGCGAGCACCCATTCGACATAGTCGCCGCGCACAACGAGGCCTGACCGCGCGCATCGAAACTCAATCCGCCCATCTTCCTCGGTCAGTTTTCCAATCAACTCCATGCCCGATACACTCCTTGCGGCCAGTCGGGGACGCCACCGTGGCGCGTCCGGATGGCGACGACCTAGAGCATGAGGGCTGAACAACCGGTAAAGCGCGGCACAAAGGTCCGCGCGATTTGGTGCGTATTCTCTGCGACGGCTCGAGACCCGCACGAACGCGACGGGATCGCGGTCAGCGCACGCGAGCCCAGCGGGGCAAATGATGCCTCACGCTCGAAAAACCGGGGAGCGGTGGGGCTGGCCGGGGCCTCAGGCCGTGGGAAGGTCCGGCGTCCGGCGCCCCTCGTCGAAGGCCTCCCAG
>JBCDGG010000103.1:0-20123 GCA_038757905.1 Pseudomonadota bacterium | reverse complement strand
GGCCTTCGACGGGCTCTTTGCCGAAGCGGCCGCGCTCTCGCCCGCGCTTCTGATCGTGCTGACCGACCTCGATGCGCCCGTGCCGGCCCCATTGCCCGGACTGCCGGTGATCTGGGCCGTACCCGGCAAACCGGCGCAGCGCCCGGGCTATGGGGCCATGCTCGACCTTTCGCTCTAGCGGCACGGCGTGCGGGATCCGGCTGCTTCGGCTCTGGACGATGCGGACTTCAAGTGCCAGCCTGTCTCAACTCGGCAAGTGCGTGGGGGCGCGGCGGCACGATGTATACAGTGATCGGTGGATCGAGAAGCAGAGCGCTGCGGGTTCTGTGGATGCTGGAGGAGTTGGAGGAACCCTACGACCATGTGGCCGCACCGCCCCGGTCGGAAGATGTGATCGCGGTCAACCCCGCAGGTAAGGTGCCCGTGCTGATCGAGGACGGGACGCCGATCACGGATTCGACGGCCATCCTCCACTATCTGGCCGACAAACACGAGAAATTGACCCACCCGGCCGGAACGCTGGCACGCGCGCGGCAGGACAGCCTGACCCAGCTCCTGCTCGACGAGTTCGACGCCGCCCTCTGGATGGCGGCGCGCCATTCCTTCGTGCTGCCCGAGGAGCTGCGCCAATCGGCGATCAAAGACAGCCTGAAGTGGGAGTTCGAGCGCAGCCAGAAGACGCTGGTGGCCCGGATGGCCGACGGACCCTTTTTGATGGGAGAGACGATGACCGTCCCCGATATCATCCTGACCCATTGCGGCGTCTGGGCGCGCACCGCGCGGTTCCCGGTGGTGGAGCCGCGACTGCGGGCTTACTTCGACGTGATGAACGAACGCGCCGCCCTGCAACGGGCCATGGCGCAAGGCGCGGCGGCGAGCGCGTGATGATCGGGCCGCTTCTGACACTGATGCTGATGGGGCTCGTCGCCCTCGCAGTCGTGCTTTGCCTCTGGTCGCTCCGGATCGCGCGCGGCGCGGAGCGGCTTGTCCCCGCGACGGGCCGGATGATCGCGGTGCCGGACGGCACCCTGCACGTGGTCGAGGCAGGCGACCCCACGGCCCCGCCCGTCGTGCTGATCCACGGGTTGTCCGGGCAGTTGCAGCACTTCACCTACGCCATGACAGGCATGCTGGCCGGAGATTTCCGCGTGATCGCGGTGGATCGCCCGGGCTGCGGCTACTCGCGGCGCGAAAGCGACGATCACGCCGCGCTCGACGCGCAGGCGCGCATGATCTGGGCCGCGCTCGACGCGCTGCAGGTGACGCGGCCGGTTCTCGCGGGCCACTCGCTCGGCGGTGCGATCGCCCTCGCCATGGCGCTGGAGCGCCCCGACGACACCGCGGGCCTCGCCCTTATCACGCCGCTGACCCATCCCATTCCGGAGCCGAGCCCGCTGTTTGCTGGCCTGCGGGTCCGCTCCCCCCTGTTGCGCCGTCTGATCGGCTACACCATCGCGGTGCCCCTGGCCCGCAGTAGCGCCAAGGCCACCCTCGATGCCGTGTTCGCACCCGACCCCTGGCCGGAGGACTTCGTCACCCGTGGCGGCGGCGCGCTGGGGATACGCCCGCGCGGCTATGTCACCGCGTCCGGGGATCTTGTGGCGATGGAGGCAGGCATATCGGCACAGGCGGCCCGCTATGGCGAGCTGCGCGTGCCCGGCGAGGTCCTGCTTGCGGCGGCGGACGCGCTACTTCCACCGAAACTGCAGGGCGGGCCGCTGGCGGCGCAGGGCTTCGACGTCACGACGCTGCCGGATCGCGGGCACATGCTGCCCATCGTCGAGCCGGAAGTGTGCGCAGATCTCATCCGGCGTGTCGCGCAGCGGGTTCAGCCCTCGCCCGAATAGGTCGCGGCCGCCCGACCGGCCCAGAGGCCAGTGGCCAAGCAAGCGTTGATCAGGTAGCCGCCGGTCGGGGCCTCCCAGTCGAGCATCTCACCGGCCACGAAAGTGCCGGGCCGGGCTTTCAGCATAAGCCCGTCGGTCACGGCCTCCCACCGCACACCTCCGGCAACCGAGATCGCCTCGTCCATGGGGCGCGCACCGTCATGGGCAATGGGTAGCGCCTTGATCCGCCCGGCCAATGCGTCCGCGCTCTCCGGGAAGGGCCCGGCCTCGCGCAGAAGCGTGCGTTTGAGCGGCGACAGCCCGACCGTCTTGCGCAGATGATTGGCCCAGCTCGCCTTGCCCCGCGGGCGGGCGAGCCGCTCCGTCAGTGCCGCCTCCGTCAGGTCCGGCGCGAGATCGACGGTCAGGGCCGCCCCGTCCCGCAGGACGGGCGACAAGTGATAGATGGCGCTGCCTTCCAGCCCGGTCTCGCTGACCATAGCCTCGCCCCGGATGGAGCGGCCCGCCGCCGTGAAGACACAGGTTTTGAGCGGCTGGCCCGCGCGGGCCATCATCGGCGCAGACCATGCGACGCGGATCCCGACATTAGCGGGCCGAAACGGGGCGAGGGGCACACCGGCGTCCCGGAAGGGCGCGACCCATGCGCCATCCGCGCCGAGCCGGGTCCAGCTGGCCCCGCCGAGCGCCAGAACGGCCACGGTCGGCCGCAAGTGGCGCAGGCCCTCGGCCGTGTCGATCCGGTGGGCGCCGTCAGCGTCCCAACCGGCCCAGCGCCACCGGGTTTCGACACGCACACCCAGATCGGCGAGGCGCGCCGCCCAGGCCCGCAGCAGGGGCGACGCCTTCATGGCGACGGGGAACACCCGGCCCGACGATCCGGTAAAGGTGGGTTGCTCCAGGGCCTCGGACCAGCGCCGCGCCTCGACCGGGCCAAAGGTGGACAGCATCGGCAGCAACGCGGGCGCCGCCGGGCCGAAGGCGGCATGAAACGCATCCGCGCTTTCGTCCTTGGTGATGTTGAGGCCGCTCTTGCCGGCCATCAGCAGCTTGCGCGAGATCGACGGCTTCGCCTCGGCGATGGTCACAGCCAGGCCTTCGCGCGCCAGGGCATCGGCGGCCATGAGCCCCGCGGGGCCGGAGCCGACGACGAGCGCGGTCGCCCGCGTCATGGCCGTTCGCCGCCGCATGGGCCGGACTTGGCCGGACAAGGCGAAGCGATGGCCACTGCCGCCGGAAGCAGATGTGCCCCCGGGGCCGAACCGGACGCGCCGTGCGCTGCGATGCCGAAAGCGCCACCGCACGGCATTCCCCTCCCCGGTCGGAGCGGAGAGATGTGACGCTGACAGCGGTCGGGGAAACGGAACCCGTGGTGGTTCATGCAAAGAGCCCACTCGGGCAAAGGCAGAGATGACGAATCGGAATCACTCAAACTCGCGTGGGTCTCAGGCTGTGCGTTCGTGCTCGCGTAGCGTGTCGTGCCTCGGATGTCGATGTCCCGCATGCCCTTGTGCGCCCAACGTCTGCCCCCGGGCCAGGAGTGAGTGGCACTTACGCGCGCCGGCCCTACTTTTCTCGGCAAAACAAGCGCCTCTGTGCGGCGAGAACCATCCGAGGTGCCCCGGCTCTCGGGCGCGCTGCACCAAGACGCGCGGGACCAAGACGGGCGGGACCAGACGTGTCGAGACGGGAGGGGTCCGATGATGACAGAGGCGGCCCGTCTCCTGCGGACGCGGCACTGGATGGCCCTCGTGGCGCTGATCGTCTCGGCATGGCTGGTGCTCATTGCGTCCTCCGTTCCGGCCGAGTTACGGGCATCCGGGCGGGTCTTCGGAACGGACATTCTGGCCGCGCTCTGCGTGATCACGCAGGACGCCGCCGGTTTCGCGCGCAACACCGCGATGTGGATGGTCATGTCCGTTGCCATGATGGTCCCGCCCGCAATCCGGGCATTCGCCGCCTACGAGGAACTGACCGATGCCGGGTCGGCGCGGTTCTGGCGGCTCGTCGCCGGGTTCCTTGCGGTTTGGGCGGGCTTTGCGATGCTCGCCGCAGCCAGCCAGATCGCGCTGTTCGACGCGGGCCTCGTCAGCCCCTACGGCGAGCTTCGATCGCAGACGCTGTCGGCCTTGCTGCTCATTGGCGCGGGTGTCTACCAGTTCTCGCCGACCAAGGCGCGGTGCCTTGCGCCCTACCACCAGAAAGCGACCTTGATGCTGTCGCAGCGCGACGGGGATGCGTGGCAGGCAGGCCTCCGGCTCGGGCGCGCCTCGCTCGGGTGTTGCTGGGCGCTGATGTCCCTGGCCTTCGTCGGCGGTGCCATGAACGTGGCCGTCATGGCGCTGGCCACGCTGGTGTTGATCGGAGAAAAGACGCCGCCGCTGGGCCAGCATGTCACCCGCCCCGTCGGGTGGGCGCTGATCGGGTCGGGTCTGCTGCTCGGAGTGTCTGCGGCGTGACCCGGCGCTGCGTCCCGCCGAGCCGCCACATGGCCGCCCGAGACGCATGAGCCAAACACGCTACCAGACCGCACAGACGGTGCTGAGCGACCTTCCAGCGCTTTGCACCTCACGGAGACCCTGCCTGCCCCCTCAGGCCGCGCAACCGCCCCGCAGCCTCTGAGGCGCAGGCAACGTCAGACGGCGATCTGTGTGCCGATGCCGACCGCGCGGGACAGCGCGTGGGTGGCGATGGCGGTATCCTGCGCACCGGTGCCGGTCAGATCGCACAACGTGATCTGATCCGCGTGCACCCGCCCCGGCGCGGCCCCCGCCACGATTGTGCCGAGCTCGACCTGCGCCTCCGGGCGCATCAGGCCCGCCTCGACCGCCGCGCGCAGCTCTCCCATGGCCACGCACTGGCTGATCCTGTCCGCGACGTAGAGATCCGCCCGCGCCAGCAATTCGGGCGCGATCTCGCACTTGCCGGCCTGATCGGATCCCATCGCCGTGATGTGCTGGCCGGGATGCGCCCAGGCCTCGCGCATGATCGGCGCGCGGGACGGTGTCGTGGTGACGACAAGCTGCGCCTCGGCGACGGCGCGCGCCGGGTCCAGAGCAACCGCCACCGAAATGCCGAGCGCATCGGACAGATCCGCCGCGCAGGCGCGCGCCTTTTCCGGATTGCGGCCCCAGACCAGCGCGCGCGAGAATGGCCGGACCAAATGCGCCGCCTGCACCTGAAGGCGCGCCTGCACGCCCGTGCCGAACACCACGGCGGTCTCGACCTCGGCGGGCGCCAGGTGTCGGGCGGCCACCGCACCCGCGGCCGCCGTGCGCACATCGGTCAGATAGCCATTGTCGAGAAGCAAGGCCTCCACGAGGCCCGTGGTCGCCGAAAAAAGGATCATGAGCCCGTTCAGGCTGGGCAGGCCCAAGGCCGGATTGTTGAAGAAACCGGGGCTCACCTTGATGGCGAAGCCGTCGAAGCCGGGAAGGTAGGCCGCCTTGACGTCGACCTCTCCGTGCACCTGCGGCAAGTCCATCGACAGGACCGGCGGCATCACCACGTCGCCCGTGGCGAGGGCGCCGAATGCCTGTTCGACTACGTCGATCGCGGCAAGATCCAGCGGCACAGCCTGGCGCAGATCGGCCTCCGTCAGGATCGTCACGTCACGCGGCATAGCGCTGCCCCTTGACCGTCAGTCCGCCAAGCTGGATGTCTTCCCCGGCCATCACCCGCGCATGCAGAGCCATATCGAGGTTTCGACCGGTGATGATCGTGGCGGCCGGGCCGGCCAGCGACAGCTTCCCGGCCTGCAGCGCCGCAATCCCGACCACGCACGCCCCTTCGCACACGATCCGGTCTTCGTAATAGACCGATTGCAGGGCGCGGTAGATCTCCTGCTCGTTCACCAGCACCACGTCGTCCAGGAACTCCTGGCAGAGCCGAAAGGACAGCCGGTTGTTCAACCCGATGCCGCCGCCGAGGCTGTCGGCCAGGCTCGGAACCTCCGTCACCTCAACCGGATGGCCGGCCTGCAGGGAGGCGTGCATGGCGGCGCCGCGGTCCATGGTGATGCCGATCACCCGAACGGCAGGGTTGATGCGCTTTGCCGCGAAGGCGACGCCGCCCGCCAGCCCGCCGCCCGACAGCGGCACCAGAAGGGTGGCGAGATCCGGCCGCGCGTCCATCAACTCGACACCGATAGTGCCCTGCCCCGCCACCACATGCGGATCGTCGAACGGCGAGATCTCGACAAAGCCCTCCTCCCGCGCGAGACGCTGCGCCTCGGCCTGGGCGGCGTCCTGACTGTCGCCAACGATCCGAACGTCCGCGCCCAGCGCGCGCACCCCGGCCACCTTCGCCTCCGGGGCGAGCCGCGACATGCAGACCACCGCCCGCAGCCCCCTGGCCCGGGCGGCATAGGCCACGCCGCGCCCGTGATTGCCGGTCGAACAGCAGGTGACACCGGGCACATCCTCCGGCAGGGCGGAGACGGCCGACAGGGCGCCCCGCAGCTTGAAGGCGCCGATCGGCTGCGCGACCTCGAGCTTCAGCAGCAGCTCGCCGCCAAGATCGAGCGTCGAGGGAACCAGCGGCGTGCCATCGGCGACGCCCGCGATGCGGCGTCGCGCCGCCAGCACGTCGGACAGCGCGAAGCCGGTCACGCCGCCCTCCGGCGGCAGAGCGCCGCGGTGCCTCCTGCCCCGATTAGGGACGAGGCATCGTCGTCAGGCCAGCGGCGGGCCGTTGCGTTCATTCCGGCATCTCCCCTGCGGCGCGATGGGTACCGGGCGCCGGAGGCACAGCACCACGCGCCCCAGAAGGTGTCAACGAACCGCCCGCACCTTTCCCGTTGAAAGGCAGCCGGGCGCGCCGTCTTATCGGGGCCTCGACTCGCCCCGCGAACGGAGCCTGCCTTGAGCGCCGAAGAGCTGCCCTTTTCCGCCGCCGAATACGCCCGTCGGCTTGCCCTGACCTCCGCCCGCATGGCGGAGGCCGGGCTCGACATTCTGTTCGTCGAAGACCCGTCGAACATGGCATGGCTGACAGGCTACGACGGGTGGTCGTTCTACGTCCATCAAGGCGTGATCGTGATCCCGGGCGAAGACCCGCTCTGGTGGGGCCGCCGCCAGGATGCCAACGGCGCGCTCCGGACCGTCTGGATGGAGGACGACAACGTCCTGAGCTACGCCGATGCGTTCGTGCAATCGACCGAGCGCCACCCGATGCAGGACCTCGCCGCCAAGCTGAGTGCCCGCGGGGGCGGCAGAGCGCGGATCGGCGTGGAGATGGAGAATTACTATTACTCTGCCAAGGCCCATGCGACTCTGACGGAGGCGATGCCAGAGGCCACCTTTGCGGATGCCACCGGGCTGGTGAACTGGCTGCGGGGCGTGAAATCCGACGAGGAACTTACCTTCATGCGCCGGGCGGCGCGGATCTCGGAACGGATGGTCGACATCGCGCTCGAACGGATCGAGCCCGGCCTGCCGAAGAACGACCTCGTGGCCGAGATCGTGGCGGCGCAGGTCCGCGGGGCGGAGGGGCATTGGGGCGACTACGCCGCGATCGTCCCGCTCCTGCCCTCCGGCGCCGATGCCTCCGCCCCTCACCTGACATGGGACGGCCGGCCCTTCGCGGCCGGCGAGGCGACGTTCTTCGAGCTGTCGGGATGCTATCGGCGCTACCACGCCCCGCTCTGCCGCACGGTCTTCCTTGGCACGCCGCCGGCCGAGATGCGCGCCGCCGAGGCCGCCCTGGTAGAGGGGCTTGAAGCGGGGTTGGACGCCGCCCGCGCCGGAAACACCGCGGGCGATGTCGCCCGCGCGCTCTATGGCGCCCTCACGCGCGCGGGCATCGAGCGCGACGGGCGCTGCGGCTACCCCATCGGCCTGTCCTACCCGCCGGACTGGGGGGAGCGCACCGCCTCGTTCCGCCCGGATGACGAAACGGTCCTGCGCCCCGGCATGACGTTTCACTTCATGCCCGGCCTCTGGATGAAGGATTGGGGGCTGGAAATCACCGAGAGCATTCTGATCCGCGACAGCGGCCCGGCGGAGTGTCTCTGCGACCGTCCCCGCGCACTGATGGTCAAGGACTGACGCGATGGACCGGCTGAGCACAGCAAAGGGCCTGCTGGGGGATCTCGTCGCGTTCCCGACCGTGTCGTCGGACAGCAACCTTGCGCTGATCGACTGGGCCGCGGAGGCGTTGCGGCGGGCCGGGGCCCGCGCCGAGATCGTGCCGGACGAGACGGACACCAAGGCCAATCTGTTTGCGACGTTCGGGCCGGAGGCCGACGGCGGCATCGTTCTGTCCGGCCATACCGACGTCGTGCCCGTCGAAGGCCAGCCCTGGTCCTCGGACCCGTTCACGATGGTGGAGCGCGCGGGGCGGCTCTATGGCCGCGGTACGTGCGACATGAAAGGGTTCATCGCCTGTATCCTCGCGGTCGCGCCGGAAATGGCCCGCTGGCGCCTCGGGCGGCCGATCCACGTCGCCCTGACCTACGATGAAGAGGTCGGGTGCTTTGGCGCGGCATCGCTCGCGGCGTTCCTCGGTCGCCGCGAGATCCGCCCGGCGATCGCCCTGATCGGAGAGCCGACCTCGATGCGCCTCGTCGAGGGCCACAAGGGTTGCTTTGAGTACACCACCGAGGTGCGCGGGCTCGAAGGGCACGGCTCGGCGCCCGATAGCGGCGTGAACGCGGCCGACTATGCGTCGCGCTACGCGTCCCGCCTGCTGGAGCTGTCGCACGACCTGCGCGGCAGGGCCCCGGCGGACAGCCCGTTCTCGCCGCCCTGGACCACGCTCAACATCGGGCGGACAACCGCCGGCAGCGCCCGCAACGTGATCGCCGGGCACGCGGAGATTGAGTGGGAAATGCGCCCCGTCACGCAGGAAGACGCCGACTTCGTGCGCGCCGAGATCGACCGTTTCGCCGCGGAAGCTCTGATCCCGCGCATGCGCGCGACCCATCCGGAGGCCGGGATCACGCGCCATGTCGTCGCCGAGGTTGCGGGCTTGCAACCCAAGCCGGGCAACCCGGCATCGGCGCTGGCGGCCGCGCTCACCGGCCGCAACGACACCGAGCTTGTGGCCTTCGGCACCGAGGCAGGCGTGTTCCAGAAGATCGGGATCGACTGCGTGGTGTGCGGCCCGGGCTCCATCGCCCAGGCCCACAAGCCCGAAGAGTTCGTCGAGCTGTCACAGCTCGCGCTTTGCCTCGACATGCTCGGACGGCTGGAACGCGAAGTGGGCTGACCCCCGTAGACAGGCACCCCGATCTGGTGCGCCCACTTGCGTGGGACGGCGAGCGTTCGGCCAGACCTGACTGGCAAGCCGTCCCCGACACACTCTGCCCGGCCCCCTGAGCCGCGCAGGGTGACAACGGCCCGCGAAACGCCAATACTCCTGCGATGGGCGTCATCACCTCACTCTTTGCGCGCAAGATGGTGGCGGCGGCGGGCGACGGAGTGGACGCGCGCGGCCTTCTCAGCGCCGCCGGGCTGGACCCGGATGGGCCGTGGGACCCGAAGGTCATGCTGGCCGATACGGCCTATTACGACCTTCTCGAACGCATCGCCGAGCAAACGGACGTAACAGCCCTTCCCCTGCGGGTCGGCGCGTCGATGCAATGCGACAATTACGGGGCGCTCGGCCTCGCCTGGAAGGCCGCCCCGACGCTCGCGGGCTCCTTCGCGCGGGTGGAGCGCTACGCCCGCCTGTGGACCAGCGTCGTGGAGTACGAACTGCGCCCATCTGACCGTGGGACGCTCTTCATCCTGCACCGCGCCGGCACCCGGCGGCTGGGTCTGCGGCTCTCGAACGAGGCGACGCTGGCGAGCGCTGTGTCGATCAGCCGTCAGGTCTCTCCGATGCCGTTCTCCCCGGTCGAGGTTCAGATCAAGCACGCCGCGCCCGCCTCCATTTCGGCGCACGAAGCCTATTTCGGATGCCCGGTGCGCTTCGGGGCAGCGCTCGATGCCCTTCTGCTCGACGGCGACGCACTGGCCCAACCCAACAAGCTCGGGGACGAGGGCATCACACGCTTCCTGCTCTCCCATCTGGAGGCGGAACTGAACGAGATCCGCGAGGAGGCAACGCTCGAAACGCTGACCAAGGACGCGATTGCGCGCTCGCTGAGCGAGGGCCTGCCCAAGATGGCGGACATCGCGCGGGCGCTCGGCATGAGCGCGCGCTCCTTCCACCGCCGGCTGTCCGAACAGGGGCTGAGTTTCCAGACCCTGACGGAAACGACCCGGCAGGAGCTGGCCGAGGGCCTATTGCGCGACGAGCGGCATTCGCTGGCCGAAATCGCGTTCCTTACAGGGTTCTCCGAGCAAAGCTCGTTCTCGCGCGCCTTCAAGCGCTGGGTCGGCCATACCCCGGCGCGCTACCGCAGGGACCGGTCCGCCGCCTGAGGCGTCTGGCGACGACGGTCAAAACCTTGGCACCGGCGGTCAATACCGCCGCACTGGCATTGGCATAGGCCTTGGCCATCAGATCAAGCCAAGGAGACCACCCCATGACCCAGCACCCCATCCTCGTGATCGGCGCCACCGGCAAGACCGGCTCCCGCGTCGCGCACCGGCTCGAAGCGCGCGGCCTGCCGGTTCGGCGGGGCTCCCGCTCGGCCGACATCCCGTTCGACTGGGAGGATACGGAGACATGGGCGCCAGCGCTCACCGGCGTGGCGTCGGCCTATGTCACCTACTTCCCGGACCTCGCGTTTCCCGGCGCGGTGGACAAGCTCGACGCCCTGTGCGCCGTGGCGCGGGAGACCGGCCTGCAACGTCTCGTCCTGCTTTCGGGCCGGGGCGAGCACCATGCCCGTATGGGGGAGGAGGTCGTCCGCACCTCCGGGATCGGCTACACCCTCGTGCGGGCCGCGTGGTTTGCTCAGAACTTCTCCGAAGGCTACCTGCGCGATCCGGTCCTGGCCGGTGTGCTGCCGATGCCCGGCAGCGCGATCCAGGAGCCCATCATCGACATCGACGATATCGCCGACGTCGCGGTGACCGCCCTGACGGAGGGCGACAAGCACGCCGGTGAGCTTTACGAGGTGACCGGGCCGCGCCTGATGGGGTTCGCCGACATGGCGGCGGAGCTTTCGCGCGCTATCGGGCGGCCCGTCCGGCACGTCCCGATCTCGTTCGAGGAGTTCCACGCGAATGTCGCCCAGGCGGGCGGGACTTTCGTGGCGGACGTCTTCACCGCCATTGCGCGGGAGACGCTCGATGGGCGCAACGCCCATGTGTGCGACGGCGTCGAACGCGCACTCGGACGCCCGCCGCGCGACTTTGCCGAGTTTGCGCAGGCGGCCGCAAGCGCGGGGCGCTGGTCTGCCGCGGCCTGACCCAGCGCAAGCCGGAACAGCGACGCCTGCAAGATGGCCCCTCCGCCGGGAAGACACCGGAGGGGGCCGCCATCGCAAGGATCGTTGGCGGGAACGGGCCGCGCCATACCGTCCGTCCCACCCGATCATCCCGCGCACGCAGGACCTTCCCGGCCCGCCGACCGTCCATTGCAGATCCGGGCGGCGGCAGTCTTGGCCGCCGCCCCTCTCTCACAAAGGAACCGAACATGTCCCCCCTCTTCTTCCTGACCCTGCAATTCGCCATTCTTGCCTATGCCCTCATCGGCGGCGTTTTTCTGGCCTTCTCCGATTTCATCATGCGCTCGCTGTCGATCACCGGCGGGGCGGCGGGCGTCGAAGCCATGCAAACGATCAACCGCGAGGTGTTCCGCTGGGTCTTCATGGCACTCTTTCTCGGGATGGCGGCCGTCTCTCTGCTGATCGCGGGATACGCGCTGCTCCAACTCGGCGGACCGGCGGGAAGCCTGATCGCGCTGGCCGCGGTCACATACCTCGTCGGCTGCTTCGCGGTGACGGTGTTCTTCAACGTGCCGATGAACGAGGCACTGGCCGGCATGGACGGCTCCCGCGAGGACACAAGGGCTTACTGGACAGGCACCTATCTGCCGCGCTGGACGTTCTGGAACACCGTGCGCACGGTCGCCTGCACCGCTGCCGCCGGGCTCTTGTTGATTGGGGTGATATGGATCGGCCCGGCGCAACCGGCGTGATCGCTCCGCCGTCCCCGTCGAGAGCGCGTCGGCAGGAGTGGGGCGGACGACGTCCCGCCTGATGCCCTGCCGGCGTCGCGCTCCAGCCGCCGAACACCTCCGCCACGGTCCACATCCGCCCCCATGTGGACGCGGCCGATGCAAACGGCACGCCGATGGCCACGCACCGATAGGCAATCCCGCGCCCGCACGAAGCGCGGTGCCGAGCCGGTTCCGCGCCGCCAGGTAGCGGCACCACCGGCCGGAATGACGGAACAGCCGCAGGCCCCCCTATTGACGATGCGGCTGCGATGCGGGCTTGTCGTGCCATGCGGTTCGCTTCGAATCCGGGGGCGTCGGTTCCTCAGCGCCACCGGATTCGAAGCGGCCTTTCATGCGCGGCTCGGGGGGCCTGTACCGATTTTCACTGACGCCTTTGACCGGCACATCGACGCGCCAAGCCGCGCCACGCGCCGCTGCCCGCCCGAGGCGCCCCGGCGACGGCCCTCCCCCTCCGCGCGCGGAGGCTGCGCTGTCACAAAAGGGTGCGCCGTCTCCTGCGACACTGCATCTGCCCGTGCCCTGCGGCGCCGCGGCACGGATCGCCGGCGCACAGCGCGGCTACACTGCGCCCGCACGACAACAGGCAAGAAAGGAAGACGATGAGACTGGTCAACCGAACGTTCGACGAACTGCAGACCGGCGACAGCGCCGAGCTTCACCGTCTCATCACGCTCGACGACCTGTATGTCTTTGCCTCGGCGTCGGGCAACTTCAATCCGATGCACCTGCCGAAGGAAGACGGCGATGGCGACGGTGCGCCCGAAAGCGTTGCGCCCGGGATGTTCATCGCCTCTCTGATCTCGGCCGTTCTCGGCACCAAGCTGCCCGGCCCGGGGACACTCTACCGCAATCAAACGCTGGTGTTTCACGACAGGGCCCATGCCGGAGAGGAGCTGCATTGCAGCGTCGAGGTCGCCGAAAAGCGGCCGGACGGCACCCTGCGCCTACGGACGAAAGTGAAGCGGAGCGCCGATGGCGTGCTGATCCTGTCCGGCGATGCCGAGGTGCTCGCGCCGACGCGGCATTTCGAGCGGGACGATGTCGAGATCCCCGGCCTCGTCGTGCAGCGCCACCGCCACTTCGATGCGCTGCTCGAACGGGCGCACGCCCTGCCGCCGCTGGCAACGGCCGTGATCGCGCCGGACGATCCGAACTCCCTCGGCGGGGCATTGCTCGCGGCAAAGGAAGGGCTGATCGTGCCGATCTTCATCGGCCGCAAGCCCGAGATCATCGCCACGGCGGAGCGCGCGGAACTCGACATCTCGGGCGTCGAGATCGTCGACGTGCCCGGGGGCGATAAGCTGGCCACCGCGGCGGGCTGCGCGCTGGTGCACGAGGGCCGCGTGGGCGCGGTGATGAAGGGGCATCTGCACACCGACGATCTGTTGCATCCGATGCTCGACAAGCAGACCGGCTTGCGGATCGGGCGCCGCTTCACCCATGTGTTCGTGATGGATGTGCCGGGCCAACCGCATCCGGTGATGGTGACCGACGCCGCGATCAACATCGCGCCGGATCTGCTCACCAAGGTCGACATTGTTCAGAATGCCATCGACCTAGCGAACTCCCTCGGGATCGAGCCGTTGGTCGGGGTGTTGTCCGCGGTGGAGACGGTCAACCCCGCGATCCAGTCGTCGATCGAGGCGGCGGCGCTCTCCAAGATGGCCGACCGCGGCCAGATCAAGGGCGGCCTTGTCGATGGCCCGCTGGCGATGGACAACGCCGTCGACCTGGCCGCGGCCAAGACAAAGGGGCTGACCGGCGGCGTCGCGGGGCGCGCGAACATCCTGGTGGTGCCCGGCATCGACGCGGGCAACATGCTGGCCAAGCAGTTGTCCTTTGTCAGCCACGCCGAGGGGGCGGGCCTCATGCTGGGGGCGCGCGTTCCGGTGGTGCTGAACTCCCGCTCCGACAGTGCAAAGTCGCGGCTCGCCTCCTGCGCCGTCGCAGCGCTGCATCACGCCCACAGAACCGGAGCCGCCCCATGACCGGCACGATCCTCACCCTCAATGCCGGATCGTCCTCCCTCAAGCTCGCGCTCTACGACGCGACGGCCGGCGACACTCCGCTCGCCTCCGGCCTCGTGGACAGGATCGGGCCGGACGGCAGCCTGCGCCTGAAGCACGCCGACGGCGCGGCGCTGTCCAATGCGCCCGGCGGGTTGGGCACCCATGGCGAGGCGCTTCAGACGGCGCTCGCCACGCTGCAAGCGGCCTTTCCGGGCCTCGACGTGCTGGCCGTGGGGCACCGCGTCGTGCATGGCGGCACAGAGTTCGATGCCCCGACCCGCGTCGACGCCGCGATCCTCGGCGCGCTCGAAGCGTTCGCGCCCTTCGCGCCGCTCCATCAGCCGCACAACATCGCCGGAATCCGCGCCGCGATGCAGGCCTTCCCGGATGCCCCGCAGATCGCATGCTTCGACACCGCGTTTCACCGCAGCCATCCGTTTGTGAACGATACCTTCGCGCTGCCCCATTCCTACTACGACAAGGGCGTGCGCCGGTACGGCTTCCATGGCCTGAGCTACGAATACATCAGCGGCGAGCTTGCGCGCCGCGCCCCGGATCGGGCGCAGGGGCGCGTGGTGGTTGCGCATCTGGGCAACGGGGCGTCGATGTGCGCCATCCGCGACGGGCGCTCCGTGGCCTCGACCATGGGGTTTACGGCGCTCGACGGGCTGCCCATGGGCACCCGCTGCGGCCAGCTCGACCCGGGCGTCCTGCTCTACCTCATGACGGAGGAGGGGCTGTCTGCCCAGGACGCGTCCGACCTGCTCTACCGGCGGTCCGGCCTGCTCGGCATGTCGGGGCTGTCCAATGACATGCGCACGCTCGAAGCATCGGACGATCCGCGCGCACGGAACGCGATCAACTACTTCGCCTATCGCATTCGGCGCGAGTTGGGTGGGCTGGCCGCCGCGCTGGAAGGGCTGGACGCGTTTGTCTTTTGCGGCGGCATCGGCGAAAACTCCGCACATATCCGGGGCGAGGTCTGCCGCGGCATGGGCTGGCTGGGCGTGACGCTCGACGCCGACGCCAATGCGGCCAATGCCGAGACGATCTCCGGCGCCGGGGCGCCGGTGACCGTCATGGTGGTCCCGACGGACGAGGAGCTTGTGATCGCGCGCGCGACAACGCGGCTGGCCCTCGGACAGGAAAGGGCGGCGGCATGAAACGTGCGATCAAGGCGGCAGCGGCGGCGGAGATGATCCCGGACGGGGCCACGCTGCTGATCGGCGGTTTCATGGGCGTCGGCTCGCCCCACCGGATGATCGACGCGCTGGTCGCGCGCGGTGTGAAGGACCTGACGGTGATCGCCAACGACACGGCGATGCCCGGCCACGGGATCGGCAAGCTCGTCAGCGCCGGCGCGCTCACCCGCGTCGTGACCTCGCATATCGGGCTCAACCCGGAGACGCAGGCCAAGATGATCGCCAACGAGATCGAGGTGGAGCTTGTCCCCCAAGGCACGCTGGTGGAGCGGATCCGGGCCGGGGGCGTGGGCCTCGGCGGCGTGCTGACCCCGACGGGGCTGGGCACGGAAGTGGCGGAGGGCAAGCAGACGGTCGAGGTCGACGGCAAGACCTTCCTTGTGGAGCCTCCCCTGCGCGGCGAGTTTGCCCTGATCGCCGGACACCAGGCCGATTATGTGGGAAACCTCTCGTACTCGCTGACCGCGCACAACTTCAATCCCGTGATGGCCCTCGCGGCCGATACCGTGATCGCAGAGACGGAGCTGATCGTGCCGGTCGGGGTCATCCCGCCCGATGCGGTGAAGACACCCGGCGTGCTCGTCGATCACATCCTCGAACGCGCCGCTTAGGGAGGCCTCGCGATGGACGCTAAGGAGCTGATCGCCCGGCGGGTGGCACAGGAAATTGCGCCCGGCATGCTCGTCAACCTCGGCATCGGGCTGCCCAGCCTTGTCGCCAATTGCGTGCCGTCCGAGCGCGGCGTGTTCTTTCAGGCCGAGAATGGCGTGATCGGGCTGGGCGCCCGTCCGCCCGAGGGCATGGAGGATCCCAACCTGACCGATGCGGGCGGCGGGTTCGTCACGGCGGTGCCGGGCGCGGCGTCGATCGACAGCGCCATGAGCTTCGGCCTGATCCGCGGCGGGCATCTGGACATGACGGTGCTGGGCGGGCTGCAGGTCGACGCGGCGGGGCATCTGGCGAACTGGAAGGTGCCGGGCAAGATGGTGCCCGGAATGGGCGGCGCCATGGACCTAGTGACCGGCGCCCGACGCGTTGTGGTGGCGATGCAGCATTCCGCCCGCGGCCGGTCGAAGGTCGTGCCGGAATGCACCCTGCCCCTCACCTCCGCCCGGCGGGTGGATCTGATTGTGACGGAGCTTGCCGCCCTCCGCCCCACCGACGACGGGCTGGTGCTTGCCGAAACCGCGCCGGGCGTCACCGTCGCCATGGCGCGGGAGCAGACCGACGCGGCCCTGATCGTGCCGGACCACGTGCCGGAGATGACCCTTGGCTGACCCGTGCGCGACCGGACGCAGTCAGAGCTTGGCCCCATGATGCATGAGTTCCGCGCCGACGACGGCGCGCGCCTGCGCTTTCGCGACGAGGGTGAGGGCGTGCCTCTGCTCGCCCTCGCCGGGTTGACCCGCGACAGCCGGGATTTCGACTATGTCGCCCCGCATCTGCGCACTTGCCGCCTGATCCGGCTGGATGCGCGGGGGCGCGGCCAGTCCGACTGGACGGGGTGGGAAAGCTACACCCTCGAACGGGAGGCCCGCGACGTCCTCGCTCTGCTCGACCATCTGGACCTGCCGCGCGCGGCGATCCTCGGCACCTCGCGCGGCGGTCTTCTGGGCATGGTGCTGGCGGCGACCGCGCGGGACCGGCTGACCGGCCTCTGCCTCTGCGATGTCGGCCCGGAACTGGGCCCCGCCGGGCTGGCGCGGATCGGCGCGTATGTCGGGGTTTCGCCGGATGCCAAAACGCTCGATGAGATGGCGGAGCTGCTACCGGCCACCCGGCCCGGCTTTGCGAATGTGCCCGCCACGCGCTGGCGCGAGGAATGCGCCCGCCACTTCGTTCAGCGCGACGGCGCGCTTGGCCTGCCCTACGATCCCGCGCTCGGCGTCGCGGTCGCAAAGGCGATGGAGGGCGATGCGCCAGACCTCTGGCCCCTCTTCGATGCAAGCGCCGGGCTGCCGCTGGCGCTGATCCGCGGCGCAAACTCTGACCTTTTGCTGGCCTCGACGGCGGACGCAATGCAGGCGCGGCGGCCCGACATGGTCCGCACCGACGTGCCGGATCGCGGCCATGTTCCGTTTCTCGACGAGCCTGAGGCTGTGAGCGCACTTATGCAATGGCTGGGCCGGCTCGCGTCGGGCAAGGGCGCCGAGGCATCCGGCAGCGCGGAGCGCTAGCGTTCCCTGCCGCAACCGGCCAAACGCCGCTCGCCCGGGCACGCCGAGCGGGCTGATGCCGCGGGGGCGGGCCAAGCTGCGCCCCCCGCCAACGGACGGCTTCAGAACGGAAGGTTTGCCGGGGCCTCGGGCACGGGAACGTTGGCGATGTTGTCCATCACCGCGTCCATCGGGAAGCTGCACGTCAGGCAGGGGCCCTCTCCCAAGCTCTTGGTCATCAGCCCCGACAGCGTCGAGAGCTTTTCCAGAAGGCCCATGATCGGGGGCGGGCTAAAGGACATCGAGGCGGACGCCGCCAGCGACGCGCCCGCGCTCTGCACCGTCTCCATCCCGGTGGACACGTCTTCGAGCGTCGGCGTCACGCTCAACTGATCGGCGAGATTGAGCGAAATCGGCGGCATCGGAAGGCGCAGGGAGGCGGCCCACCGCAGCATCGCGTTCACGCTGGCCACGCCGGAGGGCGATGTGGCATCCGGCCCGAACGCCTCGTAGACCGCATCGATATCGGACAGGACCGACAGCATCTCCGGCGGGATCGAGAGCTTCGGCATCGGCATCGCGGCGAGCATCTTGATCTGGCCCTTGAGGTTGGCGATTAGATGCGGATCGCTCAAGGACGGCATGCCGCTGCCGCTCAGCGGCGCGAGCGACGCCAGGCTCTGTGCAAGGGTGAGCTGTGCCGACGGCAGGGCGTAGCCCGGGATGTTCATCTGCGGAATGCTGGCCGCGTAGTTCAGCGCGGCGCTCACATTGGCGGAGCTGCCCGCGTATTGCGCATTCATATCCACCTGCGCCAGCGTCATCGGGCAGACGTCCTTCTGGCGCAAGGCAAGGGTGATGCGCGCCGCCAGCGCCATGTTCTGCAGGCCGGCGTAATTCATGCCCGACAGCGCCTGCATCTTCGGCAGGACACTGTAGGCCGCGCTGCTCACGGCCTGCTGCAACTCCGCCAGAAGCTGGCCCGGATCCGACAGTGTGAAATAGGGCGCTGCAGCGGAGAGCTGCATCATCGCGCTCATCATCGCGCCGCCCCCGGGGGGAAGCACGCTCGGCGCCCGCGGCACCTGCGCCGACAGCGCCGCCCCGATCCAGGCCGAGCCCCCGGGCGGCAGTGTTTCGGCGAGTTGCTGATCGAGGCGCAATCCCTCAATGGGCCCAAGATTCAGAAGGCTCAGAAGGCCCCTCAACTGAGGCGGCACCGGCCGGACCGCCAGGTGTAAATCCGGCGGCGGCAGCGGAACTTGTTCAAACGTACAATAACAGGGCATGGCTGCGCGGTCCCTCTACTTCCGCTGTCCTATCACGCCCGGACGCCCGGCAACAGATGGCGGGCGGCCTCGCAGCATTCTTGGCGCGGAGTGTGTTTGCGACACCTGAGCAGTGGCCCCGCCGCCTGCGACGTGCGAGAGAAAACATGCAACGGGGACTTAACATCATGGACATTGTCGTACCGGCCTTCATCGCCGCCACTCTGGGGCTGATCGTGTTCTTTCTGGGTGCTTTCCTGACCCGCAAGGTGGCCTTTCTGCAGGATTACAACATCCCCGAACCGGTGTCGGGGGGCATCGCCATCGCCTTGGTCACATGGGCCTACTTCGCGCTGACCGGCCGTCAGATCGTGTTCGAGCTCGATGTGCGCGACTACCTGCTCGTCCTGTTCTTCTCGACCATCGGGTTGAACGCGCGGGTGGCCGATCTGTTGCGCGGGGGACGGCTGCTTGTGATTCTCCTGGTCCTGACGGTGGGCTTCATGGTCCTGCAGAATGTCGTCGGCCTGATCGGCGTCACCTTGTTCGGCCTGCCCAATGCCCTCTCCGTCCTACTGGGCTCCGCCGCGTTGATCGGTGGGCATGGAACGGCCATCGCCTGGGGCCCGACGGTGGCGGAGGTGTCCGGCTTCGGGGCGGCCGCAGAGGTCGGGATCGCAACGGCCACGCTGGGGCTGGTGCTCGCGGCATTGCTCGGCGGCCCGATCGCCAAGCGTCTGATCGACCGCAACCATCTTCAGGGAGACGCCGATGCCACCCCCGTCGTCGGCCTGTCCTACGACGACACGGGCGACGATGTAGTCAACCATATCGGGCTGATGCGCGCCACGCTCGCCGCCCATATCGCGATCCTGCTGGGCTACATCGCCAACACGTCGATTGCCGAGATGGGGCTGCAGCTTCCGCTCTTCGTGCCCTGCCTGCTGGTGGGCATCGTGATGTCCAACACCGTTCCCTACATCTTCCCGCGCCTGGAATGGCCCGCCGGCAGCCGGGCGCTGGCTGTCGTGTCGGATTACAGCCTGTCGGTGTTCCTCGCCATGTCGCTGATGAGCATGCAGCTCTGGACCCTGGCGGAGCTTGGCGGCCCGATCGTGGCGATCCTTGCCCTGCAGGTTGTCGTGACGGTCGCGTTCATCCTGTTGATCGTCTTCCGCGTGGTGGGGCGGACCTACCTCGCCGCCGTTCTCAGCGCGGGGTTTGCCGGGTTTGCGCTGGGCGCAACCCCCACCGCCATCGCCAATATGTCCTCGGTGACCAAGCGATACGGGCCGGCGCCACTGGCGTTCATCGTCCTTCCGCTGGTGTCGGCGTTCTTCGTCGATCTCGCCAACGCCTTCACCATCCAGTTCTTCGTGGGCCTCTGACGCTGCATGCCTCAGGGGGCACGCATCAGTTGGGCACGCATCAGGCGGGCGCGCGTCAGGCGGGCACTGGCAAGCGCGTGAGGACGGCCTCGGCCGCCTCCAGCGCCCCTTCCAGAAACCCTCCGTTCTGCGACGCCACCTCCGTTCCGGCGAGGTGGAGCCGGGGCCCGGCCCATTCC
>JBCDGG010000102.1:0-20123 GCA_038757905.1 Pseudomonadota bacterium | reverse complement strand
GTGGTCGCATCGGATGCGGAAGGCGCGCCGGAGGGCCTGCGCGCCTTTCTGGCTCGCGGCGATCAAGGCGCCAACATTGCGCGGAACACGTGGCATGGGGTGCTCTGCCCGCTCGGCGGTGGGGACGAGCCACGCCTCTTTACCGTAATCGACAGGATCGGAACCGGCGCGAATCTCGTCGAGCATCGGTTTGATACGCCGGTCGAAGTGAAGCTGTAGGTCTTTCTTCTCTGCGAGGTCCCTCCGCCTGAGCCAACCCGAGCCAACCCCTGAAGAGGATGTGAACCTTTTCAGCCGCTTGGTAGGCTTGGCCATGTGCTGCTCCGACGCGGGCAAACGTCGTGGCGAGCGACTCTACTCTGGGTCCGAGAGCCGCTCGGTGCCCTCGGGATCGCGGCCACGATGACCGTCGAACGCCAGAAGGCTTCGCGCGGTGATGGCTGGCCCGGGGCGTTGAGGCGGCGGGCCTGTCCTCTGCCCAATGCTCTGACCTGAGGCGCGGCGCCAGAAACTCGCTTGGTTCCCGGCGTCGCGCGGGCGCGGGGCCCGATCCCTCTGTCATCTGCCGGAGGGTGCCTGTTCTATCGTGCCTTGGACTGGGGATGGGCGTCCGGCGCCGCTGGATGGGGTTGCGCTCCGCGCCGGAAAGCTGTCCTTTCGGGGCTCCGCCTGATGGGAGCGCCCGATGCCGCATTTTCTGGATCTTCATACGACACCGCCCGACGCCTTGCGTGGGATGCTCGACGCGGCCCGTCGTATGAAGGACGCGCGGTCCGGGCGGCCCAAGGGCGTGATGGATGACGAGGCCCCGCTTGCCGGACAAATCGTGGCGCTCGTCTTCGAGAAGCCGTCGACCCGGACGCGGACGTCCTTCGATGTCGGGGTCCGGCAGCTGGGCGGGCAGACGCTCCTGCTCTCCGGGTCGGAGATCCACCTGGGCGGCGGCGAGTCCATCGCCGACACCGCGCGTGTGCTGTCGCGCTACGTCGATCTGATCATGATCCGGACGTTCGATCCGGCCGGGCTGGAGGAGCTGGCGCAGCATGCCACGGTGCCTGTCATCAACGGGCTCACCGATGCCTCGCATCCCTGCCAGATCATGGCGGATGTGATGACCTACGAAGAACACCGCGGCTCGATCAAAGGACGCAAGGTTGTCTGGTGCGGCGACGGCAACAACGTGTTCGCCTCGTTCGCCCATGGCGCCGCGCAGTTCGGCTATGACCTCGTGTTTTCTGGGCCCGAACCACTCGATCCGGACGCCGATGTCGTGCAGTCCATGCGTTCGGCCGGCGCCTCCATCACGACGGAGCGCGACCCCGGAAAGGCCGTCGACGGGGCGGACCTCATCGTCACCGACACCTGGGTCAGCATGCACGATGAGCCCTCCACGCGGGAGCGGCGGCATAACATGCTGCGCCCCTACCGGGTCGATGACGCCCTGATGGCAAAGGCGGCGCCGGATGCGCTGTTCATGCACTGCCTTCCCGCCCACCGCGAGGAAGAGGCGACCTCCTCGGTGATGGACGGCCCCCAATCGGTGATCTTCGACGAGGCGGAGAACCGGCTGCACGCGCAGAAGGCGATCCTGCGGTGGTGTCTCGGGGTCTGACCCCGCTGGCGGCCCTGGCGCCGCGTTCGGGTACGGTGAGACGCAAGGAGGTCGTATCGTCCGGGTCGGACGGTACCTTTGCGGGGCGGGCACCCTCCGGGTAGGGTGCAGAGGAAGCGCGCTGGAACGCGCGTATGTGCCATGCCTTTATGAGTTTAGTGCATTGATTTTAAAATAATTTAATGGTCTCCGTGCTGACTTCGTGTTTGCGGCTTGTCGGCGCGATCCTCCACCAAACACAGAGTAGCAGCAGCGCCGCCAGGGCACGCGCAGCCCCTCGCTTTCGCAAGACCATCTGGTCTATTAGCATCGGCGCCGGGCACGCGCCGCTCGTGCGACATCACCCGCCTCGACACGCAGCTGTGCCCAGTCCCAAGCTGCCGCCGCAGACCCTCCGCTATCGCCCCGTTGTCCGCCGCAAGAACCGACGCCGACCCCTTGATCTGTAAGGCTTCCTGAGAGGGCGGCAGACACGGCCTGGCGCCTCGCGCGGCGGCCCCCGCAAGGGCCTGCTATTGATGCATGTCAAAGACGTCTTTTAGGCGCTTGGATAGGTGACATACTGTGCCTATCCAGCCAGCGGAGCGCCCGACTGTGAGCGATACCCAGCCACAACAACTCTACGCAGCGCGTGAGCCGATTTTCCCCAAGCGAGTCAGCGGAAACTTCCGCACGTTGAAGTGGGGAATCATGATCTTCACGCTTGGGATCTACTACCTGACGCCATGGATCCGGTGGGACCGCGGGCCGAACCTGCCCGATCAGGCGGTGCTCGTCGACCTGGCGAACAGGCGGTTCTTCTTCTTCTGGATCGAGATCTGGCCGCACGAGTTCTACTTCGTGGCCGGCCTGCTGATCATGGCGGGCCTTGGCCTGTTTCTGTTCACCTCTGCCCTCGGGCGCGTCTGGTGCGGCTACGCCTGCCCGCAAACCGTGTGGACGGACCTGTTCATCGCCGTGGAGCGCTGGGTCGAAGGCGATCGGAACGCGCGCATCCGGTTGCAACGGCAGGAGAAGATGGACCTGCGTAAGTTCCGCCTTCGCACGACAAAGTTCATTCTGTGGCTCCTGATCGCGGTGGCCACGGGGGGCGCCTGGGTGTTCTACTTCACCGATGCGCCGACCTTGCTCGTCGACCTGCTGACATTCTCGGCACATCCGGCAGCCTACACCACCATCGCCATTCTGACGGCAACGACCTTCGCCTTTGGCGGCTTCGCGCGCGAGCAGATCTGCATCTATGCCTGTCCCTGGCCCCGGATCCAGGGGGCGATGATGGACGAGGACACCATCACCGTCGGCTACCGCGAATGGCGGGGCGAGCCGCGCGGCCGGCACCGCAAGCGGGCCAAGGCCGTGGCCACGAAGGATGCCGCGCCCATCGCCGCCTTTGCCGGACCGGAGAACGGGCCGGGCGGGGCCGTCTACCCAGCAACCCCCATCCAGGGGCGGGAAGGCCGGCTGTCCGGCGACGCCAGCGCGGGCCGCACCGACGGACCGGGCGACTGCATCGACTGCATGGCCTGCGTCAATGTCTGCCCGATGGGGATCGACATTCGCGACGGGCAACAGCTGGAGTGCATCACCTGCGCGCTCTGCATCGACGCCTGCGACGAGATCATGGCCAAGATCGGAAAGGACCGCGGCCTGATCGACTATATCGCCCTCTCGGATGAAGACCGCGAGCGCTCCGGACAGCCGCCGAAGCCTGTGTGGCAACACATTCTGAGGCCGCGCACGATCCTATACACCACGTTGTGGTCGTTGGTCGGTGTCGGCCTGGTGGTGGCCTTGTTCGTGCGGCCAGATATCTCGATGACCGTCGCACCGGAGCGTAACCCCGTCTACGTGACGATGTCGGACGGGACGATCCGTAACACCTACGATATCCGGCTGCGGAACAAGCATGGCGAGGATCGGCGGTTCCGCGTCTCGCTTACGGCCCCGCCGGATCTGCGGGTTGCGATTGAAGGCACGCCGTATGAGAGCTTCATGGTCCCCGCCGACACGACGCAGCTCACGCGCGTCTATGTCCTGGCGACGCCGAAGAGCGACGCGGCAGTGGGCCACCGGACGGAGATCCGGTTCTGGGTCGAAGACCTCGTGAACGGGGAGCGTGTCTACAAGGACAGCACCTTCTTCGGGAGAGACATCGCCGGCAACTAGACGCGCGCACGGAAGAGAGAAAGACGCGAGCACAGTATTTGCGAACGGGAGCATAGAGATGAGCGATACGAGCGGGCACGAAGGACATTGGGAGCTTAAGGGCTGGCATGTGCTGGCCATCTTCCTCAGCTTCTTCGGCACCATTATCACGGTGAACCTCTTCATGGCGAGCAAGGCCGTGGGCACGTTTCCCGGGGTCGAGGCCAAGAACGGCTTCGTGGCGAGCCAATCCTTCCAGGAACGACGCGCCGCGCAGGAAGCGCTCGGCTGGCATGTGGAGGCCGCTGTGCGCGATGGCGTGCTGGCGATTGCGTTCACCGATGCCGCGGGCAACCCGGTCGAGGTCGCCTCCCTCGACGCCATAGTGGGCCGGCCGACCCATGTGAACGACGACCGGACGCCGGACTTCACCTATCGGCTCGGGACCTTCCGGACGCCGATGGTCCTGACGGACGGCAATTGGGACGTGCGGATCGTCGCGCTCGCGCCCGACGGGACAGAGTTCCGCCGCCGCGTGCCCGTCGACGTCCGGTAGCGGCAATCGGCGCGGCGGCCTGCGCCATGGCTTTTGCCTATCGTCCGCCGGTGGAAAGCGGCGCCGCCCGCAGGTGGCGCCATAGGACCCCGGCGCGACCGGCAGTGGAGGGACGATGACGGACGCGGCAACCGACCCCTACGACGACCGCGATAGCGGCGTCTCCGGCCTGGGCGTGTCGGCGTGCCCGGCCTGCGCCGCGACACCGGCAGCACGGGCTGCGGCCGCGCGGGCGCGCACCGCCGAGGAAGCCGGGCGGATCATGCTGTCGCTTCCCGAGATCCACTGTGCGGCTTGTATCAACGGGGTCGAGAAGGCGCTCGACGCTACCCCGGGCGTCACCTCGGCCCGGGTCAACTTCACGCTCAAGCGCGTCACGGTGGAAACCGAGCCCGGAGTGGCCCCGGCCGATCTGATCGGCGTGCTGGAGCGGGCGGGCTACGTGGCGCACGAGTTGGATGCGTCCGTTCTGTCGATGACAGAGACCGACAAGGCCGGGCGAGACCTTTTGATGCGGCTGGCGGTGGCGGGCTTCGCCGCCATGAACGTCATGCTGTTGTCGGTGGCCGTATGGTCCGGCGCGACGGATGCCACCCGCGACATGTTCCACTGGATCTCGGCGGCCATCGCGATCCCCGCGGTCGTTTTTTCAGGGCGGCCCTTCTACGTGTCGGCCTGGGGGGCGCTGAAGCACGGCAAGCTGAACATGGACGTGCCGATTACGCTGGCCATCGTGCTGGCGATCGGCACATCGCTCTACGAAACGGCCCATTCCGGCCACCATGCCTACTTCGATGCCGCCATCGCGCTCACGTTCTTTCTGCTGAGCGGGCGGTACCTGGATCACCGGACGCGCGCGGCCGCACGCTCCGCGGCCGAGGAACTGGCGGCGCTCGAAGTGCCGCGCGCCCTGCTGCTCGAGGCGGGCACACCGCGGGAGGTGGCGCTCGCCGAGATCGCCCCGGGCGACATCGTCCTCGTCCGTCCGGGCGGCCGGATGCCCGTGGACGGAGAGATCGTGTCCGGCAGTTCGGAGCTCGACAGGGGGCTGCTCACCGGCGAAACGGCGCCTGTTTTTGCCGGCCCCGGCCAGCGTGTCAGCGCCGGTGAGGTGAATCTGACCGGCCCGCTCGAGGTGCGTGTGACAGCGGCCGGTAAGGACAGCTCGCTGCACCGGATGGCCGATCTCGTGGCCGTCGCGGAGAGCGCCAAGAACCGCTACACTTCGCTGGCGGACAGGGCGGCCGGGCTCTATGCGCCGGGCGTGCACATCCTGTCTGCCCTGGCCGGGCTCGGCTGGTGGCTCTATACCGGCGATCTGCGGCTTGCCCTGAACATCGCCGCGGCGGTTCTGATCATCACCTGCCCCTGCGCCCTCGGCCTCGCGGTGCCAGCCGTGACCACCGCCGCCTCCGGGCGGCTCTTCCGCAAGGGCATGCTGATCAAGGACGGCACCGCGCTGGAGCGTCTGGCGGAGGTGGACACGGTGCTCTTCGACAAGACGGGCACGCTGACGCTCGGCGCGCCACAGGTGGCCAGCCTCGACGGCTACGCCGCCCCCGATCTCGCCCTTGCCCGGGCCTTGGCCGAGGGCTCCGCGCACCCCTTGGCGCAGTCCCTGTCAGAGGCGATCGCCGGGCTGGGGGTCGCGCCGGCCGAGGTAACGGACCGCCGCGAAGTGCCGGGCTACGGGACCGAGGCGCATGTGGCGGGCCAGCGCGTGCGTCTGGGTCGCGGTGCCTGGGTCGGCGCCCCGGCGCGCGACGTCACCACGACATGGCTCGCCGTCGATGGCGCCGCGCCGGTTGCGTTTTCCTTTACCGATCAACAGCGTGCGGGCGCGCGTGCGGCTATCGCGGGCCTCCGGGAGGCAGGGCTCCACGTGGCCCTGGTCTCGGGTGACACGGCCCCCGCCGTCGCGCGGTTTGCCGCCGATCTTGGGATCGAGGACTGGACGGCCGAGGTGCTGCCGGAAGGCAAGGCGGCCCGCGTCGCGGCACTGCAGGGCGCCGGTGCGCGCGTGCTCTTCGTCGGGGATGGGCTGAACGATACCGCGGCGCTCACCGCTGCCCATGCCTCGATCTCGCCCGCCAGCGCCCTCGATGCGGCGCGCGTGGCCTCAGACATCGTGCTCCTGGGCGAAGATATCGGGCCCGTCTCGGAGGCCGTGACCACCTCCCGCCGGGCGGTGAAGCGGATCCGCGAGAACTTCCACATCGCGACCTGGTACAATGTGATTGCGGTCCCGATCGCCATTGCAGGCTTTGCGACGCCGCTGGTTGCGGCGCTTGCGATGTCGGCCTCGTCGATCACGGTCTCCCTCAACGCCTTGCGGGTGCGCTGAGATGGAGGTGCTGGCCTATCTCATACCGATTGCGCTGTTTCTCGGCGGATTGGGGCTCGCGGCCTTCTACTGGGCGGTGAAGACCGACCAGTTCGACGACCCCGAAGGCGACGCCCGACGCATCCTCGACGAGGAGTATGACGACAAGCCGCGCTGACCGCGCGGGGTGTCAGCTCGGGCCGCTGGCCAGACATTCGGTGCCGCGCGCTTCGAGACGCAGGCACGCGCGCGCGGCCTGTGTCTCGTCCAGGCCAACGAAGCGGGCATTGAACCCGCGATCGTCCCGCGTGACCTTGCGCAGTGCGCCGTCCAGCGTGGACATCTCGGCCAAAGCCGTCTTCAGCAGGATCTTCTCGGCGGCGAAACGCGTCGAATAGCGGCCGAGAGAGATCGACCAATGCCGCCCGCCGGACGTGCTGACGCGGGCCACGATCTCCTGCTTGGCTGCGGCCGACGCATCCGCCGCTGCCACGATCTGCGCGGCGGTGACCGGGCGATCCCGCCCCTGCGCGACGGCGCTCGCTTCTTCCGGACGGGGCGCCGGGGTGGGCGAGGAGCGCAGGAATGACACCGCCCGCGGTGCAACGGCCTCTGCCGCGCTCATGGCGGCGGAGGCAAGCTCGTTGGCCGTATTGGCGGTCGCCGAAGCGGCTGCGGGTGCGGCCGCTTGCGACGGTGCCGCGACGGCGGAGGCCGCAACGACGGCGTCGGGCCTTGGTGCCGGCGCTGTGGTGGCGGCCATGGCCCCGGCCGCATCCGCGTCGGTCCCCGCGCTCTCTTCGACCTGCGGCGCGGCGGCCTGTGCGACGGCTTCGTCGAGCGCCGTGGCCGCGCCCGGATCGCCGGCCGCCGACTCGAGTCCAGTCTCCAGGGCCAGCAGAAGATCCGGCGCCGTCTGCGGCACCGCGCGCGCCTTCGGGCGGATGGATTGCGGCACCGCCCGGACCACGCGGACGATCTTGCCGGAGCGCAACGGGTCCACCGGATCGGGCTGCAGCTCTTTTGGCAGCGCCGCATAGTTCGGCGGGGCGGGCTTGCGGACCTTGGCGTAGCGCGGCGCGCGCTTGAACCCGATGTCCATCAGCCGCGCGACCTCTGCGTTCCGGCTGGCGGTGGAGTTGCCCCCGAAGACGGTCGTGATGATCCGTTCCGATCCACGCTCCGCCGAAGCCACAAGGTTGAACCCCGCGGCGCGGGTGTATCCGGTCTTGATCCCGTCCGCGCCGGAATAGGCGTTCAGGAAGCGGCGGTTGGTGTTGTAGACGGTGGCGAGCTTGGCCGAGGTCGAGCGGCGCGAGAACAGGTTGTAGTATTCGGGATAGTCATAGAACAGACGCCGCCCCAGCACCGTCATGTCGCGCGCAGTCGACATATGGCCCTGTTCCGTCAACCCGTGCGCGTTCTTGAAGGTCGTGCGCGTCATGCCCAGAGCCTTGGCCGTCCGGTTCATCCGGCGGGCAAAAGCCGCTTCGCTGCCCGAGATCGCCTCGCCGATGGCGGTGGCCGCGTCATTTGCCGACTTGATGGCGGCAGCCCGGATCAGGAACCGCAGCTCGATGCGCGAACCGGCCCGCAGACCCAGCTTCGACGGGACTTCGGCCGCGGCCTTCTTGGAGATCTTCACCTTGTCGTCGAGGCCGATCTCGCCGTTTTCGACCGCCTCGAAGGCAATGTAGAGCGTCATCATCTTGGTCAGAGAGGCCGGGTGCAGGCGCGTTTCGGCGTTGCGGGAGTGCAGCACCTCGCCCGTTCGCGCATCCATCACCATCGCCGCGTAGGGGGCCGCCGCGGCCCGCAGGGAGGCGCCCAGCAGAACGATCAGCACCAATACGACCAAAACCGGGATAACGGGAAGCGACGGAGCGCGCGCGCCCCGCTTATCGACCATGCTCATGAGCCTGCCTATTTTTTGCCTCGTGCCGCCCCGGTTTTTTGAATGGGGTCAGCTTATGATTTCCGGCTAGCCTAGCATCGCACACCGCACCTGAAAAGAACGAGTTTTCAACGCGTTTGATGGCGACATTCATGCAACGCCGCAAGATCTGGCCCGCGATCCACCCTTGGCCACCAGATCTCCCGCAGTTGGGCCGAGCCTCGCGCCATGTTCGGCCACGCGGAGGGGCCCGCCCCCTTTACAGCTTCGCCGCGCAAAGCCATACGGGCTGCCCCGGGACCCCCCGAGGCCCGTACCGCAAGCGCCGCGCGGCGAGTTCCCAGGCAGGAAGAGAGCCCATGCCCCCTTGGCGCCCCCGCCAACGTATCCGCGTCATCGCCATCGGCCTGCACTGGCGCGAGGGCCGTCTGCTCGCGGCCGAGGTGTGCGACGATGCAGGCCGCTTGAAGGGCGTCCGCCCGCTCGGCGGCGAGGTCCGCTTTCGCGAAGCGTGGGCGGATGCGCTCCGGCGCGAGTTTCAGGAGGAACTCGGCATCGACGTCGCCCTGTCCGGCGATGTGCGCACCATGGAGAACTTCTTCGTTCATGAAGGCATGGAAGGGCACGAGATCGTCTTCGTCAGCGACGTCCTCTTCCTCGACGCCACATTCTCCGACGTTGAGAGCGTGACCTATCACGAAGACAACGGCGTGTCGGGAGAGGCGCGCTGGTACGACCTCGCCGATCTGGACCGGCCCGGCGGGCCGCGCCTTTTTCCCGACGGCCTGAAGGCGCTCTTGCTTCGCGACACGGGCGTAGGGGGCGGCGACGAGGGCGCCGTGCGAGACGGCTGAGCCACGCAACGCCGCCTGACGTGAGGCATCAAGGAGGTGCGTATTGCGTGACGTGCCGGGCGGTTCGCCATGCCGAGCTGTTGTGCCCGCGCCCCATGGCCCCTTATCCGAGTCGATCCACCAGCGGAATCAGATCGCCCAAATGATCGAGGGTGCGGAACCGGGGATGGTCTTGCGGCGTTTCGGCATGCTCCAGCGCCCATGTCAGCTCGAACGGGACATGGGCCGCCCAGGCACCAACCTCCAACGTCGGACGGATGTCGGACTTCATGGAGTTGCCCACCATGATCGCACGGGCGGGGCCGTCACCATGCTCGGAGAAGATCCGCTGGTACGTCTCGGGCGACTTCTCTGAAACGATTTCAATTCGATCGAAGAAATCGCCCAGGCCCGATTGGGCCAGCTTGCGCTCCTGATCCAGAAGATCGCCCTTGGTGATGAGAATCAGCTTGCGATGCGAGGCTGCCATCTGCGCCACGGCCTCGCGCGCATGGGGCAGAAGCTCGATCGGGTGGGCCAGCATCTCATGCCCGGCTTCGAGAATGTCGTGAATGATGCGCGCGGGCACGCGGTCCTCGGTGATCTGCACCGCCGTTTCGATCATCGACAGAACGAATCCTTTGATTCCATAGCCATAGCGATGAAGGTTGCGCTTCTCCGCCGCGAGCAGGCGTTCGTCCAACTGATCGCGCTCGGCATAATCGGACAGGATCTCGGCAAACCTGTCCTGTGTGAGGGCGAAGAATCGCTCGTTGTGCCAGAGGGTGTCGTCCGCGTCGAAGCCCACCGTGGTGATGTGAAGCGAGGCGTCCGACGGCAAAAGCCCTGCGCCGACGGATGGGTCGAGCATGGACAAACTCCTTGTGCGCTGTCTCGGCCCCTTTTCAGACCGGACGTCTCCTTTATATTGTTCGCGAGCGTCCCGCCACAGGTGCACGCGGTCAATTGAATGCAGCCGATTTCTGGGAGCGCCCCCGCCGTGAGACCAACCAGTCCATTCGTCCTGTCGTCCGACGACAACGACCAGACAGAGGGCGAAGCCGGTGTCATCGCCAAGACTAAACCGAAGACGCAGAAGCCGCCGCTCTACAAGGTGCTCCTTCTGAACGACGACTACACACCGATGGAGTTCGTCGTGCATGTGTTGGAGCGATTCTTCGGCATGTCGCACGCGCAGGCCTTCGAGCTGATGCTTGTGGTGCACAAGAAGGGCGTCGCCGTGGTCGGCGTCTTTAGCCACGAAGTGGCGGAGACGAAGGTGGCCCAGGTGATGGACTTCGCCCGCCGCCACCAGCACCCGCTGCAATGCACGATGGAAAAGGAATAGGTCTGCGGCGCTTCTGAAGTGGACGCGGTCCTCGCCCCCGATTCTTGGGCCATTGGTATCCGGCCCAGCGGGCCTGCGCTTGGGCCGGTTCCCTCGAACCCTTGGCGCCGCTCCATGCACGCGCTAGAGGACTGCGATGTCCGCGTCCCGCCTCTCCCTCGCGCTTGAGACCGGCGCCGTGCACCTGCCGGCGAGCGGCGATATCGCGCTCTACAACCCGCCGGCCGGGACGGATCTGGGCGCTCTGCCCGCCTCGCGCCTCGTGATCGTGCACGGCAATGCGCCGGATCACGCCTATTGGAGCGCGCTCGGCCACCGCGCAAGCACCGATGCGCCGGACAGTGCCGCGGGCGCCATCGTCTTCCTGCCGCGCGCCAAGAGTGCCGCGCGCAACCTTGTCGCGCGCGCCGTGGCCCATGGCGGCCCGGTGATCGTCGACGGGCAAAAAACAGATGGGGTCGACTCGCTGTTGCGCGATCTTCGGGCTCGGACGGAGACAGGCGCCGCCTTCGCGAAGGCCCATGGCAAGTGCTTCTCTGTCAGCGCGCCCCCTGCGGCGCTGGCCGACTGGATCCTTCCCGACACCCAGGAAACGCCCTCCGGCTGGGTGACGGCCCCGGGCGTGTTCTCGGCCGATGCGCCGGACCCGGGGAGCGTTGCGCTGGCGGCGGCGCTGCCTGCCGTGCTGAAGGGCCGCGTGGCCGATCTGGGCGCCGGTTGGGGCTATCTGGCCTACCATGTCCTGCAACGGCCCGAGGTGGAGGAATGCGCCCTCGTCGAGGCCGAGCATGCGGCGCTGGAGGCCGCGCGCCGCAACGTCGCCGACCCCCGGGCTCGCTTTCACTGGGCGGATGCCACGCGCTGGTCGGACGCGCAGCCGTTCGACCATGTCGTCACCAACCCGCCGTTTCATTCCGGCCGCGCGGCGACGCCCGCCCTCGGCGCGGCCTTCATCGCCACCGCCGCGCAGCTTTTGGCACCGCGCGGCACGCTGTGGCTCGTGGCCAATCGCCATCTCCCCTACGAGGCGGCGCTGACGGAGCATTTCAACGACGTGCGCCCGCTGGAGGGCCCGACGGCCTACAAGCTCTATGCCGCGCAGCGCCCGCGCCGGGTGTCCCGCTCTCGCAGCCGCCGCTGAACTGCGCTAAAGGACAAGCCCGGTCCGCAATCCGAGAGGCCCCATGTCATTCTCGATCTCTGGCAAAACCGCCATCGTCACCGGAGCCGCGAATGGCGTCGGGCTGGCCATCGCCCGGCAGTTCCTCACCGCGGGTGCCAATGTCATGTTCGCCGATATGGACGAGGAACGGCTCGAGAAGGAGCTGGCCGATGCCGCCGAGGCCGCCGGTGTCGACGCCAAGACCGAGGGCGCGCAGGCGTGGAGCTTTGCTGGCGATCTGCGCGAGCGTCTGACGGTGGCCAATCTTCTGTCCGCAACGCTCGACCATTTCGAGCGCGTGGACATTCTGGTGAACGCCTCGCGGCAGATCGTGCCCTCCGCCCCGCTGGAGGCCGAGGATGACGGCGTGGAAATGCTGTGGGAGCAAAACGTGCTGACCGCGCTCCGGCTCTCGCAACTGATTGCCAAGCGCATGATCCGGCAGGCCGAGGAAGAAGGCAGCGAAGCGCAGACCGTGGGCTCGATCATCAACCTGTCCTCCATCGCGGCGCGCCGCACGCATCCCGCGCTCATGGGTTACTCGGTGTCCTCCGCCGCGTTGGACCAGATGACCCGCTCGCTCGCCGTCGCGCTGGCGCCGCACCGGATCCGCGTGAACGCGGTGGCATTCGGATCGGTGCTGTCGGCCTCGCTGAAGGATATGTTGAAGGAAAACGTCGACTATCGCAGCGATATCAAGGACCATACGCCCATGGCCCGCATCGCCAAACCGTCGGAGGTGGCCGAAGCAGTTCAGTTTCTCGCCTCGGGTGCGGCCGCCTTCATGACCGGCCAGATCATCACGGTGGACGGGGGCCGCACCTTGCTCGATCCGGTCACCGCGCCGGCACACTGACGGTTCACGCGCGACCCCGCGCCGCGAAAGGAGCCCGCTGATGCCGACGGAGGAGACCCGCATCGCCGTCTATGCCGGTACGTTCGACACCCAGCCGATCGTCTTCGCGCATCTTGAGGATGCAATGCCGGGCCTCGATCTGACGGAGGTGGAAGTCATCATGGGGGACCCGCGCGCCCGCCTCGCCCATGCCTTCGACGCGCCCATCGCCGAAGCCCTGGAGGACGCTTTGGGCCTCGCCACCACCTGCGTCCTGATCTTTCCCGAGGCGATCCCGGCCGGCCGCCGTTTGCCCGACGCCACGCGGATGATGACCGGTCTCGGCGTCCATCCCGGGCACCGGCACCGCCCATGACGACCGGGCCGGGTCCGCGCAACCTCATCACCGATGTCGCCGGTCTGCGCGTCGGGCATGCGTCCGACGACCGGATCAAGACCGGTGTCACCGTTCTGACCGCGGATGCCCCGTTCACGACGGCGGCCCATGTGATGGGCGGCGCGCCCGGCACCCGCGAGACGGATCTGCTCGCCCCCGACAAGCTGGTGCAGCAGGCCGACGCGCTTGTTCTCGCCGGAGGCTCCGCCTTCGGGCTCGACGCGGCGTCCGGCGTCATGGCGGCGCTGCGCGCGGCGGGCCGCGGCTATCCGGCGGGCACGCAGAACGGCACCGCCCTGCGCGTTCCGATCGTGCCCGCGGCGATCCTGTTCGACCTGAAGAATGGCGGCGCGAAGGATTGGCAGGACAGCCCCTATGCGGAGCTTGGGCGCATGGCCTTTGCGGAGGCGGGACCATCCTTCGCGCTCGGCTCGTGCGGCGCCGGCACCGGCGCGCTGACTGCCACCGTCAAAGGCGGGCTCGGCTCCGCCTCGTCCCGGGTGGGCGGGTACACGCTCGGGGCCCTCGCGGCGGTGAACGCGGTCGGCTCCCCTCTGGTGGGAGATGGGCCGCATTTCTGGGCCGCACCGTTCGAGGTCGGCGGCGAATTCGGCGGGCTCGGCTTCGGCGCGCCGCCAGAACCGGCCTCGCCGCCCCGCCTGAAAGACCGCCCGCACCCGGGGGGCGCCACGACCCTTGCCATCGTCGCTACCGATGCCGCGCTGACCCAGGCCGAGGCGCAGCGTCTGGCGACGGCCGCGCATGACGGGCTGGCGCGGGCCCTCGTGCCCGCTCACACCCCCGTGGACGGCGACATCGTTTTTGCCGTCTCCACGGGCGCTGTTCCCCTCGCAGATCCGATCGAAGACGCGATCCTGCTGGGCCATGCGGCGTCTGTCTGCCTGGCGCGCGCCGTGGCGCGGGGCATCTTTGCCGCGACACCGGCCGAGGGGGACCCGCTGCCGACCTGGCATCAGATCCGCGAAACCGCGCCACCGGCCCCGCGCCCGGCATGAGGAAGATCGTGATCCTCACCGGCGCCGGCATGTCGGCCGAAAGCGGGCTCGGCACGTTCCGCGACGTGGGTGGGCTTTGGGACCGCTACGACCTGGAGGATGTCGCCACCCCGCAGGGCTATGCCCGCAACCCCGATCTCGTGCACGGCTTTTACAATTCGCGGCGGGCCAACTGCCTCGATGCCCACCCGAACGCAGCGCATCGCGCTCTGGCAGCGTTGGAGGACCGGTGGGCGGGCGACCTGATCCTTGTCACGCAGAACATCGACGACCTGCATGAACGGGCGGGCCATCGCAGGGTGCACCACATGCACGGGGAGTTGCTTCAGGCCCTCTGCGCCGCCTGCGGCCACCGCTGGCCCGCCCCGCGCGAGATGTCGACCGAGACGCTCTGCCCGGCCTGCAGCGCCGCGGCCGCCCGGCCCGATGTCGTGTGGTTCGGCGAGATGCCCTACGGAATGGACGAGATCCTGCGTCACCTGTGGGAGGCGGACCTGTTCGTTTCCATCGGAACCTCGGGAACCGTCTATCCCGCCGCCGGATTCGTGGCGGAAGCCGCGGAGCACGGGGCCGCGACGCTGGAGCTGAACCTCGAACCGGCAGAGACAAGCGCGCATTTCGACGAGATCCGCCAGGGCCCCGCCACCCGCCTCGTCCCGGATTGGGTGGCGTCGCTGATCTAGCGCCGGACGGCGCAGCAGGACACGCCCGGGCCGCTATTCCAGCCGTGACGCTAAGGCTCCCATTAACCAATTTCTAAGCGAATCGGCCGCAATAACGACAGGACAAAGGGTGAACAAATCGGGGCCTGCCAGCAAGGCGGCGCTTCGGCAAACGGGGCACTGCACATGTCGGACGTATTGCCCCCGGAGCTGACCGGTTTCACCCTGCCCTCGACGGTCAACCTTGGCGCGGGGGACGCCACCATCACCTACAGCGCCGCCGCAAGCGATGCGGGCGGCGTCTCGTCCGTCTGGATCACTTTCGACCGGCCGATCATCGGGTCCGCCGGCCCCACCTCCACCTGGCTCATGCGCGAGGAATTCGGCGAGGATTTCACGCAAGCCCCCATCTCGCGCGATCTGTCGATCAGCCGGTTCAACACTGTCGGGCCCGTGACCGTGACGGACATCACAGTCTACGACGATGCCGGGAACGCGTCGAGCTACTCCACCACGGATCTGCAAGCGCTCGGCCTGCCCACCGGGTTCACGATCGCCGACACAACCCCCGACGCGGCACCGCCGGAGCTGACCGGGCTGACCCTGCCCGGCATTATCGATCTGACCGGCGCCGACGAGGGGATCGAGACCAGCTTCACGGTTGCCGCCAGCGACGACGCAGAGATCGAGGGGGTCTGGCTGACCTTCGAACGCCCCGCATCGGGCACCAACGACGCCGCCAACCGCTGGCTCGTCTATGCTAGCAGCGAGGAAGATTGGGCCGCCGGGCCGCTGTCGCGCACCGTCCTGATCGACGATGCCACCCCGCCCGGAGACATCGTGCTGTTCTCCGTCACCGTCTACGACATCGCCGGGAACGCGACCGTGTATGAGCGCGAGGATCTCGAAGCGCTCGACCTGCCGATCGGCTTCACCATCGTCGACGGCAACGTCCAGGCCGACTTCGACTTCGATGGCGGCTACGGCGAGGACGCGGTGGCAATCTCGCTGAACGTCCAGGGCACGGCCCTGGCCGCGCCCCTGATCGGGGTCGTCCTGCGCATAAATGCGCCCGGGGCCGACCTTGCGACCGCGTCACTCGCAGTGGCGGGCAGCCTGACGCAGACCGCCGAGCGCGAGGGCGACGCCCAGGTTCTGCGCGTCCAGGCCGATGTGTCGGCCACCGTCGCACCGGGCGAGGGCGTTCTGACCTTTGCCGTCCCGATCGCATCTCCGTCGGCGGTCTCCGTCACGGTGATCGGCGTAGAGATCGCGGGCACGCTTGCCTTCGCTCCGGCCCCGCCCGCTTTGTTCGCAGGCTCGCCGGGCAACGATTCCTTTGCCTTGAACGGCGGCGACCCGCGCGTCGCCTTCGGAGGCGACGGGCAGGACAGCATCACCGGCAGCGCCGGCGCCGACACCCTGTTCGGCGGCGACGGGGCCGACATGATCGACGGCGGCGCGGGGCAGAACGTCATTTCCGGCGAGGCCGACGCCGACCAGATCTTCGGCGGTTCGGACCGCGACACGCTCGACGGCGGCGGCGCCGATGACACCGTCTTCGGACGCGGCAACGCCGACAGCATCATGGGCGGCGACGGCAACGACGCGCTGCACGGCGATTGGGGAGACGATCATCTTCTCGGCGAGGCCGGAAAGGACACAATTGCCGGTGGCCCAGGAGACGACCTCGTCGAAGGCAATGGCGGGGCCGATACGATCTTCGGAGACGACGGCAACGACACGCTCGACGGGGGCAACGGCGCGAACTGGATCGCGGGCGGAGCGGGGCGTGACGTGATCTTCGGCAAGAACGCGGCGGACACGCTGCGCGGCGGCGGCGGCGCGGACACGCTCGACGGGGGCGAGGGCAACAATAGCCTTGCAGGCGAAAACGGGGCCGACGTGATCGTCGCCGGAGGCGGCTCCGACACGCTTGAGGGTGGCGCGGGCAACGACACGCTGACCGCCGGCGGCGGCCCCGACGAGATCGAGGGCGGCGACGGAGACGACACCGTCGCAGGGAACGGCGGGGCCGACACGATCTTCGGCAATGCCGGACACGACACGCTCGATGGCGGCAACGGGCCGAACACGATCTTCGGCGGCGCGGGCCGGGATCAGATCTTCGGCGGCAACGGCAACGACACCCTGAACGGCGGCGGCGGGGCCGATCTGCTGGACGGGGGCGGCGGCGACAACAGCCTTGAGGGGGGCAACGGGCAGGACGACCTGCGCGGCGGCGGCGGCACCGACACGTTGAGCGGCGGCGCGGGCGACGATCTCCTGTCAGGGCGCGGCGGCGACGACAGCCTCTCCGGCGGGGACGGCAACGACGATCTGCGCGGCGACGGTGGCAACGACAGCCTTGAGGGCGACGGCGGCGACGATCTGATCGCGGGCGGCAGCGGGGCGGACGACATCCGAGGCAACAGCGGCAACGACACGCTGCTGGGCGGCAACGACGACGACGCGCTGCGCGGCAGCGGCGGCCTCGACAGTCTCGACGGGGGCGACGGGAACGACGCCCTTTTCGGCGGCAATGACGCCGACACGCTGCGCGGCGGCACAGGCGATGACACCCTGACCGGCGGAAGCGGAGACGACTTGCTCGACACCGGGCCGGGCGCGGCGCTGCTCAAAGGCGAGTCCGGCCGCGACACGTTCCGCGTCGACCGCGATGCCAGCCATGCCGACATCCTGGACTTCGCGCCGCTCGACGACACGCTCGACCTGTCCGATCTCGGCCTCTCCGGGCCCGGCGCCGTCGAGGCGGCGGCAAAGGACGAGGCCGGGGCCCTCGTGCTCGACTTCGAGACCGGGCCGGAGATCCGCCTCGCCGGCTTGAGCGTCGGCGCGCTGTCCTCTCTCGATCTGGTGCTCTGACCCGCCACGCCATGCACGGGCTGCCGTAGCAGCATCGGGGCCGCTCCCCGGTTGACACCGGATCGCGGTTGCGGTGACAGAGGGGGCGGCCAACGCCCCGCCCGCCGCGCGAGGATCACCCCAAAGGGGCGGACACAACGACGGGAGCGCCACGCAAAATGGCTATTCACCTCCACAAGGGAGACCTCCCCACCGGGCTCGACCTCGGCACGACCGTCGCCGTGGATTGCGAGGCGATGGGGCTCTACCCGCACCGGGACCGGCTGTGCGTCGTCCAGCTGTCGGCGGGCGACGACGACGCGCATCTGGTGCAGATCGCGCTCGGCCAGATAGAGGCGCCCAATCTTGCCGCGCTGCTGTCCGATCCCGACGTGCTGAAGCTGTTCCACTACGGCCGGTTCGACATCGCGCTGATGTACCATGCGCTCGGGGTTCTGACGGCGCCGGTCTACTGTACCAAGATCGCCTCCAAGCTGGTGCGCACCTATACCGACCGGCATGGGCTGAAGAACCTGTGTCAGGAGCTGATCGACGTCGACATCTCCAAGCAGCAGCAAAGTTCGGACTGGGGCGCGGATACCCTCACAGAAGCGCAGCAAGCCTACGCCGCCTCGGACGTGCTGTACCTGCATCGGCTGCGCGACGAGCTGAACCGGCGTCTGCAGCGCGAGGGCCGGATGGCGCTGGCCCAGGCCTGCTTTGACTTTCTGCCGCATCGGGCCGTCCTCGACATCGCCGGCTGGCCCGAGGTCGACATTTTCTCGCACTGACGGGTGGCGCCGCCCATGTCCGACCGCCCAGACCCTGAAGCCCTGCTGAGCACCGCGCGCCGGGTCGTGTCGCGCGAGGCGGATGCTCTGGCGCGCCTGACACGCAGTCTCGGGCCCAGCTTTACCGATGCCGCCGCGCTGTTGCTCGCGGCACGGGGGCGCGTGATCGTCTCCGGGATGGGTAAATCGGGCCACATCGCGCGCAAGATCGCGGCGACCTTCGCCTCTACCGGCACGCCGGCGCATTTCGTCCACCCCGCCGAGGCCAGCCATGGCGATCTGGGCATGATGGCGACGGGCGACGTGGCCCTCTTGCTGTCGAATTCCGGCGAAACGCCGGAGCTGGCCGATGTCATCGCCTATACCCGCCGCTTCGCCATTCCGCTGATCGGCGTCGCGGGGCGCGCGGGGTCGACTCTGCTGGCGCAGGCCGACGTTTCCATCCTGCTGCCGAAGGCACAGGAAGCCTGCGGGACCGGGATTGTGCCCACCACGTCCACCACGATGACACTGGCCCTGGGGGACGCGCTCGCCGTCGCGCTGATGGAGCACCGCCGGTTCACGCCGGAGAAGTTTCGCGAGTTTCACCCCGGCGGACGGCTGGGCGCGCAGCTGGCCCGCGTGGCCGACCTTATGCACAAGGGATCGAAGATGCCGCTCCTCCCGGCCGCAAGCGCCATGGGCAATGCTCTGGTCGAGATGTCGTCGAAGGGCTTCGGGGTGGTCGGGGTGACGGACGACGCAGGTCGCCTTGTCGGCATCGTCACCGATGGCGACCTGCGCCGCCATATGGACGGCCTGATGGAGCGGACGGCTGGGGAAGTCATGACGCACCGCCCTCTGACGATTTCGCCCGGCGCCCTGGCCGAGGAAGCCCTGGCGCAGATGAACGCGCGCAAGATCACGACGCTCTTTGCCTTGAGCGAGACGGGGGACGGGCGGCCGGAGGGCCTGATTCATATCCACGACTGCCTGCGCGCCGGCGTGGTATAGGCCGGGCCATGGCCCAAGCGGATCTTCTCTATTCCAGGTTGGTCGCGACCCTGAAGGTGCTGCTGCCGCTCGCGGCCCTCGGGCTTCTGTCCACGCTTTTTCTTCTGGCCCGCGTCCCCGAAAGCGAGCTGACGGGCCGCCTTTCGGGCGAGATCGCCGCGGACGGCCGCATGCAGGGGTCGACCTTTTCGGCCATGACGGAGGATGGCCCCCTGACGGTGACCGCAGACACCGCGATCCCGCGCGCCGCAGATTATGCCGTCGTCGATCTGGAAGGATTGCGCGCCACGCTCGACATCGCCGGCACCCGAGAGATCGTGCTGACATCCGACACCGCGCGCCTCACCCGCCCCGACCGGGAGGTGGAGTTCAACGGCGCCGTCCGCATCCGCACCTCCGACGGCTACGAGATCGAAAGCGAGCGCATCGTCTCCACCTTCGACGGAGCGCAGGCCGAAAGCCCGGGGCCCGTCCGCCTCACCGGGCCGGGCGTCTCGCTGGAGGCGGGTACGATGCGCGTCGTCGAAACCGAAGGCGGGTCCGAGGCAGGCCGCCTCCTTTTCAACGGCGGCGTCCGGCTGGTATACGTGCCCGGACCAAGCCCAATCGCGACGGAAGACCCCCAGTGACCGAGCGCCGCCCCCTCCTGCCGTCGACCCGCCCGCGCGGTGCTGGCCTCCTTTCGGCGATG